>CAZVOI010000718.1:0-3900 GCA_964628275.1 uncultured Acidobacteriota bacterium | reverse complement strand
GGATCCAATGGTCGTAGAGGGCCTGGATCGTGCCGTCCTTGCGCTTCAGATCGATCCAGAGGCCGAGGAAGCGCGCCAGCTCGACGTGATGCCGGGCGACCGGGTAGGCCAACGGAAGGCGTATCTCCAATGGGTGCGGCACGGCCACCGAGTACGCAGGGTAGAGCAGAGTCATGAACGACCCGCGCTCGGCAGTGAGGAGGGCAGCGTCCAGCCCGCTCCGCCCGGCGAAGTAGCCCTCGGGGTCGTTGAGGGCCATCGGCACGATCGCCACGTTGGGAAACTCGCGCTCCAGCAATTGACGCACGTAGGGCAGGTCCGGAACGCCGACCCGGAGCCCTGCCTGGGCGCGAACCCAAGCCGCGTCCGAGAAATCGGCGCGGCGGTGGTCGGGAACCACGAAGGCCAGCGTCTCGTCGAGGTAGGGCGGTGAGAACTCCACCCGGCTGGCTCGCCGCGTCGTCAGCACGACGCCCGCCATCACGACGTCCACGCGCCCGGCCTCCACCACTTCCTCGAAGCGGTCGCGCGGCACCGGCGCGAACTCGACGGCCACGCCGAGCTCGCCGGCCAGCGCATGCGCCATCTCGACGTCCAAGCCGACCAGCTCGCCCCGAGCGTTGATGTGGCTGTACGGTCGCTGATCGGGGATGAAGCCGACGCGGATCCGGCCGAGGGCGCGCACCGTCTCCAGGATCGACGCGCCCTGGCGCGGCCGGGCCGGGGGTTCGCTTGGAAGCTCCGTCAGAACGACCGCCCCTCGCGACGCCGGTCGCAGCAGCCCCATCTCGCTCGCGAGCCGGGCGCCCTCGTAGCTGCCGCCGCCGAGGGCGCGCAGCGCGAGACCGAGGCCGGCGAGCGTGGCCGCGGTCACGCCTGCGCTGACCAGCAAGTAGCGCAAGATGCGGGGAGCCGACACCAAGAGCTTGCCGTTCAGCGCGTACGTTCCAGCGAGGGCGAGCACCACCATGTGCATCGCCGCCGCCAGAGTTCCAAACCGGGAGTTGAGCACGCCGGTCGCGAGGAAGAGCTGGAAAGTGTCGGCGGGAACGTGCGCCAGGTCGAGCAGGAACGGCAGCGACACGTTGACGCTGCCGAACAGGCTCATCACGCCGGCCGCGACCAGGCGCGGGTACTCGGCGAGGCCGAGCAGCGTCTCCGAGTACCAGGCCGCGAACAGCACGAAGCTCAGCGAGAGCATCTTGGCCGCGTGGGGAAAGTTGTAGAAGGCGGGCACGATCACGTCGGGCGGCGAGCCCTCCTCCGGCTCCGGGTTGCCGGCCTCGACGAGCAGTTGCTTCGACCGCTCGATCAGTGCGGGCAGCACGATGAAGAGGTCGGCCGTCATGAAGCCCGTGATCAGGACGTCGCGCGTCGCTTGCAGGACGCGCCGAGCGGGAATCGGGGTCAGGCACGCGACCAGGCCGGGGAAGATCCACAGCGAGAGCAGGAGCGCCATCGTCCCGTACGCGATCAGGTACACGCGCAGCCGGGCGACCTGATCGAGGTCGAGCGTGCCGGCGGTGTGGGCGGCGATCGCGAACAGCCCGATCGGCGTGAGCCGCGACACCAGGCGGTTGGCGCGGGCGAGCGCCCGCTCCACCACCTGCAGCCAATGGATCAGCCGCTCCTTGTCGCGGACACCCATCAGCGCCAGGCCCAGGACCGCGCTGAACAGCACCACCGCCGGGACGGCGCTGTTGGCCAGGGAATGGAAAGGATTCGACGGGATGTAGAGGGACAGGAAATCGACCGCCGCGCGCTCCTCGACGATCGTGGTGCTGAAGAACGACGCCGACTGCATCTCGGGAAACGCGAGCGGCATCAGGAAGACCGCGCACAGCGAGAGGGCCCAGAGCACGAGAGTCAGCGCGCCCACCCGCAGGAACAGGCGCCGCGCGGTCGTGGCGTCGAGGCCGCCGATGCCGGCGATCATCGAGACCGTCACGTACGGAAGCACGGTCATCTGCAGCAGCCGGATGAAGCCGTCGGCCAGGATCTTGAAGGGAGCCGCGCGGTCGCCCAGGAACAGCCCGGTGGCTACGCCGAGCACGAGACCGACGACGATCTTCCTGCTGAATGTCATTCAGTTGGCCGCGTCCCAGGCCTCAAGCTACCAGATCAAGGGACCTCAGAGCCGACCCCGCAGACTCCAGCCGAGCATGAGCAGGCCGATCGCGGTGATCCAGCTTCCGGCCACGCGCACGACGATGCGCGCCCATGGCGCGCGCAACGACACCACGAAAGCGCTGGCCAGCGCCACCAACACGAAGACCGCGGTCGCGATGCCGGCGAGACCGAGCGCTTCGCGCCCGGCCGCCGCGATTCCCGCGCCGTTCAGCCAGCCGTGAAGCAGGCCGAGCGCGATGGCGAGGCTGGCAACGACAGCCGGCGAGAGCCGGCGGTCGGCGGCGATCAGGATGCCGAGCACCAGGAACGACGAGGACGCGACGGCCCCCGGCAAGATCGCTGCGCCGACCTCCAAGGCCACGACGCCGCCGAGGGCCCAGGCCAACGGGAGCAGGAACAGCGCAAGGCGGCCGGCCGGGCGGCCATTGAGGCCGGCGAGAAAGGCCATCGCGAGCACCGGCAGCAGGTCGTCCGGGCTCAGCAGCACGTGCGAGATGCCGTCGTAGAGCGGACCGAGGCCGGTCGTCACGAGGTGGGCGTGCGCTGGCACAGGGAAGAGCAGCGCGGCGGCACCGGCGACAATCGCGAGCCGGCGACTTCGCTGGGCCGCGCTCATGCCACCGCCCTCCACAGGAAGGCGAAGCCGGCCACGGAAACCGCCGCGCCGGCGACGCGAAGCGCGATGCGCCCCCAGGCCCAGCGGTGGACCAGGCTGATGCCGATGCCCACGCCGTGGAGACAACCGGTCGCGATGACGAAGCCGATGCTGTAGAGGAGCCCGCTCTGCCCCGGCGGCAGCTCGGTGCCGTGGGCGTGGCCGTGGAAGATCGCGAAGAAGCCCACGAGCGCCGTCGCCAGCCACAGCGGCGGCCGCGCTTCGCGCGCGACCATCAGGCCGAGCAGCACCGCCGAGAGCGCGATGCCGGCCTCGACGCCCGGCAGCGGGATGCCGACCAGGCCGAGGAAGCCGCCGAGCGCCATCACCATCGGGAACGTCACCGGCAGCAGCCAGACGGCGGGTGCGCCGAGCTGCGCGCCCCACAGGCCGACCGAGACCATCGCCAGAACGTGGTCGAGGCCGGAGACCGGGTGCTTCACGCCGCTCAGGAAACCCGCGGCCTGTCCCTCCAGGACGTGCGCCCAGGCGGGAGTCGCGAAGAGCAGCAGCAGCAGCCCACGCCGTGCCTTCAACGCGTTGCCCCAAGGAGAACCAGCGTGCGCTGGATCGCCCAGTACGCGCCGAGCGAGCCGACGGTGTAGCCGGGCAGCCCAAGGACGAAGCGCGGCCAGCGGATCTCGAGCGTGCGGAACGAGCGTTCGAGGCCGAGGATCAGCAGCACGAAGCAGAGCTGGCCCAGCTCGACACCTAAGTTGAAGAGGAGCAACGCGAGCGGGATCTCGGCTTTCGGCAGCCCCATCGCGGTGAGGCCGCTCGCGAAGCCGAACCCGTGCAGCAGGCCGAACGAGAACGCCACCAGCCACGGGTGCCGGATCGTGAAGCTCGTCTCGCCGCGCCACACGCGGACGATCTCCGGGCCGAGAAAGAGGATGCTGAGCGCGATCGCCGCGTTGAGCGGCGGCAGCGGCGCGCTCGCGTAGCCGAGCGTCGCGATCGCCAGCGTGATGCTGTGGGCCAAGGTGAAGGAGGTGATCGTCTTCACCAGCATCCAACGGTCGGAGACGATCAGCAGCAGGCCGAGCACGAACAGCAGGTGGTCGACGCCCAGCAGGATGTGCTGCACGCCCAGCTGCATATAGGACAGCGAACGC
>CAZVOI010000717.1:0-3475 GCA_964628275.1 uncultured Acidobacteriota bacterium | reverse complement strand
TGGGGCATTCGAATCGGCTGGGCTCAGCATCCCGAACCAGACGTGGCGAGGCAACCCCACCCCCATCACCTACTTCACGGTCATCACGGGATGCACCAGCACCAACCCCGCCTGCCAGCAGATCGTCTCGACGATTCCGGTACTCCCATGAGGCAGTTCCTTGGTTCGCGACGATCTTTCCGGCGCTCTTGAGAGCCGCCGCCAGGTCCGAAACCCTTCTGGCTCGAGAAGAGAATCGTTCGCGGAGGCTTGATCGCCGACGACGTCGCGCCGAGCTCGCGGCGCGCCTGCTGGCAGCACCAAAGCCGATGGCGGTTGCGCTGGTGCGACACGCGCGGGATCGCGTCGACCACTGGGAACGCGAACGGCTGTGCAGCCGCCACTACATCACGCGCTGGCGGAGGATGATGGCTGGCTCGATCAAGCAAGTCGCGAACTCGCTGCTCGACTCAAACGAGTGGACCGACGCGCTCTTTGAGAATTCGCCTTGGTCGTTCGCCTTGTTCGAGCAGGCCGGCGGGTCGCCGCGTTCGCGGAAGCGCTGAGTTCCCCTACTCGAACCAGGCGGCGATCGCGCTCTTGCTGCGGATGATCGTGTCGTGGCGATCGGGGCTGGTCGAGACGAGGCCGATCTCGCAGCCGCAGAGCTCGGCGACGCGGTCGACGTAGCGCTGTGCTTCCCTCGGTAGCGCCCCGAACGATC
Source organism: uncultured Acidobacteriota bacterium (assembly GCA_964628275.1). Taxonomy (GTDB): domain Bacteria; phylum Acidobacteriota; class Vicinamibacteria; order Fen-336; family Fen-336; genus CAZVOI01. The sequence goes on along the minus strand of CAZVOI010000717.1, from coordinate 2,772 downwards.
GCACGCCGGCAGTAACCGACTTCCAGCCGGGCAGGTTCTCGTAGACGGGCTCACAGCGTTCGAGCGTTTCCAGGTCCATCGGCAGCTCGGAGAGCGTCTCGCCTTCGCAGCGGTAGGCGGTGCAGACCGGGATCGTGTCGAGATCGTCCAGGACGTCGAGCTTGGTGAGCGCGAGCGAGTCGAAGCCGTTGAGCCGCGCGGAGTAGCGGACGATCACGGCGTCGAACCAGCCGCAGCGCCGCGGGCGGCCGGTGGAGGCGCCGAACTCGTTCCCTTTCTGGCGCAGCGCTTCCTCGACTTCCCCGCCGATCTCGGTCGGCAGGGGTCCACCGCCGACGCGGGTGGTGTACGCCTTGGCGATGCCGAGCACGCCGTCGATGCGCGAGGGCGGGACGCCGAGACCGGAGGCCGCGCCGGCGGCCACGGCCGTCGAGGAGGTCACGAACGGATAGGTTCCGTGGTCGACGTCGAGCAGCGTCGCCTGGGCGCCTTCGAAGAGCACCGAGTAGCCGCGGCTGATCTCGCCATGGAGCACCAACGAGGTGTCCTTGATCCGAGGCCCGAGCCGTTCGCCGAAGCCGGCCAGATCCAGCGCCAGGGCGCCGAAGTCGACGTCGGCCTGCCGACCCGCGCCGCGGCAAAGCTGCTCGAAGTGCTCGCGCACGGCATCCAGGCGCGAGGGCAGCGCGGCGGGCCGGAGCAGATCCCCCATCCGGATGCCACGGCGGCCGGCCTTGTCTTCGTAGGCGGGGCCGATGCCGCGCGACGTCGTGCCGATCTTGCGCGAGCCGCGCTGCTCTTCGTTCATCTGCTCCACCACGCGGTGGTGCGGCAGGATCAGGTGCGCCCGATCCGAGATGACCAGGTTGTCTTCGACTGACACGCCGCGCGCGCGCAGCTCCTCGATCTCCTTCTCGAGCGCCCAGGGGTCGATCACCATCCCGTTGCCCATCACGCACAGGATGCCGGAGTGCAGGATGCCCGAGGGGATCAGGTGGAGGACGAAGCGGTCGCCGCCGATCAGGACCGTGTGGCCCGCGTTGTGTCCGCCGTTGTAGCGGGCCACGACCTGGACCCGTGCCGCGAGCAGGTCGACGATCTTGCCCTTGCCCTCATCGCCCCACTGGGCGCCGGCCACGACGATGTTCGGCATTCAGTCGAGGCGTGGCCCGCGAGCGCTGGGCGCTACTCGGTCGGCGACAGGGCGCCCGCGACCGGTTGCGCGCCGGTCGCGAAGGTGAAGCTGCACTCGCTCACCTCCCGCAGGTCGGCGGCGTGGAGCGGGAACAGGCGGCACTGCGCGAAGCGCTTGTCGTAGATCTTGCAGGTGTACTGGCCTTCGGCGTCGGTCCCGAGGAACGGGCACTCGAACAGGATCTTGCAGCATGCGCCGCAACGGTTGCACTCGCCGCTGCGTTTGGTCAAGAGCGCATCCGTGTCCTGCTCGAGCAGGTTTGCCTGCACGTAGCGGCGCAGCTTGCCTCTCACCTGCAACGTGATTAGACCCAGATCGGCCATCAGCGACGGCGAGTGTAACATCCGCCCGATGCCGGCAATCCATGTTCTGGACGGCGAGAGCTTGAGCCTCGCGGCCCTGGAGGCGATCGCCCGGCGCGGCGAAGCGGTCGCCCTGGGTGCCGCCGCCCGAACCGCGGTCGAGAGGGCGCGTGCCGTAGTGGAACAAGCGGTGGCCAGCGGCGCCGTCGTCTACGGTGTCGACACGGGCTTCGGCAACTTCGCCGACGTGGTGATCCCGAGAGAGCGGCTTCCCGAGTTGCAACTGAACCTGTTGCGCAGTCATGCCGCCGGCGTCGGCCCGCCGCTCGACGAAGCGACGACGCGCGCGCTGCTGGCGCTCCGCGCCAACGTGCTCGCCAAGGGCCGGAGCGGGGTGCGACCCGAGACCCTCGACCTGCTGCTGAGGCTGCTGAACGAGCGCGTCCACCCGGTCGTTCCCTCGCAGGGCTCCGTCGGCGCCAGCGGCGACCTGGCTCCGCTCGCCCATCTCGCGCTGGTCCTCGTCGGAGAAGGTCGAGCACGCTACCGGGACCAGGAGCTGCCTGGCGCTGCGGCGTTGGCGGCGGCCTCGCTGCGGCCCGTCACGCTGCTCGCCAAGGAAGGCCTCGCGCTGATCAACGGGACGCAATTGATGACCGCGCTCGCCGCGCTCGCCGTCGTGGAAGCGTGGCGTCTGGCGCGCACCGCCGACGTCGCCGGCGCTCTCTCGCTCGACGCGCTCAAGGGCACCGACGTCGCCTTCGACCCGCGTATCCACGCCGCGCGGCCGCACCCGGGGCAAGCCGCTTCGGCATCGAATCTGCGGCGTCTGCTGGCCGGCAGCGCGATCCGCGAGTCGCACCGCGACTGCGGCAAGGTCCAGGATGCCTACAGCCTGCGCTGCATGCCGCAGGTCCACGGCGCCGCGCGCGATGCCCTCGGCTACGTAACGCGCAGCGTCGAGATCGAGATGAACGCCGCTACCGACAACCCGATGGTGTTCGCCGAGACCGGGGAGATGCTCTCGGGCGGCAACTTCCACGGCGAGCCGGTGGCGATCGCGTCCGACGTGCTGGCGATCGCGGTCGCCGAGCTGGGCGCGATCAGCGAACGCCGCATCGAACGGCTCGTGAACCCCGCGCTCTCGGGACTGCCGGCGTTCCTGGTCGCGGACGGCGGCTTCCAGTCGGGCTTGATGATCGCGCACGTGACCGCCGCCGCGCTCGCGTCCGAGAACAAATCGCTGTGCCATCCGGCGAGCGTCGATTCGATCCC
>CAZVOI010000716.1:0-9373 GCA_964628275.1 uncultured Acidobacteriota bacterium | reverse complement strand
GTTGTTGCTCTCGAATCGGGGGGTGCCCCCGCCCGTGTCGTCGAGGGCCGCCCACGAGATCGAGCGCGCAACGCGCTCACCCTCTTGGGGTGCGAGGCGGGGCGCGAGATCCTCGGCCGTGAAGGTAACCCCGGCGTGGGCGAGGGCGTAGGTCTTCAGGACCTTGTCGTCGAAGAGCGACAGGTCGAGCCCCTTTGGCACCTCGATCTTCGAGGGTGGCTCGAAAGACGAGAGCTTGTGCGCGGTCTCCGGGCCCCATGTGTGGACGAGCCCTGCGAGGCGGACCTCGCGCCCCGCGTTCCTCGTGAGCCCGAAGAGGCGAACCAGCGGGGTGGTGAGACTCCAATGACCGGGTCTCGCACCCGTGAGCGGGAATTCGACGGGCAGAAGCTCCGGCTTCTGCTTCGTGAGATCCACGAAGGCGTTGATCCCGCGCGTGAACGCCGTCAAGATCTGGCGCGCGCGAGGGTGGTAGCTGCGCAGCTCTCGGTCGAGATCGCCGCGGTAGAGGAAGAGACGCGCCGCTCGGTCCTGCTCCACGAAGCGCGGACCGAAGGCCTCGGCCAGCTTCCCTTCTCCCTGCCGGCGCCAGAGGTCGAGCTGCCACAGGCGGTCCCGCGCCGCGTTCCATCCCTGCGCGAAGAAGAGGTCTTCCTCGGTCGCGGCGTAGATGTGCGGGATGCCCCAGCGGTCCACCACGATCTCAACCGCCCTCGACAGGCCCGCGAGCCGAAAAGTCTCGCGCTCGAGCGGGGCGCGCTCGGGGCGGTCGGCGGCAAGGGCCGGCGTCGCGAGCGCGACCACCGCGAGAAGGGTTGTCTTCGCCGCCACGCCGCAGCGGGGCACGACCTGACCACCCATCCGATGCCTCCAGACTCTCCCCTCGATGTCCTCCAGCAGCGGGTGGATCGGCGGTCCCCACTGAGACTGGACAGACTCAGGATTCGTAAGGGGAGATTCTCGCCGGCTCCCGATCGGATGTCCAGATTGGCAGCCTGGCCCGGCGAAACCGCACGTTCACGGTCATCATGGCCGCATGTGGCTGAGCAGGGTCGGCCCGGAGCCAAAAGCGGTGCCGTCACCGTGCTACAGAGGACGTCGTCCGACCTGCGACTGAATCCGCACCTGCACATGATCGTCCTCGATGGCACCTGGCGCGAGCAGGGCGGCGAGCTCGCCTGGGAGAGGGCGGCGGCGCCGCCCTCGCGCGGCCGGCCACCCCGACGGACTTCCGCCTGGGCGAACTCCGGGCTGCGGACGAAAGCGCTCGAGGCCGAGCAGCTCACCGGTTGTGGTCGCGAGGGGGGCCTCCACGATCGGTGGCACCTTTGACGGAGGGGTCCACGTCAAGCATAGTTTCCCCACGCCTTCCCGATCGCTCGGACGATCGGGCTCGCGATCAAGGACATGTTCCTCGGTGAGGACAGGTCAACATGAGCGTTCAATACGGAGTCACCTGTCTCGACTGCCGGACCGACGCCCCGGGGGTCGGGGACGGCGGCTTCCTGGGGGCCCCGAGCCTGGGCGTCACGACGGGCTCCTATCGTTTTGAGCCCGAGATGATCACCTTCGGCTTCCTCTACCCTCCCCTGCGTTCGCTCGGGCTCAGGTCCTACGAGCTCGAGGAGTTCAACGACTTCCTCTCGAATCACGACGGCCATCTCTTGTTCCTCCATAGCGACCACGACGACCCCGGGACGTACGCACCCGAGGTCCGGGAGATGCAGGATCGTCTGGGAGAGGACGAAGGCTGGCTCGACCGATTCAGGGAAGCGGAACGCCGGCAGGCCGAGCGCGTCGCTTCCGGCGAGTTCGTCCAAGGCTACTATGGCATCCGCTGCGCGAAGTGCGAGGCGACCTACGCGGCCACGGACTCCGGGCTCTTTCGCGCCTTCGAGCGAATGCGATTGCCCGCCGAGGCCGTGGACTCCTTCCTTCAGTCATGGGCTCCCCTCGACCCGGACGAGGGATGGAACCACCGATTGATGGCCCCCCTCGACCCTTGGGAGCCCTTTCTCGAACAGCTCCCCACGTTCCTCACTCGGCATCGCCGCCACCCGTTGGAGGCCCTGCTCTCGGGGACCCCGTTCCTCCTCGCCAGAACGGGCCAGAGTCTGCAGGAGGAGAAGAAGAGGCACGAGGAGCGCCTTGCGCGGCGCAATCGCTGGCTCGCGGTCGTCTGGCCCCGCTCCGGCGTGTGGGATTGGTACATCCGCCGCGTCTCGCTCGCCTGGTTCCTGCTGAACGGCTTCCCGCTCGCCGCCTGGATGCTGCTGGGCCCTCGCGTTCCCTCCGAGCACCCGGCGTACTTGGCGCTCATGATCGTGTCCTCCGCGGCGTGGACGTACTTCGGCGCACGACTGGCCTGGAAGCAGCTGGCCCGCACGCGGCTGAGAACGATGGCAAAGGGCGTACTCGCCTACGCTCGAGTCTACTCCCCCTTCTACCTGCTCTGGTTCGCCCAGAGGGAGCTTTCCTCGCGCCGGGCTCCGCTGCCGGTCGGCCCGGAGATCGCCGATGCCATCCTCGACCTCCACCTGTGGATTCTGCCGAGCGTCGTCCTGCTCGGCGCGATTCAGGGGTGGCTGCTCTGGCACTACTTCCACTCGGTCCTCGGCCGCTCAACTCGTTCCGGAACGAGTTGAGGCTTCGGCGGTCAACGCGCATCGTCGCGGGCGGCCATCCTGGTCCTTCGGCCTTCCCGATCGCGCCCTGGAGCAGGAGAGCGCTGCTGCGATCAAGGCAGTTCGCCTGGGGCGGGCTACAAAGACAGAAATGGCAACAGCTCCGCCAGCAACTCGTTCGGCGCTTGCTCGGGGATCCAGTGACCCGCGGGAAGCGCCTTGCCCTGTACGTGCGACGCGCGCTCGCGCCAGGTGGCGAGCACGTCATACAGCGGTTCCATCGCCCCCTTCGCACCCCAAAGAGTCAGGAGCGGACACTCCACTTTGACGCCGAGGTCGGCCTTGTCGTGGTCGAGGTCGATCGTTGCCGCCGCCCGGTAGTCCTCGCACATGGCGTGAAGAGTCGAAGGATCCTGGAAGCACCGAAGGTACTCCGCGTACACCTCTTCACTGATCACTCCCGGGACCAGACCCCGGAACGACCAGTTGCGCAGCGTGAAGTCCGCGTTGTTTCCGAGGAGAGTTTCCGGCAGCGGGGCCGGCTGGATCAGGAAGAACCAGTGGTAATACGCGGTGGCGAATTCCTTGGTCACCGCCGAATAGAGCTTGTGGGTGGGCACGATGTCCAGCACGGCCAGCCGGCTGACCGCGTCGGGATGGTCGAGCGCCATGCGATGTGCGACTCGTCCGCCCCGGTCGTGACCGACCACCGCGAAGCGGTGGAAACCCAGCTGCTTCATGACCTCAACCTGGTCGATGGCCGTGCTGCGTTTTGAGTAGCCCTGGTGGTTCGTTCCGTCCGCGGGCTTGCTGCTGTCGCCATAGCCGCGCAGATCGGTAGCCACCACCGTGAATCTCTTCGCGAGGGCCGGTGCGACTTTGTGCCACTCCACGTGCGTTTCCGGAAACCCTTGAAGCAAAAGGACGGGCGGCCCGCTCCCGCCCATGACGCCATTGATGGTCGCGGACGACGTCTCCAGCCGAATCGCCTCGAAGCCGGGGAAGAAATGCAACGTCGATCCCTTTGGCGCGGGGACGGACGGCGCGCGGCCCGCGGCAGACTCGGCCGCGCCGGGCGTCGCGGCGCCGGCGAGCAGCAGAGTCGCGAGGGATTGCCCAAGGAAAGTGCGCCGGTCGGGCTCGATGCCGTGGTTCGGGACTTGATCTTGCATGGCGTCTTGTACGAGCCTCATCGCTCGAGCCCCGCCGTCCAGTTGACGACGAGGGTCAGGGGAAACGGCTCTTCCGGGAGCTCCGTGTTGACGAGGAAGCGCTGGCCGTCGGCGGAGACGTCGTAGAAGTAGACGTTCACGAAACGCGGCGAGAACAGCGGAACCGGGACGCCGCCCTCGACACTCGAGCCGGCCCGGACATCCACCGCCATCAGCGTGCGATCGGCCGAGACATAGAAGAGCTCCTTCCCGTCCCGTCGCCAGCGCGGCGCCGTTCCGCCCGCGCTCGAGAGTTGCCATTTGGCTTCCGGACGCGGAAACGGCGTGACATACACCTCATTCCTGCCCGACGCGTTGGAGCTGTACGCGATCCACTTCCCGTCTGGTGAGAACCGCGGCCCGATCTCGACGAACTCCGTCCGCAGGAAGGGCACGGGCTTCCGATCTCCGCCCAGCGGCAGGATCCAGAGGTCCCCCTGCGTCTTCGGATCGACCTCCCAGTACACGATGTGCTGCCCGTCCGGGGACCAGTCGACATACGCCTTCATGCGGTCGGAATGAACCAGCAGCTCTTCGCCTCCGGCCCCGCTCGCCGCCTTGACGTACAGGTCGCCCGCCCCGCTGCGGTGGGACCTGAAGAGGATGCGACTCCCGTCCGGTGACCACGCGCCACCGCCGTCCTCGTCCGGGGCGAACGTCAACCGGGTCTCGGAGGCTCGAGCGAGGTCGTAGATCCAGATGTCCGAGTTGGACGTCGGGTCTCTGCGGGTCGCAGCCACCCGGCGCCCGTCGGGCGAGAGCCGGAAATCCTGGTGCGGGTGCTTTGCGGGGCCTCCCACCACGCCCAGCACCTTGCCGCTGCGGTCGAACCACGTGAGCTCGTTGGCGACGGTCCCTTCGCCCGTCTGGTAGACGAGAAGGCCGTTGTCCGAGACCGAGAAGACGGCGTGGCCCGTGAGGGGGTCGCTGCGAACCTGCTCCGCCACGACGACCGCTTCGCCGGACGCAAGCACACGCGAGGCATCGAAAGGCCGCGCCACGAGGTTCCCGTCGCGAAGGTAGAGCAGGCGCCCGTCGGAATAGGTCACGGCAGAGGACACGTTGAACAGCTCGCGGTTCTCCCGGCCGTCCAGCGTTGCCACGAAGAGCGGGTACTTTTGGTCCGTGCTCGAGGGTTTTCGGCCGAGATAGAGGAAGTGGCTGCCGTCGGGGAGGAAGCGGGGCCACAGGTGCGACGACTCGTGGCGGGCCGGATCGAGCGTCGTGACGGGGCTTGCCGGTCCTCCCTCGGCAGAGACCCGGGAGATGGGTCCAAGGGTGTTGCCGTAGAGGATCGTCCCCTGCGGGCTCCAGGAACCGCCGCATCCAATACCAACATCAATCGCGCACAGCGCCTGAACGGGTCCACCGGACGCCTCGACCTTCATGAGTTTGCGTTGGGCGAAGAAGCCGATGAAGCGGCTGTCGGGAGACCAGAAGGGGTACGACGCTCCCTCCGTACCCGCCAGCGGCTGTGCCGACGCTGAGTCGAGCGGCCGGATGAAGAGGAGCGTCTTCCCCTCGGCGGTCGTGGCGGCGAAGGCGAGACGCCGGCCGTCGGGTGAGAGTGCGGGAGGACCGCCGCTGAAAAAACCCAGAAAGCGGAACGCCGTCTTGTCTGGCGGCAGGATCGAGGACTGGACCCTCGCGACCTCGCCCGACCCGTTCGAGCGATGGTAGGCAAGCCAGGCAAAGCCGGCGACCAGCGCGGCGACCACGACCGCCAGCCCCCACGCGAGGCGCAGCTTCTGCCCGAGCCGCGCCACGGCCGGGGACGAGCCGCCGGCTTGTGACCCACCCTCGGCGATCCACTTCAGCTCGGCCACTACGTCGTGGGCGCTCTGCCAACGGTCGTCCGGGTCCTTGGCCAGACACGTCCGGACCAATCGGTCGAGGACGGGGGGTGTCATCGGCTGGAGGGTCGAGATCGGCTCGGGCTCTTTCTCGAGGATCGCAGCGATCAGGCTGGCCTGGCTCTTCCCTTCGAAGGCCCGCTTCCCGGTCAGCATCTCGTAGAGGACGGCGCCCAGGGCGAAGATGTCCGTGCGGGCGTCGGCTTCCTTCCCCTCGAGCTGCTCGGGCGCCATGTACTGGAACGTGCCGAGCAGGCTGCCCGCTTCCGTCAGCGGCTTCGCGCGCGTCGGAAACGTGGAGAGAGGGCCGCCCGCGATCCCGGCCGGCTCCGCGATCCTTGCCAGGCCGAAGTCGAGGAGCTTGGCCCCGGACTTGGTCAGCATCACGTTGCCGGGCTTGAGGTCGCGGTGGACGATGCCCGCGCGATGGGCCTTGTCGAGCGCGTCCGCCATCTGGGCGCCGATCCGCAGCGCCTGCTCCTGCGGCAAGGCGCCCTTCGCCAAGCGGTCGGCGAGCGTCTCGCCCTCGAGGTGCTCCATCACCAGGTAGTCGATCCCGTCCTGCTGGCCGACGTCGTAGATGGTGCAGATGTGGGGATGGTTGAGGGCGGAGGCGGCCCGGGCCTCGCGCTCGAAGCGCGCGCGGCGGTCGGGGTCCTGGGCGAGGTGCGCGGGCAGGACCTTGACGGCGACGCTGCGATCGAGGCGGGTGTCGCGGGCGCGGTAGACCTCGCCCATCCCGCCCGCGCCGAGCGGGGACAGGATCTCGTACGGACCGAGGCGTGTACCGGCCGAAAGCGTCATTTCGGCGGCCCTCCCTCAATCACCAGCAAGTCCGGGAACCGTTGGCGGATTCTCGCTGGTGCGCGGGAAGATGTCCAGGATCGCCGTCAGCTTCGCGGGTCGTCTGGAGTGTGCGTCGTGGTGAGCTTCAAGCCTGCGGCGGGAGCCCACAGCCGCGCTCCCATCCCGTACGGTCGTGTTCGGTGGGAAGGCCGCTCCCGGCTACCGCATGGCGAAGCTGATCCCGGACTACTCTTCATCACCGCCCGGTAGCGAGGGCGATTGATAAGATGGGTGCGGCGCGCACCTACGCTCACCCGGAGGACTTCATGAAGACGCACCGGCTCGGCGCCCAGGGCCTCGAGGTCGAAGCGATCGGCCTCGGCTGCATGGGGATGTCGGACTTCTACGGCCCCCGCGACGAGGCGGAGTCGGTCGCCACGATCCACCGGGCGCTCGAGCTGGGCGTGACGATGCTCGACACCGCCGACGTCTACGGCCCGCACGCGAACGAGGAGCTGGTGGGCCGGGCGCTGCGGGGCCGCCGCCGCGAGTCGGTGGTCGTGGCCACGAAGTTCGGGATCGTGCGCGGGAGCGACCCCACGGCGCGCGGCGTGAACGGCCGCCCGGAGTACGTCCGTGCTTCCTGCGACGGGAGCCTGAAGCGGCTCGGCCTCGACACGATCGACCTCTACTACCAGCACCGCGTGGACCCGAAGACGCCGATCGAGGAGACGGTCGGCGCCATGGCCGAGCTGGTGCGTGAGGGCAAGGTGCGCTACATCGGGCTGTCCGAGGCCTCGCCCGCGACGATCCGCCGGGCCCACGCCGTGCACCCGGTCTCCGCCCTGCAAAGCGAGTACTCGCTCTTCACCCGCGACCACGAGGCGGGCTCTCTCGCCGTGTGCCGCGAGCTCGGCATCGGCTTCGTGGCCTACAGCCCGCTCGGTCGGGGCCTGCTGACCGGCCGCTTCCGGACCCCGGCGGACCTCGCCGCTGACGACTGGCGGCACTCCTCCTCCCGCTTCCAGGCCGGGAACATCGAGTCGAACCTCAGCCTCGCCCGACCCGTGCTCGACATGGCCGCTGCAAAGGCCTGCACCGCCCCCCAGCTCGCCCTGGCCTGGGTGCTGGCGAAGGGCGTCGTGCCCATCCCGGGTACCAAGAGGCAGAAGTACCTGGAGGAGAACCTGGCCGCGCTCGGCGTCGCCCTCACGGCGGACGAGGTCGCGCGACTCGACGCTCTCTTCCCCGTCGGCGCCGCGCGGGGCGAGCGCTACGGCGCCGCCGCCGCGGCCCTTCTCGACGGACCTTCGGGGCCAGGCTCGCCGCCAGTCTAGAATGGGCACAGATTGAGGTGACGATGATCGCTCTACTGCCCGCCGCGTTCTCCCTGTACGCCGTGGCTGCCGTGCCCACGATCACACCGACCGAGGCCGCGCGGCACGTCGGCCAGGAGGTGGTCGTGCAGGGGACGGTCAGCCAGATCACCACCACCGTCAACCTGACCACCCACATCAACTTCGGCGGCCAGTACCCCAACCACGTCTTCACGGCCACGATTCTCAAGGCCAGACAAAGCCTGTTCACCGGTGTCCGCCAGAGGTTCGAGGGCAAGCTGGCCCAGGTGCAAGGTACCGTGCGCCTCTACCGGGGCAAGCCGGAGATCCTGATCAACGAGCCGAGCCAGCTGCGCCTGGCCGAAGAGGGTGCGCCGTCGTCGGCCGGCCCCGACGCGGTCACGGGGCCCGAGGTCGGGGACCCGCGATTCGACCCGCGGGGCGCGGACTTCGCCGACTGGGTCGCCACCTTCAAGGTCACGGTCGGCCAGGAGTGGCGCGGCCTCGAGGACGCCGCCGCCGGCAAGGTCGACATCGAGTTCGTGGTCGAGAGGGATGGGTCGATGTCGGCGATGCGCGTGGTCGAGTCCTCGGGCAGCCTGGCGCTGGACCGGGCGGCCACGAGCGCCCTCGGGAACAGCCGCTGCCTGCCGCTGCCGGAGGCCTACCCCTCGCAGAGCGTGATGATGCGCGTCAGCCTGGTCCGTGGCGGGGGCACAAAGTAGCCCGTCGGCACGTCCTCCTTCCGGACCGCCGTCAGACCGCCGCCAGCACCTTCTCGAGGAACTCGCGGTTCGCTGAGGAGGACGAGGGCGGCGGGCGAGCGCGCTGGCTGGTCTATACTTCGGGAAACCCTTGGCGCACGCTTCGCGAGTCGCCGTCTCGAACGGTCTCGCACTGTAAGGAGAATGTTCATGAGCCGCAACCAGCAGTTCCAAGCCGTTCGGTCGCTATTCTTCGCCGCCGCGCTTACTCTGCCGATTGCCGGGTCCTCGGCCTCGGCGGAGGACAAGGCCGTGCTCCGGCTCCGCGCCTGGGCGGTCAACACGAACAGCAACGTCCGCACCAACACGATCGACATCGTGATCGAGCGCTGGTCGACGCCCGAGGAGATCGAGAGCCTGAGGGGCGTCCTGATCGAGAAAGGCAGCGACAAGCTGCTGTCGGCCGTGCAGAAGATCAAGCCGCGCTGCGGCTATACGCGCACGTCGAACAGCCTGGGCTGGGACCTCCAGTTCGCTCGCGAGACCGTCATGTCCGACGGGACCCGCAAGATCGTCGTCGGCACGGACCGGCCGATGAGCATGTGGGAGCTGCGCAACGCCGGGCGCTCGACGGACTACGAGTTCTCGCTCGCCGAGATCCGGCTGCCCGTCGAGGGCAAGGGCCAGGGCAAGGCCATCGCCAAGGCGATGCTGAGCTTCAACAAGGACAAGAACACGCTCGAGATCGAGAACTACGATCGCGAGCCCGTGCGGCTCAACGAGATCACGATCGTCAAGTAGCCGCCGCCGATCACGGCAGTTCCGCTCCCTGGCGCGAAACGGCCGAATCAGGCTCCC
>CAZVOI010000715.1:0-12331 GCA_964628275.1 uncultured Acidobacteriota bacterium | reverse complement strand
ACGTGCGGTGCCGCGGGGTTACGAGAGCGAAGGGACGTTTTTCGTCTGGGTCTTCGCGATCGTGTTTTCGTTCGCGGTCGCGGTGGGCCTCGGCTCGACCGTGGTCTCCCGCGACCTCGGAGAGCGCCGGCTCGGGTTCTGGCTCTCGCGCCCGCTGCCGCTCTTTCAGTACTGGGCCGGCAAGCTCGGAGCCGCCTACTTGCTCGCCATCGTGGCGGCGGTGCTGGTGCTCCTGCCCGCCCACCTGCTCGGCTCCCTGAGCTGGACGACAGCAGGCCAATTGGTCACGAGGGGAACAAAAGGCGGGCCAACCTGGCTCTGCGGGCTCGCGCTCGCCGTCGCTGCGGGGGGCGTCGCCGGCGGCGCGTTCCGGTCCCGCTCCGGGCTGCTCATCCTCGACATCGTGATGGCCCCTCTCGTGTGGGCTGCCATCTGGTTCGGCGCGCTCAGCAGCACGTTCGAGGCGGGAACCGGCGCGGTTCTCATACTCGTAGCGCTGCCATGGCTCCTGCTGGCGACGATTCCGATCCTGTTCGCCGCCGGAGCCGCTCAGATCTGTGTGGGCCGGCTCGAGCTCCGGCGCGGGCACGCGCTGCTCTCGGCGATCACCTGGGGCGGACTGCTCGTCTTCGTCGCCGGCGGCATCCTGGCCCTCAGCCGCTACGTGGCGAGCGCCACGCCCGCCGATCTCCGGCTTCCCTACGCGTCGCTCTCGGCCCCGCGCTCGGGTGATCACGTCATGATCGCGAGCATCAGCACGACCTGGAACAACCTCTATCAACCAGGGTTCTTGCTCGACGCTCAGGGTGGCTTCCTGAGAATCGGCGGCGTGGAAGGCATCAACGGTTTCGGCTGGTCTCGCGACGGACGAACGTTCGCCTGGTCACGCGAAGCCCCGTTCAGTCCGGGGGATGTTCCCAAGGCAGGACAATCGCCCTTCAGCCGCGGGCCGGGCTTCGAGCCGACCATCCACGTCTTTCGCGACTTGGGTCGGCCGGGATCGGCGCCGCGCCGGCTGGCTCCCGAGGTCCAGTACGACACGGCGCTGCGGGCTGTCTCGCCGAGCGGGCAGCGCCTGCTGGTCGAGTCCTCGACCAGCAAGCAGGTTCTGGACGCCGAAACGGGTCGAAAGCTCATCAGCCTCGATGTCCCCGAACGCTGGTCGGGTGCAGCTTTCCTCTCGGAGAACACGATTCGCGCGTTGCGAATCAACGCGCGCCAGACAAACGTGGTTCAGCAAGCCACCGTCGTGGATTGGGACCTCGCGTCCGGCCGCGTGATCGAGCGAGGCACGATCGAAGGTGGTCGCGCCGACGCGGGTCTGACGCCGACCGAAGACTGGCAGAGGCTGCTTCGCTTCGACGAGAGCGGCCTCGCCCTTCACGACATCGACGGCCGCGTGGTGGCGACCCTGGTGAACGGTTGGGCGGCCCGAGTGAACCGTGCGGCGGGATTGCTTGCCGGCGGCCGCGTCGGCTGCCTCGAACAGGAGCCCTCAGGGTTGCGCTTCCGCGTCTTCGACTCGGAAGGCCGGCCCGTGTCAGAGGCGCGCCTCAAGGGCCGTTTCCCGCTGCGCGTCGGCGGTGAGATTGCACCTGGAGTCCTCGCGCTCGGCGTCTCCGATGACGGCGAGCCGGCTGCCATCATCGTCGATCTCCTCACCGGAGAAGTGGTGCGGCGTGAGCGGGGGCTTTCTCCGGCACTTCGCTTGTGGGAGGCGGGCCGGTGGGAGGCGCGTAAGGGCCTCCATACGGCCACACCAGAACCCGGGAGCCTCGGCACCCGGCTCTTCTTGGGCAGCGGCGGTCTCGTATCGCTGGATCCGGCGTCTGGCGCGCGCACCGTGCTGATCGCGCGCCGTGGCCGGCTCGCGGAGAAGTGACGGTGGCCTCGGCGCCGGTGTTCCCCGGCTATCGCGTCGCCGGCCTCTTGGGCCAGGGCGGCATGGGTCAGGTGTTCCTGGCCGAGGACGAGATGCTGGGCCGCAAGGTGGCGATCAAGACGATCCTGCCCAGCGTCACCGGCGCCGGCGAAAGCCGAGCGCGCTTCCTGCGCGAGGCGCGGGCGATGGCTACTGTCGAGCACGCGCACGTGGTTCGCGTGTATTCCTTCGGCGAGACCGCGGGCCAGGCCTACTTCGTGATGGAGTTCGTCGAGGGCGAGACGCTCGCGACACGGCTCCAGCGGACACCGCAAATCTCCGTCGACGAGGCCCGCCGGATCGCGCGGGAAGTGGCGGAGGCGCTGCAGGCGGCGTGGGCGCGCGGCATCGTGCACCGCGACATCAAGCCGAGCAACATCATCCTCGACAAGGACGGCCATGTTCACGTGGCGGACTTCGGTCTGGCGCGGCCCGCCGCGCTCGCCAGCGAGGCCTCGCTGACCGGCGAGGGATCCTTCGTGGGTTCGCCTCACTATGTGGCGCCCGAACAGGCGCGCTCGCAGCCGGCGGATTTTCGCACCGACATCTACTCGCTGGGGATCGTGTTGTTCGAGATGATCGCCGGGCGGCGTCCGTTCGAGGGCAAGACCTCGCTGGAAGTGATCTCGCGCCAGCTCAGCGAGCCCACGCCGTCGCTGCGCGGGTTCGCGCCTGACACACCCGAACCGGTCGCGCGTCTGGTTCACACGATGACCGAGAAGGAACCCACGTTGCGTCCGGCCTCCTATCCGACACTGATCGCCAGCCTCTCGGGGACGTTGGCTGCGGACCCGCTGACGCTGCCGACGTCGTCGATGCGGGCCGCGGGAATCGTTTCGCCGCCCGCCGTCCGCCGGCGGCGACGCTGGTTTGCTGCGAGCCTGGCCGCACTGCTCGCGACCGCGCTGATCGTCGGTTACGGCCTGCGTGGCCGCGGGTCCAGCACGCCGCGGCCGCCGGGAGATCTGGTGGTCGCGATCGCGCCCTTCTACGGCGCCGACGCAGACTCGGCAAAGGAAGCAACGACACTCGCGGCGCTCGTCGACAGCGAGGTGAAGCGCGTACTCGGCGAGGAAGAGGGACGCTCCGTGGGCCTCGCCGTCTCGCCCGGAACGGCGCGCGGCTCGCGCGAGGCACGCGGCCTGGGAGAGCGCGCGTCAGCCGACGTCGTTCTGTGGGGCGAGGTGCTCGCGTTTCGTGGCGACGTCGAGGTGCAGGCGGCGCTGACCTCGGTCGCCGAGGGGGGCGCGACGCCGAAGCTGGCTCCACTCCTCTTCGAAGCCCAGGCCGGCGGCAGCCCGATCGAGATCCGTCGCAAGGGCGCCGCGCGGCTCGCGGAGGCGATCGCGCGTATGGCCGCGCGGAAAGCGCTCGATCGCGGGCGCGCCGAGACGGCTCTCGCGCTGCTGCGGGAATGTCGTCCGGCACAAGAGACGCTGGAGCTTCGCGCCGCGGTCCTCGATGTGCTCGGCCGCAAGGACGACGCCGCGGCCGTGCGTCGGGAGATCGAGGCGCTCAATAAATGAAGAGCGGCGCCTCAGGCGCGCTGCACTAGAGCCACGCCGCCCAGGAGCAGCGCGCCGCCGATGAGCGTGAGCGCGCCGATCGGCTCGCCGAGCCAGAACGCCGCGGCCAGCAGCGTGACGAGCGGCTCGAGGTACAAGAACGCCGCCACTCGCGACGCCTCGATCTTCTCGAGGCCGCTGTACCAGAAGAGATAGGCGAGACCGGAGCAGACCAGGCCGAGAAACAGCACCGAGGCCCAACCGGCGCTCGACAACCGTGCGTAATCCCGCCACCCGCCCGTGAACGCGACGACCGGCGCCAGGAACAGCGTGCCGAAGAAGAACCCGCCGAGGGTCGACTGGGTCGGCCCCAGCCTGCGGATCAGCGAATGGCCGAGTGTCGAGTAGAACGCCCAGTTGACGGTGCTCGCGAGCATCAGCAGGTCGCCGCGTGTGGAGGGCAGGTTCCAGAGGCCCTCGAAGCGCCCGCGCGTCACGACCAGCGCGGCGCCGGCGAAGCCGACCACGAGGCCGAGGATCTTTCCCGCCGCGAAGCGTTCGCGCAGGCGCACGGCCGCGAACAGCGCCGACCAGATCGGTGTCAACCCGACGAGCCAGCCGGCATTGACCGCGCTCGTCTCGGCGAGCGCGATCGCTTGCAGCGTCTGGTGGAACGCGACCCCGACGAAACCCATCAAGGCGAGGCGCGGCCAGGCGTCGCGAGGCGGCACCACGCTTCGTTTCTGGACCAGCAAGATGGCCGCGAGCAGCGTGCTGCCGAGCAGCGCGCGCACGAAGATCAGAGCGGCGGGCCGAATCTCGGTGATCGCGATCTTGGTGACGACGAACGAGAGCCCCCACACGACGATCGCGAACAGCAGGCCGACTCGCGGCGGCACCCGGTTCGTCAGTCGAGCAGCACGACCTGGCGGACGCCTGGGGCGATTGCCAAGCGCTCGCGCCGGCCGTCGGGGCCGATCGCGTGGATGGCGCTTCCGGTCGAGTAGAGCAAAGTGCCGTCCCGCCCGACGTCGAAGCAGAGCACGCCGGCGGCGAGATCGATGGTCGCGCCGTCGGGCGAGCGCCGCACGAGCTTCCACGAGCCCGGGACCTCCGCCCTGGGCTCGTCGCCCTCCGCGGCGTCCTGCTGCGCCCGCATCAGATTGCTCCACACCATCATCTGCCGGATGTCGGCGGCCTCGCGCTTCGGTCCGGCGGCGGTCGTCAGCGGCTTGCCGGTGTAGCGGGCCGTGAAGAAGCTCAGGTACTGGAACACGGCGAACAGCAAACGCGGCAGGATCAGCAGCAAGTCCAGGAGCGACCTCCAGAGACCGCCGCGCTCGTGCTCGCGCCATGGCCTGCGGATGTAGTAGAGCGTGCCGTCCGCCAGCAGCCGCGGCGCGATCAGATCGGCGCCGCTCTCGCTCGCGAGCGTCTCGATCTGGGCGGTGTCGAGGTCGAGCAGATGGATCACCGCCGGTCCCAACCCCGTCGCGTGGCCTGCGGCGTCGCGGCCAACGCCCGCCGAGTGGTAGACGATGCGGCGGCCTTCGCCGATCGCCCACGACGGGCCGCCGTCCCGCGACTCACCTTCCGTAACCTCGGTGATATCGCTGGCGTCCGCGCTGATCAGCGCGATGCTGGACGTCGCGTCCCTGTGAAGCACGGCGCACGCCATCTGATCCCGGCCGGTGTTGCCGGCGAGGTCGAGGATCAGCCGCTCGGAGCCATGCAGCAGGCGCCGTTCGACGCCGTCCTCGGTGCGCAGCGCGCACACGGCGGTACGCCCGTCGGCGTTCAACGCGTAGTAGAGCTCGCCGCCCGACGGGCCGCGCGTCAGATTGGTGGCGGAGACCAGCATCGCTTCCGGATCGGGCTCGGGTCCGCCCCACAGCAAGCCGCGCGACATGAAGCCCGCGCCGCGGCCCTGGCCCTTCCATTCATGGCGCTTGTGGATGGCGATCGCCCGCTCGCGGACGGCCTCGCCGAACGCGCTGGTGTAGGCGCGTGCCGGTCCGTCGCCGTTCTTGACGTGAACTCTTCCTTCAGCCAGGAACGCGAAAGGCGAAGCCATGGGACGTCGGCGCTGTTCTCTACGGCTGCCTGAGCACGCGTGACGCGGTCGGCTTGATGTCGGCGCGCGCCCAGGCCTTCTCGAAGCGAGCCCTGATCAACGCGGCTTGATCCTTCTTGTCCTGCGCCATCGAGGCCTGGGCCAGGCCGAAGAGCGACCAGCCGTTCTCGGGGTTCCGCCGCAGGTCCTCCCAGTAGACGGTCTCGGCCTCGCGTGCCCGTCCGGCCTCGAGCAAGACCGCCCCGAGCGCGAGACGCGGCGGGTAGTGCCACTCGGACGGCTCGGTGTAGACGAGCGAGTCCTCGAGCCGGACGGCGCGCGCGAGCTGGGCGATTGCGGCGTCGTACTCCTTGCGCGCCGCATGCAGCTCGCCCGCGAGCACCGCCGGCGCCACCGCGAAGATCTGGGCGGCGCTGTTCGGCGAGAACAGCGGGAACTCGAGGGCCTTGTCGGCAGCGAGTCGCCGCACTTCGACGAGCTCTTTTTCCGCGTCGAAGAGCTGCCCGCTTCCGATGAAGGACAGCCCGCGCGCGTAGTGCCAGATGCCGGTCAGGAATGGGTTGATCGACGGAGGCGCCGGCTCCTTCAACATTTCGTCCCAGCGCCCGAAACGCGTCAGCGCGTAGTACGGCACGACGCGGAAGCCAGCCAAGAGCGGCAGATCCTTCATCGCCTGGTCCGGCACCTTCGAGGCGACCTTGCGGGCCTGCTCGATGGCGAGCTGCGAGCGGCCGTCCGCCGAAGCCGCGAACCACAGGAAATGGACGTTGTGCGGGTAGTAGCCCATCGGGTAGAGGCCCTGCGCGTTGCATTGCGTGATGTAGTCCTCGTCGGCCAGCGCCGCGAGCTCGTTGCTCTTGGCGGCGTCCGCGTAGCGGCCGACGCGCTGGTAGATGTGCGACGGCATGTGGACCATGTGGCCCGCGCCGGGCATCAGCGGCAGCAGCAGGTCGGCGGCCTTCTCGGCCTTGGCGGCCTGCGTCGACTCCATCAAGTGGATATAGAGGTGAAGCGCGAGCGGGTGCTTGGGGTTCCGCTGGATCGCCGTTTCGATGAGCGCCACGATCTCGACGGTCCCGGCGTGCGGCGTGCCATCGAGCATCCAGTAGCCCCAGGGGCGCAGGTCCATCACCGACTCGGCAAAGAGCGCCGCGATGTCCAGGTCGGCCGGATATTTCTTGGAGAGTCCGCGCATCGCGGCGGAGTAGCTCTCGTCGCCGGCTGCGCGATCCCCGGGCTTGCCGGTGTAGCGCTGCGCCAGCGCGTCGATCAGGTCGCGCTCCCGAGCGCTCGCCTTGGCCTTGAGCTTGGACGCCTTCTGGATCGCCGCGTAAGCCTTCGGCTCGTCCTCGGGGTTCATCTTCGCGTTGATGTTCGGGCCCAACACCAGCGCCTCGCCCCAGTGCGCCATCGCGCACTCGGGGTCGAGCCGCGCCGCCTCGCGAAACGACCGGGCCGCCTCGGCGTGGTTGAAGCCGTACGCCAGGTTCACGCCCTGGTTCATGAACAGCTGGGCCTTCGGCGATCGTGTGGTCACCTTGAAGGTATGGGGCCCGAGGTTCTGCAGGCGTGGCGCGATCTGCCCGCCGGGGCCGGGTTGGGCGGCCTCCGGGGCGTCCTCGTAGTGCTTGTGCGTCTGGGCGAAGGCGACGGGGATCGTGCCGACGAGCCAGGCAAATGGCGCGAGCGCCGAAAAGAGGCGCGAGAGACTTGGCTTCATGTTCAACTCCTCGATCGGCCGAGTCTATCCTGCAGCCCTAGACAACGGCGGGCTCGAGCATCCGGATCTCGCCCTTGCCGGCGTCGATCTCGACCGGGGCGCCGATCGGCAGCGTGAACTGCTTGGCGATGTGCCCGATCATCGCGCCTTCGAAGGCCGGCACTCCGAGCGACTTCACGTGGTCTCATCGGGACTCCTCTCGAAGGACCGGGTTTGTACTCGTCGGGCACGAGGCCGCGGCCCGCTTCGACTAAAATAGCCCGGTGAACGAAACACAGGCCGCTCTGGCGCCGGCCGAGGCTGCCGCTACCGAGAAACCTCGCACCATGAAAGACCGCGCCCAGTGGTTCTGGCGCGAGTGGATCAAGCCGCTCTTGGTCGTGGGCGCGGTGCTGGGCTCCTTCCGCTCGTCGATCGCCGATTGGAACGACGTCCCGTCCGGTTCGATGAAGCCGACGATCGTCGAAGGCGACCGGGTGTTCGTGAACAAGGTGGCCTACGACCTCAAGGTCCCCTTCACGACCTATCGCATCTCGCAGTGGGCGAACCCCGTGCGCGGCGACATCGTGGTGCTGTACTCGCCGCACGACGAGAAGCGCTTGATCAAGCGCGTGGTCGGCATCCCGGGCGACAAGATCGAGATGAAGGACCACAAGCTGATCGTGAACGGCATCGAGGCCAGCTACCAGCCGATCGACACGTCGACGATGACCGGCGTCGATTCCGAGGCGAACGCCTTCGAGGAGGTGGCGCAAGGCCGTCCGCACCCGATCCTGACGACGCCGTCGCGGCCCTCGATGGCCTCCTTCGATCCGGTGAACGTGCCGGAGGGGCGCTACCTGGTGATGGGCGACAACCGCGACAACAGCTTCGACTCGCGCTGGTTCGGGTTCGTCGACCGGGTCCGGATCCTGGGCCGCGCGACTGCGGTGGTGCTGAGCGTCGACTGGGGCCACTTCAAGCCGCGCTGGAGTAGATTTTTCTCGAAGATGCGCTAGCCGCAACTCATGGACGCGAGCCAGCCGCCGGATCCCGCGACCGCCGGCTGGCCTGCGCGGGACGTCGTGAGCGGATCCTGTTCGTGTGCACGGCGAACCGCGACCGCAGCCCGACCGCCGAGGATCTCTACGCCAACGACGCCCGCTACGAGGTCCGCTCCGCCGGCACCTGGCAGTACGCGGTCACGCCGATCAGCGACGAGCTCGTGGCCTGGGCGGATTGAGTGTTCGTGCTGTGCGAGCGCGAGGATCGTCATGCGTCGCTGATCGCGGAGCGCTTCCCGGACCTCTCGCCGCGCGTCGTCGACCTCGACCTGCCTGACCGCCGCGAGTGGTGCCGCAGCCACCCCGAGCTGGTGAAGGCCCTGCTCGAGCGGCTCGAGCCCCTGCTCTGCCTGCCCGAGGGTTCCGAGCGCGCCGACGACGTTCTCCCGGCGCCGGAGCGGCCGGGCTGCGGAACGGTCGAGATCCGAGGCGTTCGGCGTCTTTTCGCGGTCGGCGACGTCCAGTCGAACTACGAGCCGCTCGCGCTCCTGTTGGAGACCGCCGGTCTTCTCGAATGGACAGGCGACGAGCCGCGCTGGAGCGGCGGCGACGCGACGCTGCTCTTGATGGGTGACCTGCTCGACGGCGGAACCCGGCCCAGCGACGTGCTGTGGCTCGTGACCACGCTGGCCGCGCAAGCGCCCGCGGCGGGAGGCCGGCTGCTGCTGTTGAAGGGCAACCACGAGCACATGCTGCTGAGCGCGCTGCTCGACACGACGCCGTTCCCTTTGATGCAGTGGTTCAGCAACGGCGGGCTCGAGACGCTGGTGCGGCTCGCGCATGCGCGCGGCTTTAGCGCATCCTCCACGCTTCAAGCGGCCATCTTCACGCCGACTTTCGGCGTGATCGACATGCAATCGAGCGAGATCGGGGAGCTGCTGCAGAGCGTCCGCGAGGACTACGCGGCGGAGCTGGCGTTCGTCGCGCGCGAAGCGCGCGCCGCCGCGCTCGTCAACGGCTGCCTGCTCGCGGCGCACGGCGCGCCCAACCTGGAGGCGTCCGACTGGCCCTCGTTCGCCGTAAGCGAAGCCGACGACCTGCGGATCGCGTGGCGCCGCGATTGGCTCGACGGCTTCCGGCTCGGCGCGGAGAACCTCGGGCTCACCGAGAGCATGCGCGGCTTGAAGGCGCGCCTGGACGACCCCGCACGCGCGATCGCGATCCGCCACGTCTTGTTCGCGCACACGCCGCTCGCCGATCTGTCGATCAACGGCCTGCGAGGCCGCCAGGCCCGGATCGGCCGCATCCTGTCGCCGCGCGACGACCTGCCGGCTCTCTACGACGTGATCACGGTCCCGCGCGAGATGGCGCCGGGCGGCGCGCTCGGCGGCCTCGACTTCAGCCGCGACGGCATCGTCGCGATCTACTCGGCAGAGATCAACGACGGCGCGCGGCACTGGCCGGCCCGCGAGACGCTGGCCGAGGCCGACCCGGCCTTCGGCGCCGCCTGAGCCAGACGGCTCCGTCGCCAAGCTTCGAATCGTTCAGGCAGCCTGCAGTACTCCCGCGAGCGCTTCGAAGAGAAGGAGACCGTCAGTCGGAGCTTGGCCTGGCGAATCAGCGCAGCAATGTGGGCGCCTCGGTTTCCGGCTCGGCCGGCCCCTGCGGGGAGCGAGTTTTCGACGCGGGCTCCTGCGGAACGAGCAGCGCCCTCACCTCGGGCCGCGTCCAGAAACCCGTGGCGGAGAGAGGGGCGCCTAGCAAGAAGTTTTCGGTCAGGAGGCTCCGCTCGAGGACCGGGTTGCGCAGCGCCCGCTTGGCCCACAAGACGACCCCGAATGCCGACAGCGCGGCGAAGATCAGCGCGGCGAGCGCTGACCTGTGAACGGTCTCGACGTTCCGGGCGGCTCTGGGGAAGTCGAACGAGTAGGCGGCCGCCCATAGGAAGGGAGGCAAGGCGAGCACAGCCACAACGAACACTGCGGTCCACACGCTGCGGGTGACCCGCGCGGGATCCGGGAGTCGGTCCCACACGTTCGAGGGACGCCGCAGCGAACGGGGATAGAAGAGTGGCCAGCCGAGGGGCTGCCGGAACGCGTTGCGCACGATCTCGCTCCACGAGAAGCCTCGCTGCCGGCAGAGCGTGATTGCTCGCGGCTCCGGGGCGAACAGCCAGCTCAATATCACCACGACGAGGGCGAGGAAGAATGGGCCTGGCCCAAACCAGAAAGGCCTCACCCCGAGATTCGGCGGCACCAAGAGGCTGAAGTACACGCCCCAAGCTGCGATCATCAGCCCGAACCCGAGGAAGCTCGCGAATTGCAGGCCGCGGCCGTCGACGTGCTCGAGCTCGATCGGCAGGGCGTCCGGATCGTCCGTCTGCGGGCGGAGCGCAGCAACCAGGTCGCCGGCCCGCGCCCAGCGGGCCACAGGGTCCTTCTCCAGACAGCGCATGACCGCCGCGGCCAGCGTGGCAGAGACGAGCGGCGCGACCGAAGCCAGAGGTGCCGGCGCGCGCGTCATGTGCTGGAGGATCACTTCGGCCGAGGTTTTGCCTTGGAACGGTAGCCGCCCCGTGAGCATCGCGTACGCCATCACCCCGAGAGAGTAGAGGTCGCTGCGAGCGTCCACCTCTCCCCTGCCCGAGGCCTGCTCGGGCGACATGTAGCTGGGCGTCCCGATGATGCTGCCGGTGGAGGTCAGGCTCTCTTCGCCGGCAACCGCCTTGGCGATGCCGAAGTCGGTCAGCAGCGGCCGCCCGCTGCCGTCTTCGAGCAGGATGTTGTCGGGCTTGATGTCACGGTGGACGACGCCCTGCTGGTGCGCATATTCGAGGGCGCCCGCGATTTCCGCGAGCAGGCGCTTCGCCTCCGGCTCTGGGAGCGGGCCTTCGCTGGCCAGCCGCGCCGCCAGAGATTGGCCCGGGACATAGCCCATGACGTAGTACATCGTCCCTTCCACCTCGCCGAACGTGTGGAGCGGCACGACGTTCGGGTGGGTGAGACGCGCCGCCGTTCGGGCCTCGCGCCTGAAGCGCTCGCGGATCTCGGCCGAACCAGCCCGCTCCGGCGGCAGCGCTTTGATCGCGACGTCGCGGTCGAGGCCGTCCTCGTGAGCCAGGTAGACGGCGCCCATGCCGCCTCGGCCGAGCAGGCGCACGATCCGATAGTGCGTCCCGAGAGCCTTGGCGAGCGCGTCTCGGACGGGATCCTCGTCCGGATTCTGAACCGGCACAGGCGTGGCGCATTGCGCGCAGAAACGGGCGCCCTCGGACAAGGTCGCCTGGCAAGCACTGCACTTCATGAGAGGGTGGCACGAACCATGGGTAGCTACGCCGCCGCTGTGACGCCGACCCGCAGCAGCGCCTCCATCACTTCGAGGCCGTCCTTCGAACCCAACTCCGCCTCGCTGGCGCGCTCCGGGTGTGGCATCAGGCCGACCACGTTGCGCGCGGCGTTGCAGACGCCGGCGATCGCGCGGGCGCTGCCGTTGGGGTTGGCCGCGTGGTCCAGCCGGCCGTCTTTCGTGGTGTAGCGAAACACGATCTGGCCTTCACCCTCGAGACGATCGAGCTCCTGGTCGGGAAGATAGAAGTTTCCGTCGCCGTGCGCGATCGGCATCGTCAGCACCTTGCCGACCGCGACGCCCGCGGTCGCGATCGTGTCGTTGCGCTCGACGCGGATGTGAACCGGCTGCGACAGGAACTTCACGCTCCGGTTGCGCAACATCGCGCCCGGAAGCAGACCCGCCTCCTGCAGGATCTGGAAGCCGTTGCAGATCCCGAGCACGGGCGCGCCGCGCTTGGCGAACTCCACCACCGACTTCATCACCGGCGAGAAGCGCGCGATCCCGCCGGTGCGCAGGTAGTCGCCGTACGAGAAGCCACCCGGCAGGATGACAGCGTCCAGGCCCGAGAGGTCGGAGTCCTTGTGCCACACGAAGCGCGCCTGGTGGCCGCAGACGTGCTTCACCACGTGGTAGGCGTCATGGTCGCAGTTGGAGCCCGGGAAGATGACGACGCCGACGCGCAGGCTCATAGCACCTCCACTCGGAAGCTCTCGATCACCGGGTTGGCCAGCACCTTCCGCGAGACCTCCTCGACCGCGGCGCGCGCCTCCTCGGCCGAAG
>CAZVOI010000714.1:0-1593 GCA_964628275.1 uncultured Acidobacteriota bacterium | reverse complement strand
TAGAACGTCTGGGGCGGGACGGGCTCGCGGCGCTGTAAAGACCCTGTAAACGAGAAACCGGGGGGCGTCAGCCACCCCGGGACGTTTCAGCCGGATCGAACGCGCTCGGCCGCTAGAACGGGCTCGAGCTCGACTGCGCGGCCGCCGACGCCGCGCCCGAGAGAATCGCCTGCCCGCCCTGCGCGGACCCCGAGGAGCCGCTCAGTACCACCGCGGCCCCGGAGGAACCGACACCGGCCTCCTGGACGCGCTGGTAGTTGATCACGCTCTTGCGGTAGTCGGCGATCGCGCGCAGCTCATTGACCTCGGCCTGCGCCAGGTCGCGCTGAGCCTGGGTGACGAAGAAGTTGGTCGACATGCCGGCTGCGAACTTCTTCTCCTCGGCGTCGAGCCGCTCGGTGGCCAGGCGGCGCGCCGCGCGGTTCGAGGCGACGCGCTTGAAGCCCGACTCGACACCGCGCGCGGCGGTGCGGACTTCCGCCGCCACCGCCAGCTCCAGCCGGCGGTAGGAAGCGAAGGCCTGGTCCTTGCTCAATTGCGCCGAGGCGGCGCCCGCCTTCGCGCTGCGGTTCGGGATCGCGTACGAAACGTTCACGCCGAGGGTCCAGGTCGGGAAGTCGAAGCCGAACACCTGGGACACCGCGTCGCCATAGCCGCCGGGAATGGGCGTCGGCAGGGGATTTCCCTGCGCGTCGCGGATCTGGGTCCCGTCGGCGCCCGACCCGCCGTAAGTGGCGAGCAGGTCGAGCTGGGGCCGCAGCTGGTTGCGCCGGTAGGCGAGCGTGTAGTCGGCGCGCTCGAGGCCCTTGCGCGCCGCCACCATGTCGGTGCGGTTGTCGATCGCGTTCTTGACCGCGGCCTCGATGTCGACCGGCATGGGGTCGGCACTCGGCCGGTCGGTCGGGCTGAGCCGCGTGCGCCACATCAGCGGGTCGTTCAGCGGGAAGATCACGCGCTTGAGGTTGTCGTCGGCCTCGGCGAGCGCGTTCTCCGCGACGATCACGCCTTCCTCGCGGCTCGCCACCTCGGACTGCGCCGTCACCACGTCGAGCGGAGCCATCGTGCCGACCCTGACCCGGATCTCGTTCTCGTCGAGCAGCTTCTGGGCCAGCTGCAGGTTCTTCTTGGCGGCCGCCAGGTTGTCGATCGCGTAGAGCAGCTCGTAGTAGTAGCCCTTGACCACCGCGACCGTGTTGATGATCGTCTGCCGGAACTGTACGTCGGTGATCTCGCGGTTCTTCTTCGCGATCTTGAGGTTGAGGCGCGGGGCGTCGGTGCCGAAGTCCTTGAGCAGCGGCTGCGTCAGGTTGAAGGCGAGACTCGAGTTGTAGACCGGGTTGAAGGTCGAGAACGCGTTGTTGGTGTCGCGCTTGTTGTTGTTGAAGCCGACGCTCAGGTTGGCGCCGGTCTGGAACGCCTGCTGCACGCCGAGGTTCCACAGCCCCGTCTTGTTGTTCACGGCCGCGCCGCCGGAGAAGAGGTTGGTGCCCTTGGTGTCGGTCGAGCTCTTGCTGAGCGTCGCGAACAGCAGCGGGTCGTAGTAGCCCTCGGCGGAGCGCACGTTCTCGACGCTGAGGTCGGGGTTGAAACGCT
>CAZVOI010000713.1:0-2643 GCA_964628275.1 uncultured Acidobacteriota bacterium | reverse complement strand
TGTACAAGTTCACTTTCACGGCGACGAGCGACACCCGCCACAAGTTGCAGCGGGCACAGGATCTCTTGCGGCATCAGATCCCGGACGGTGACCTGGCGGAGATCTTCGACCGAGCCCTGTCAGTGCTCCTCGAAGACTTGGAAAGGAAGAAGCTGGCCGCCACGGACCGGCCGCGGCGAGGCCGGGGTGCGGATCCCGGTTCGCGCCACATCCCGGCCGCGGTCAGACGGGCTGTGTGGCGCCGTGACGGCGGGCGGTGCGCCTTCGTCGCGAAGGAGGGGCGACGCTGTAACGAGCGAGGCTTCCTGGAATTCCATCACGCTCACCCGTTCGCTGCCGGTGGCACGCCGTCTGTGGCGAACATCGCGCTGCGATGTCGGTCCCACAACAGATACGAGGCCAAGCTCTACTTCGCCCCGACGAGGTCGATCTTTCTTGAGCGAAACGCAACTCGTTTCGAAACGAGTTCGACGCCCGCCGCGGGACCGCAACCGTGAATATGTGACGGAGTCGGATGAGTCAGGCGCGAAGACCCTCGATGGCCGGGCTGGAGAGGCTGCCCAGAGAAGGTCGTACCTTCGAGAGCCGCCGACGATTCTCGAGGGACGTACTCGTAGCCTTCAGTCGAACTCGGTTCTCCGGGCCGACTGCTCATCGCCGAGGCGGCCCGCCACGATCTCGGCCTTGTAGTAGTTCTCGCCGCGGATCGGGCAGCCGGCCAGCCGGCGCAGCAGCGCGATCTGGCCGACGTGGGTGAGCGCGTCCGCGATCGGGCCCTGGAACAGCTTCTCGGCGGGCGCCGCGATCGGCGCGTCGGCGGTGAGGCGCGCGTCGAGCGTGTGGAGCGCGGCAAAGAAGCGTTGGCGCTCCTCTTCCCAGGGCAGCGGTGTCGATTCTTTCCAGGCCTGGCGGCCTTCGGCCAGCGAGAGCGCCCAGTCGAGCAGGTCGCCGATGTGGGCGAGGATCTCGGCCGGGGTTCGCCCCGAGCCGTCGGCGCTGAAGGACGCGAACTCGGCCGGCGCGCCCGAGATCGCCTTGCCGCCCCGGTACGCAAGTGTCGCCAGCGTGTGGCGGAGCAGCGCGTGGTCCGTCATGCGAAAACCTCCTACAAATCGCGCAGCGCGGCGGCCACCGGCAAGCGGGCCGCGCGCACCGCCGGCGGCACGCCGCCGACGACCCCCATCAGCAGCGCGAACAAGAGCCCGACGCCGAGCAGCGCCGGTGTGATCGAGAACGCGAACGCCAGGTGCGAGAAGGTCTGGAAGTTCATCGTGCCGGTGGTGAGCCCGTTGATCGGCAGGATCGCGATGCAGCCCACGATCCCGCCCACGAACGAGATCAGGAGCGCCTCCACCAGGAACGACAGGATCACGCTGCCGGAGGAGAAGCCGAGCGCGCGCAGCGTGGCGATCTCGCGGGTCCGCTCGGAGACCGCCGAGTACATGGTGTTGAGCGCGCCGAAGATGGCGCCGACGCCCATCACGATCGCGACCAGGCCGCCGATGTTGGTGATCAGCGCGGTGAGCTGCTGCGACGCCTTCTGGTAGTACTCGATTTCGGTGTCCACCTGCACCTTCATCCGCGGATCCGCCGCCACCCGCGTGCGCAGGCTCTCGATCGCGTCGGCCGACTGGAGCCGAAGCGCCACCGACTGGAAGACGCCGCGCGGCCGCTGGTAGGCCTGGTTCAAGAGATCGGCGTCGCACCAGACTTCCGAGTCGAACGAGGTGCCTCCCGAGTCGAAGCGCCCGACCACCGTCCAGTTCAGGCCGCCGAACTTCACCAGCGCGCCCTGGCCCAGGCCGCCGTAGTTGACCGCGGCGTGCTTGCCGACCAGCAGCTCGGGCATCCCCGGCTGCAGAGCGCGCCCCTCGACGATCTTCACCCCGTTGTGGACCTCGAGCGCGCGCGGCGAGATGCCGCGCACCTGCACGTTGGCGGCGGCCCCGCTTCCAGAGAGCGGCATGTCGGTGACCACCACCACCTCGGCGCTCACCAGCGGATCGTTGCCCGAGCGCGCCACCATCGGCGCGTCTTCCAGGACGCGCACCTGCTCGAGGGTCACCGCGCTGTCCATCTCGGAGGTGGCCCCGGCGCGCCGGATCATCGCGTTCTCCGGCACGCCCGCCTTGACCAGCGTCGCCTCGAAGCCGCGCGCCATCGCCAGCATCGCGATGAACACCGACACCGTGCCGGCGATGCCGAGCACGGCCACGATCGACGACGTCCAGCGCGCGCGCACGCTCTTGACGTTGTAGGAGAGCGGAATCGCGCTCATAGCCGGCGCAGCGCGTCCACCACGCGCAGCCGCATCGCCGAGTACGCCGGCAGCGCGCCGGAGACCAGGCCGACCAAGAGGCCGAGCCCGAGCCCGGCGACGAGCGCCGACGGCGACAGATAGAAGATCGGCAGCATGCCGCCGGTGGGATCCCCGCTCAGCGTGAGGATCTTCGCCAGCACCAGCCCCAGCCCGGCCCCGAGCATCGCGATCAGCGTCGATTCGAACAGCACCAGCGTCAGCAGGAACGAATCGGCGTAGCCGAGCGCCTTCAGCACCGCGATCTCGGCGGTGCGTTCGCGCACCGCGATCGCCATCGTGTTGCCGGTGACCAAGAGCAGCGTGAAGAAGACCACCGAGCCGAC
>CAZVOI010000712.1:0-15110 GCA_964628275.1 uncultured Acidobacteriota bacterium | reverse complement strand
CGCTCCACGATCGAGCGGATCATCTTGCCGCCGGGCCCGATGATGTCGCGGATCTTGTCGACCGGAACGCGGATCGTCAGGATCCGCGGCGCATAGGCGCTGATGTTGGCGCGGTGCGTCGCGAGCGCCTCAGCCATCTTGTCGAGGATGTGGAGGCGCCCGACCCGGGCCTGCTCCAGGGCTTGCGCCATGATCTCGGGTGTGATCCCGCCGATCTTGATGTCCATCTGCAGCGCGGTGATGCCGGCGCGCGTGCCGGCGACCTTGAAGTCCATGTCGCCGTAGTGGTCCTCCTCGCCGGCGATGTCGCTGAGAACGGCCCAGCGCTCGCCCTCCTTCACGAGGCCCATCGCGACGCCGGCGACCGGCGCGAGCAATGGAACGCCCGCGTCGAGCAGCGCCAGCGTGCCGCCGCAGATACTCGCCATCGAGGACGAGCCGTTCGACTCGAGGATGTCCGAGACGATGCGGATCGTGTACGGCCAGTCCTCCTCGGTCGGCAACATCACGCGCAGCGCGCGCTCCGCGAGCACGCCGTGGCCGATCTCGCGCCGCCCGGGACCGCGCAGGAACTTCACCTCGCCCACCGAGAACGGCGGGAAGTTGTAGTGGAGCATGAAGCGCTTCTTGTGGTCCGGCTCCTGCACCGTGTCGATGATCTGCTTGTCCTCGGAGGTGCCGAGGGTGACCGTGACCAGGCCCTGCGTCTCGCCGCGCGTGAACAGCGCCGAGCCGTGGGTGCGCGGCAGCACGCCGACCTCGCAAGTGATCGGACGGATCTCGTCGAAGCGGCGGCCGTCCAGGCGCTTGCCGTTCTGGAGGATCTCGTGGCGCAGGATCTTCTCGCGCAGGCCGTCGTAGACAGCGGGAACCGCCGCCTTCTTCTCCGGCTGATCATCGCCGAGCGACGCGACGTAGCTGTCGCGCACCTCCTTCATCTTCGCGTAGGAGGCGAGCTTGCCCGGTAGTCGCATCGCGTTGTGGAGCGACTCGCCCATCGCGGCTTCGATCTCGGAGGCGATCGCGGGGTTCAGTTCTTTCTTCGTGACCGTGCGCTTCGGCTTGCCGACGAGCTGGCGCAACTGCTTCTGCATCGCAACGATCTGCTTGATCACGGCGTGGCCTGCGACGAGCGCCTTCACCATCTCGGTCTCGGTGAGCTCGGAGGCCCCCGACTCGACCATCACGATCGCGTCTTCGGTGCCGGCCACCAGCAGGTTCAGCTTGCTCTTGGTCCGGAAGTCGTTCGAGGACGGGTTCACCTGGCACTGGCCATCCCAAAAGCCAACGCGCACGGCGCCGATCGGGTTGTCGAACGGGATGTCCGAGATGTAGAGCGAGGTCGACGCGCCGATGATCGCCAGCGTGTCCGAGTCGTTCTCCATGTCCGCCGAGAGCAACAGGCCGATCACCTGGGTCTCGCAGGCATAGCCCTCGGGGAACAGCGGCCGGAGCGGGCGGTCGATCATCCGCGAGGTCACGATTTCCTTCTCGTTGGGCCGGCCTTCGCGCTTGAAGAAGCCGCCTGGGATCTTGCCCGCGGCGTACGTGTTCTCGCGGTAGTCGACCGTTAGCGGCAGGAAGTCCACGCCGACACGCGGATCCTTCTGGGCGCAGGCCGTCGTCAGCACCACGGTGTCGCCGAGGCGCACCACCGTCGAGCCGTCGGCTTGTTTGGCCCAATGGCCGGTTTCGAGAGACAGGGTGTGCCGCCCGAGCGGCATCTCGACGCGTTGCTTCATCTTTGTTCTCGCCTTTCGCGCGCGCAGCGGAGGAACGGAAGGCCGCGCCGCGGCGCGGAGACACGACGGGCGTGCGCCCGGGTCCCGCGGCCGTTCGACACGGTCAGTAGGGTTCTGGGGGTGTGAGGGTCGGGTTCGTCTCGAGCGTTCGCGCTACTTCCGCAGTCCAAGCTTCTCGATCAGACCGCGGTAACGCTTCAGGTCCTTGCTCTTCAGGTAGTCGAGCAGCCGGCGCCTTTGTCCGACAAGCTTCAACAGGCCGCGCCGGGAGTGGTGGTCCTTGGCGTGGGTCTTGAAGTGCTCGGTCAGATAGGTGATGCGCTCGCTGAGGATGGCGACCTGGACCTCGGGTGAACCCGTGTCGACCGCGTGCGTCTTGACGCTCGCGATCACCTTCGTCTTTTCGACCTTGCTGAGAGTCACCCGTGCATTCCTCCGGTCTCGCTCTCTCTTTCTTCGTTTCTTTTCAAACGCGAAAGTGTATCACGGGCCTGGGATCCGTACAAAGCTCAGCCAATGAACACGATGTCGGGATGCAGCAGCGGGGTTCCGGGAACGCCCGGGAGCGCGTCTCTGAAGCCCAGGCAGCGGCCGATGCCCAGCAGCACGCCGGTCTCGGCGTCGACCAGGCGCACTCGCCCAACGTCTCCAGACGGAAACCCGCCAGCCACCAGCCCCGGCGTCAGGTCCCGGCCGTGGCCCAACGCATCACGGCCCAGGGCGCCAAGCGTCACGGCCGGACGGTCTAGCAACAGGCGTTCCAATGGGCGAATCCTCGGGCCAGCCGACTCGATCTGGTCCCAGGCGACGGCGCCCTCGAGATCGAAGTCGCCTGAGCGCAGCCGGCGCAGCGCGATCAAATGCCCGCCCGTTCCGAGCTTCTGTCCCATGTCGCGGGCCAGCGCGCGGACGTAGGTGCCCGGCGAGCAGGCGATCTCGAGCTCGACCTCATCGCCCGTGTGAGTGACGATCTCGATCCGCGCCACGGTCACCGACACGGCGGCCAGGTCGACGGCTTCGCCGCGGCGCGCCAGTTGGTGGGCGCGCCTGCCGGCCACGTGCTTCGCGGAGAACGCCGGCGGCACCTGGCGGATCGTGCCGGTCAGCTCTCGACAGGCGTCCTCGAGAGCCAGGCGGTCGACCTCACCCGAAAGCGCCACTCCGATCACATCCCCATGCAGGTCGTCGGTTGTGGTGCCGAACCCGAGACGCAGCTTCGCCCGATACAGCTTGTCACCACCGCTCAGGAACGGAGCCAGGCGCGTGGCCTTGCCAAGGCAGATCGGGAGCACGCCGGTCGCGAACGGATCCAGCGTGCCCGTGTGACCCGCCTTCTTGACCCCGAGCGTTCGCCGGACCCGGTCGATGACGTCGTGGGAGGTCGGGCCCGCGGGCTTGTCGACGACCAGAACGCCGTCCAGGCTCAGTCGACGTCCTCGTCCGAGTCCGTTTCGGCGGCGGCGGCGTCGGCGGCTCCGACGCTCGCTTCCGCCAGAAGGCGGGCGACGCGGTCGGTCGCGTCGAGCCCCTTGTCGTAATGGAAGACCACGTCGGGCGTATGGCGGAGCTTCAGGCTGTGCGCGAGCTGCCGGCGCACGAAGCCGGACGCCTGCTTCAAGCCGACGAGCGTTTCCGCCCGCTGCTTGTCGTCGCCCAGAACACCGACGTAGATCTTCGCCAGGCGCTGGTCCGAGGTCATCTCGACGCGCGTCACGGTGACGAAACCGATCCGCGGGTCCTTGAGCTTCGACGCGATCATCTCCGCGACTTCTTCGCGGATCTCCTCGCCCAGGCGCGCCGAACGCCGCGGGTTCACAGGATCTCCCGCTGCGCGTCGAGCACCTGGATCTCGCGCGCGTTCTCCGCCTCGCCGAGGGCGCTGTCGAGGGTCGACTCGAGGTGGCCGCCGTCGGTGTTTACCGAGACGACCGCCAGCCGTGCGCGCTGCCAGAGGTCCTGGTGCTCGACCTCGGCCACCGACACGTTGAAACGGTTTCGCAGCTTGGTCTCCAGGCTGCGCAGCGCCTGCCGCTTGTCCTTGAGCGATCGCGCGCCCGGGAAATGAAGGTCGAGAGTCAAAAGGCCGATGACCATCGGACGGCCCTACTCGAGCGTCTCTTTCACCGTCTCCGTCGTGAAGAACTCGATCACGTCGCCCGGCGTGACGTCGTTGTAGCCGGCGATGCCGATGCCGCACTCGGTGCCCGACTTGACCTCGCTAGCGTCATCCTTGAAGCGCTTCAGCGACGAGACCTTGCCGGTGTGGATCACGACGTTGTCGCGCAACAGTCGCACCTGGGCGTTGCGGTTGACCTTGCCGTCGGTCACGTAGCTGCCGGCGATCGTGCCGACCTTGGAGATCTTGAAGGTGTCGCGCACCTCGGCGGCGCCCAGCCGCACCTCGCGGATGCTGGGCTCGAGCAGGCCCTCCATGGCCTTCTTCATCTCTTCGACCGCGTCGTAGATCACGGTATAGAGCCGCAGGTCTACGCCGTCGCGTTCCGCGATGTCGGCCGCCTTGCGTTCCGGCCGCACGTTGAAGCCGATTACGACCGCGTTCGAGGCAGCCGCCAGCAGCACGTCGCTCTCGGTGATCGCGCCGGCGCCGGACCGGATCACGCGCAGCTTGATCTTGTCCTGCGGCAGTTTCAGGATCTGGTCGGTTACGGCTTCCACCGAGCCCTGCACGTCGGCCTTCACCACCAGCGCCAGCTCCTTGAGCTGGCCCTCGGCGATCGCGCGCGACAGGTCCTGGAGCGTGATCTTCGACGACGCCGCCATCTGCCGCTCGCGCAGCTTCAACTGGCGGAACGCCACGATCGACTGCGCCTTCAGCGAATCCGTCACCACCAGCAACTGATCGCCCGGCTCGGGCAGCGACGAGAGGCCGAGGATCTCGACCGGCGTCGCCGGTCCGGCCGTCTTGAGCCGAGCGCCGTGGTCGTCGTTCAGCGCGCGGACCTTTCCCGAAACCGCACCGGCAACCACGGTGTCGCCGACGGCGAGCGTGCCGTCCTGGATCAACACCGTCGCCACCGGTCCGCGGCCCTTGTCCAGCCGCGCTTCGAGCACGGTGCCCGACGCCGCGCGCTTCGGGTTCGCCTTCAGCTCCTGCAGGTCGGCGACCAGCAGCAGCATCTCGAGCAGCTGATCCAGGTTCTGCCTCTTCTTCGCCGACACGTTGACGAAGACCGTGGTACCGCCCCACTCCTCGGGCATCAGCCCCCGGTCGGAGAGCTGTTGCTTCACGCGGTCCGGCTGGGCGTCTGGCTTGTCGATCTTGTTCACGGCTACCACGATCGGCACGTTCGCCGCCTTGGCATGGTCGATCGCTTCCACCGTCTGCGGCATCACGCCGTCATCGGCGGCTACCACCAGCACCACGATGTCGGTGACCTTGGCGCCGCGGGCGCGCATCAGGGTAAACGCTTCGTGGCCGGGCGTGTCGAGGAATACGACCTTTCGCGAGCCGACGTCGACGTGGTACGCGCCGATGTGCTGGGTGATGCCGCCGGCCTCTCCGGCGGCCACCTTGGTCTCGCGGATCGCGTCTAGCAGCGACGTCTTGCCGTGGTCCACGTGACCCATCACCGTGATCACGGGGCCGCGCGGGACCAGATCCTCGGGATTCGATTCGACGGTCTGTTCCTGGACGACGACCTCTTCGAAGCTCTGAACCGCCGCTTCGTAGCCGAATTCCTTGCACAGCTCGATCGCCAGCGGATGATCGAGCGCCTGGTTGACGGTCGCCATGATGGCGCGGCTGATCAAGGCCTTCATGATGTCGCGGCTCTTGACGTCGGCCATCTTCTCGCTGAGTTCCTTGACGGTGACGCCTTCGGTCAAGGTGATCTTGCGCAGCGGACCGGTGTAGGCCGGACGCTCCTCGCGCTGCGGCGGCGGCATCTGCGGCCCGCGTTCGCGCTTCGAGGGTGCGGCGCGGCCGACCGGCCGATAGTACGGAGGCGCTCCCGGCGGCCGGCCTGGAATCGGCGAGGCTCCGGGGCGCGCCAGCATTCCGGGACGGGCGGCGATCGAGTGTGGCGAGCGCGGCAGCGCAGGGCCGGGATTGGCAGCGGTCGGATGCGGGCCGACGGGGCGTGGCGGCGCGATCGGCCGGAGCGGCCGAGGCAGGTGCGGCGCAACGGGTCGAGCGAGCGTCGGCGGCGGAATCCCGGGCGCGTGGGCCGGCGGGGCTGCAGCGACCGCCGCAGGCACCGGGGCCGGAGCCGCGGCGCCAGCAGGAGCGATCGGGCGAACTGGGCCGAGCCGCGGCGTGACGACACGCACGCTGGGAGCGGTGGGCGGCGGAGCCACGGGCGACGCCACGGCCGGCGCCGGCCTGGCGCCGGGGGGCGGGAGCGTTTCGGCCTCGGGCTCGTCCGCGTACTCCTCGTCGGCCAGCAGCTCTTCCTCTGCGTCCGGGATCGGAAGCGGCGGCGGGGTCACCTTCTTGTTGAGCCGAGGCGCTCCGGGAGCGTGGAGCACCGCCGGCGGGGCGTCGGCGTCGGCAGCCTGCTTGGCCAGCGCCTCCCTCCCCGCCTTGGTGAGCCGCGGCTTCTTGACCTTGCGCGCCTCCGCCGCGGCCTTGGCGTCGGCGGCAGCCTTCTCGCGGGCGTCGCGCTCGGCCGCGATCTTCGCGGCTAGCGCTTCCTTCTCGAGCTCGCGCTCGGCCTCGTCCTCGTCGCTGCCGTAGACGCGGCGCTTCTTGGCGGTGAGCTGGTCGATCTTCAAAGCCCGCTTGAGCTTGTCGGCGGTGTCCTCGTCGATCGAGCTCGAGGCCGTCTTGACCTCGACGCCCAGCTTCTTCAGCCGATCGATGATCTCGGTGCTCTCGACGTCGAGATCGCGCGCGAGCTGGAAAACCCTAACGTTCTGCATCAACCTTCCCGTCTGCGCCGGCAGCCGACGCTTCCTGAACGGGCGATTCTTCGCCCGCCTCGCTGGGCGCCGGGGCGGGCGCCTCGAGCGCCGCGATCCGCGCGGCCTCCTCGGCATCCCGCTGGTCCCATTCCGCCTTGGCCTCGGCCGCGGCCTCGCGGACCTTCTCGGCGATCTTGGGCCCGACGCCCTCGATCGACTGCAAGTCTTCGACGGTCGTCTCGAGCACGTGCGACAGCCCCTGGACGCCGCTGTCGATCAGCTGCTGCACGATCTTCTCGGGAACGCCGCGGCTCTCCAGACTCCGAAGCTCGTCGACCAGGCGCGCCATCCGCGACATCTCCTGCTCGACTTCCTGGCGCTTCTCTTCCTCGCTCTTGATGTCGATCCGCCAGCCCACCAGCTTCGCGGCCAGCCGCACGTTCTGACCCTTCTTGCCGATCGCCAGCGAGAGCTGCTTATCCTCGACCACGACCTCCATGATCTTCTGTTCTTCGTCGACGATCGTGACGCGGCTGATCTTGGCCGGCGACAGCGCCTTCTCGACGAACTGCACTGCGTCGTCGCTCCACTCCACGATGTCGATCTTCTCGCCGCGCAGCTCGCGGATGATCGACTGCACGCGCGTGCCTTTCATCCCCACGCACGCGCCGACCGGGTCCACGTCCTTCTCGCGCGAGATCACCGCCACCTTGGCGCGCTCGCCCGCCTCGCGCACGCAGCCGCGGATCTGGACGGTGCCGTCGTAGATCTCCGGCACTTCCATCTCGAAGAGCTTGGTCAAGAGGGCTGGGTCGGTGCGGCTGACGATCACCTGCGGCCCCTTGGCCGACTTCAGCACCCGCACGATCGCCACCCGGATCCGGTCGCCCGGCTGGTATGCCTCGGCGCGGCTCTGCTCCTTGCGCGGCAGGATCGCCTCGGTGCGGCCCAGGTCCACCACGAAGTCGCCCATCTCCTGGCGCTTGATGATCCCGTTGACGACCTCGTTCTGGCGCCCCGAGTACTCGGCGAACACGTTGTCGCGCTCGGCCTCACGCACCTTCTGGAAGATCACCTGCTTGGCGGTCTGTGCGGCGATCCGTCCCAGGATGTCGGTCGGCTTCGGGAACTCGATCTCCTGGCCGACCTCGGCCTCGGCGCTCACCTTTTGCGCTTCCGCCAGGCTCATCTGGGTCTCGGGAATCTCGACGGTTTCGACGATCTGCTTGACCGCGAACACCTCGATCACCCCGGTCTCGTTGTTGAAGCGCGAGCGCAGGTCTTCGTTGTTCTTGTAATACTTCTTCGACGCCGTGAGGATCGCGTCCTCGATCGCCGCGATGATGACCTCCGGGTTGATGTTCTTCTCGCGGCTGATCTGTTCGATCTGCTGGCGGAGCTGGTTGGCCATGGCGCTTGTTGCTTGCTGACCTTTCGCTTACCGGAATTCCACTTCGAGACGGCCGTGCGAGATCTTGTCGAACGGAACGCGGGCAAGCGCCCCGCCTTCCTTTTCGAGCCGCAGGCTGACGACGCCGCTCTCGAACGATTCGAGCCGGCCCGTCCAGTGCCGGCGCCCGTCTACGAGCTCATAGCTCGAGAGCTTGGCGATCCTTCCGAGGAAGCGCTGGTAGTCGGTTTCCTGCTTCAGCGGCCGGTCGAGGCCGGGCGAACTGACCTCCAGGGTGTAGGCAGCCACGATCGGATCCTCGACGTCGAGGATCGCCGAGACCTCCTCGGAGACGAGCTGCAAGTCTTCGAGGCCGATCCCACCCGGCTTGTCTACGTAGAGACGCACGAGGTGCCCTCCTTGAGAGCGCTTCATCTCGATGTCCACGAGCTCGAAGCCGCGCGCGGACGCCACTCGTTCCGCGACCGCTCGAACCGTGTCGACTGCCCCGCTCAAACCGCCGCCACCTCAAAAAAAAGAGTGGGCTCTGAACCCACTCTGTTGTTAACCGAGTTGGAAACGGAAGTATAGCGGGGGTTTAGCGGACGTTCAAGCCGTGGGCACGACGCGCGCCACGAAGTCGTACGCGTGCGCCTCGGTGATCTCGCAGAGGACGAAGCTGCCGGCTTCCGCGCTGCCGTCGTTCACGATCACGGCGCCGTCGATCTCGGGCGCCTGGGTGGCCAAGCGGCCGCGTAGCAACAGGTCGGAGTCGGGATGGCTGCCCTCGACCAGCACCTCCACGCGCTCCCCGATCCGTTTCTTGTTGTTCCGCGCCGAGATCTTCTTCTGGAGCGCGAGCAGTTGGCGCTTGCGCCTCTCCTTGAGCCTCTGCGAAACCCGATCGGGCAGATCGAACGCGCTCGTGCCCTCTTCGTCCGAGTACGTGAACACGCCGACGTTCTCGAAAGCTGCGTCCTCGACGAAGCGCAGCAGCTCCGCGAACTCGACCTCGGTCTCGCCCGGAAACCCGACGATGAACGAGGTGCGGATCGCGACCCCCGGCAC
The DNA here is from genome assembly GCA_964628275.1 of uncultured Acidobacteriota bacterium. Classification (GTDB taxonomy): domain Bacteria; phylum Acidobacteriota; class Vicinamibacteria; order Fen-336; family Fen-336; genus CAZVOI01. Next base: position 6,047 of record CAZVOI010000712.1, on the reverse strand, counting down.
CCTTTCGCGCATTTTCTCGACCAGGCCGAGCAGGTTGCCGCGGCCGGTGGGCCGCTTCATGCGCTTCAGCATCGCGTCAGACGCGTGCTGGAGCGGGATGTCGATGTACTTCACGACCTTGGCTTCGGAAGCGATCGCGTCGAGAACCGCATCGCTCATCGTCGCCGGATACGCGTACATGACTCGGATCCAGCGGATGCCGTCGATCCGGCCGAGCCGCTTCAAGAGAGATGCGAGGCCGTCGCGCACGCCCAGGTCGAGGCCGTAGCGCGTCGAGTCCTGCGCGACCAGGATGATCTCCTTGACGCCGCGCTCGGCCAGCGACCGGACCTCGGCCGCGATGTCCTCGACGCTGCGGCTGCGGTGCTTGCCGCGCAGCGTCGGGATGATGCAGAAGGAGCAGGTGTAGTCGCAGCCTTCGCTGATCTTCACGTACGCCATGTAGCTGGGGGTCGACAGCAGCCGCGGGTGCTGGTGGTCGTATACCCAGGTCGGCGGGCCCAGATCGGCATCAGTGTGCGTCGACTCGCCCTCGACGGCCTTCAGGATCTCGTCGATCTGGCCGGTTCCGAGCGTGGCGTCGATCTCGGGGATCTCCCTGCGCAACTCGGCGTCGTAGCGCTGCGCCAGGCAGCCGGTGACGACCAGGCGCTGCGCGCGGCCTTCGGTCTTCTCGCGCGCCATCTCCAGGATCGTGTCCACCGACTCCTGCTTGGCGCGGTCGATGAAGGCGCAGGTGTTGACCACGATCACGTCGGCTTGCTTCGCGTCGGTCGCGATGCCGTAGCCGCGCGCGCGCAACTGCCCCAGCATCACCTCGCTGTCGACGAGGTTCTTGGGACAGCCCAGCGAGACGAACCCTACTGTTCTTGAGCCGGGGGGCGCTGCGTCGCGCCGCCCCGACCCCCCGCTCGCTGCGCGCGAGTGAATCGCGCTTCGCTCGCCGCCCGTATCTCTGTCGTCGTCGTGCACGGGAGCGGGGGCTTGGCGAGATTGCGAAAGACGCGTCAGTGGGCTTTGCCGCCGGCGGGAGCGTCGATCTCGTTGCCCCATTCGCGCAGCTTGTCGCGGTCGCTGGCGGCGTACAGCTCGTCGCCCAGGTCCGCCACCTGGTCGCTGATCCCGCCCAGCACCTCGAGCTCTTCTCCCTGCTGCGAGATCAGCGAGAGGTGGTGCGCCACGGCGTCGAGCCTCGACACCGCTTTGTCCATGGCCATTGCCAGGCCTTCGACCAGCTCCACGAGCGCCTTCCGGGAGAGGCCGTCGTGCCAGGTCGGTTCCATGCCCTCGATGATACTGCATCGCGGCGGCTTTGCTAGCATCAAGGGGCTTTCGAAATTCCGAAGGGAGCCTTCATTTGAAGACCATCGCGAAGGTAGGAATCGGCTGCGGCGTAGCCCTGCTCCTGGGGATGACGGCGGGGATCGTGATGTTCATCGGCGGGGCCTATTGGGTCAAGGGCAAGGTCGAAAAGGTCGCCGGCGACGAAAAGAAGATCGAGGCCTTGAAACAGCAGGCGGCGCAGGCGGCGCCGTTCACGCGCCCGGCGGACGGCGTAATCCAGGAAGCGCGGCTCGTGAAGTTCATCGAGATCCGCAAGAGCGTCTACGCGGTCTACGAGAAGCACAAATCCGAGATCGACGCGGTCGGCAAGCGCGACAAGGCGAACATGAGCGACGTGATGAGCGCCTTCTCCTGGATCGCCGAGATTCGACGCACCCAGGCCGAGGCTCAGGCCGCCTCCGGCATGGGCGACGACGAGTACCGCTTCATGGTCGAGCAGGTCTACAAGTCGGCCTGGGCGGCCGAGATCGCGAAGTCCACGGGCGGCAAGACCGCCTCCGAGGCCACTGGCGAGGCCATGGAACAGATGGCCCAAGCGTTGAAGCAAGCCGAAACCCAGATGCAGGATGCGACTGCGGAGCAGAAGGCGCAGATGAAAGAGGCGCTGGCGCAGGCCCGGGACTCGGCGGCTTCGGCCGAGAAGAGCGCCGAAGCGCTCGACGTCCCGAAGGCCAACCTGGAGCTCTTCCGCAAGTACGAGGCCGACATCAAGAAGTACTCGATGAACGGCCTCGAGCTATTGGGCTTGTAGCAGCTTCTCGGCCGCGACTTCAGCGCCGTCCAGGCGGGGCGCCGGCGGCATCTGGGCCGCGAACGCCACTTCCAGCGCCGCGCGCAAGCGGCCGGCACGCAGGTCGGCGTTGCTGACGTAGGCGCAGGCGAGACTGCGCCTCATGCCCTCGACCAGGATCGGGTACTCGGGGAAGTCGCCGCGTTCGGTATAGACGAGCGGCGTGCCGGCGCCGATCGCGTCGGAGACGATCCCGTAGCCCGGCTTGGTGAGCACCGCGTCGACCGCGCCGACGAGGTCCTCGTAGGCGACGCCCGCGGCTTCCAGTTGCGGCCAGGACAGGGAGGACGTGTTCTCCGGCAAGTCGGCCGCGGCGGACAGCTCGGTCTCCCCCACCGCGACAAAGCGAAGCTCGGAGAGACGCGCCAGCAGGCCGAAGCCGAAACCGGGCATCCCGATTCCTCCAAACGATACGAGCACGAGCCGGCCTCCGGGAAGGCCCAACCGGCGTCGGGTGTCGAAGCGAGCCAGCCGCGGCCGCCGCGCCACCAGCGGGATATCCTGGATGCGCGGGAACGCGGACAGGTCCCCGGCGAACGGCAGGCGCAGCAGCAGGCCGCAGCCCGCGTAGGCTTTCGCGCAGTGCCTGGCGGCTCGGCCCAGTTCCGGCTCGCGGTCCTGGTAGTGGGCGTAGATCCAGTCCCAGGAAAAATTCGCGAGCGCCACGCTCGGCACACCCGCCTCCGCCGCGGCAGCGAAAGCCAACGGCGGCACATCGCCGAGGACGACCTCCACCTGGCCCTGCTTCAGGAACAGCGCTTCCGACCGCACCAACTCGTCGAAGCCGGCCGCGTGCTCGCGCCAGCGTGCCGACGTGTCCGGCTCGTCGATCGTGAGCGCGTCTCTTTGTGCGAGCCCCACGTCGCATTCGAGACGCCGCATCCGCAGCGGCCCAGGGATCACGGCCTCGAACAACGCCGCCGGCGCCGAGGTCGTCACCACGATCGGGAGTGTCGGCTCGCGCCGGCGGACCACGCGCAGCACCTCGGCGGTGCGCGTCGCGTGGCCAAAGCCGTGGCCCGAGACGTAGGCGGCCAGCATTCGGCTCCACCTTCTCACGAGCCGCAACTGCGGCGCTAGCCGATCGAGCGTCCGAGAGCGACAATGCAGCCGCAGCGAGCCCTGTGCAGAAGCCCATCCGAGCCCCGGTGCCCACGACGAAATCGCCTGCTAGCGGGATGACCGCTTCCCGGATCGTCGCGCTGGCTCTGCTGTGGTCGTTTGGCGCGGCGACCGCCGAGGCCGAGACCGGCTACGACCTCTGGCTCCGGTACGCGGCCGTCACGGACTCGACTCAACTTCGGACATACCGTCGACAGGCGGCGACGCTAGTGTGCGGCGGGGGCTCAGCCACGGCCCGCGCGACCCGCGCCGAGCTGCAACGCGGCCTCGCGGGCCTGCTCGGCCGTGGCGTGCCAGTCGCCGAAACCGTGACCGCTGACGGCGCGGTCGTCATGCCGCGCACGCCGCTCCTGGCCGAGCTGCAGATCACCCACGAGTCGTTGGTCGACTACACGATGCCGCTCGGCCTGCATCACATGATCGGCGGCGACCACTACGCGCCGATGCCCGAGAACACCGATCCGCGCCGCGCCGACTGGTCGGCCACGACGTATCACCAGGCGAGCGCGACCGGCCTCGGCTACGACCGCACCCGCCGCGGCTCGGCCGCCGTCGATCAGTACGCGCCGGCGCTGCGCGAGGCGTGGGGAGATCCGCGGAGCTGCCCCGAGCAGCTGCTGCTCTGGTTCCATCGCGTGCCGTGGGATCACAAGCTGCGCTCGGGCCGCACGCTCTGGGAAGAGCTGGGAGTTCGCTACCGAGCCGGAGCGGCCGCCGCGCGCGCCCTGGAAACCCGTTGGCAGGAGCTCTCGGGCCGCGTCGACGACGAACGCCATCGCGCCGTCGGCCTCAAACTCCGCCAGCAGACCGAAGACGCCGCCGCCTGGCGCGACAAGATCCTGCGCTATTTCAGGAGCATCAACCTGCTGCCGGAAACCAGCGCGCGTCCTGAATGACGCCGCGCTAGTTCGGCGAGGTCCCGCCGCAGTTCAACCAGGACTCCCGCTGCAGGAAGCGCTCGACCTCACGCGCCGCGACACCGTGACCCAGAGCGTTCCAGTGCTCGTCGTAGACGTAGTAGCCGTCCCCGAAGACGCCTCGATCCACCGACTGCAGCGCCTCGGTCGGGTCGAGAACCGGGAAACCCGCGGCTTTCCCGATCTCGCGCAGCCGGTTGATCACGGCCCGCCGGTCCGTGTTGCGCTCGTTCCACCCGAACAGGATCGCCTGGCGCGCGAAATCCCGATCGCTCACCTCGAAGCGCTGGGGAATGTGAACGAGCAGGAAGCGCGCGCCCTGCGCGGTCACCTCGCGTGACAAGGCCTCGAGCAGGGCGGTCGTGCGCTCCCAGGCCTCGCGAGTCTCGTCCTCGGCTTTTCGCCGGTAGACCTTGAGGTCGCGCGGCGTCTTCTTCGATTCTAGCGGCGGCCAGAAGCCGACCCGGGCGAGGCGGTTGTAGCCGGCCGGCGAGCCCTGCCGCATCCGGTCCTCGAAGAAGGCGAAGGCGCGGCTGCCGCGGGGCGCCGGCTCGGGATCGTCGGGCGTCGGCGGCTCGGGCCGTGGGGTGGGCAACGGCGTGTTGGTCAGCCTCAGGCGGCCATCCACCACCTCGAAGAGCGGCTTCGCCCGCCGGTAGAAGTGGTCCTCGGTGTTCTGGAGGATGTCGTTGTAATAGAAGAAGAGGACGACGACGCGAGGCTGATACTTGCGCCCCTCGTTCGAGTAGAAGAGGTACTCCTGGTCCGTGCTGTAGCCCGCGGTTCCTGCGTTGATGACCTCGGCACGACAGCCTCGAACCCCGAGCGAGCTCTCGAGCACGCTCTGCAAGGAGTCTTGCAGGGCCACGCTGTATCCCTCGGTGAACGAGTCTCCCAGAGTCAGGATCCGCGGGACGCCGGCCGGAGCCGTGTAGTCGCGCTCGGGGCCGCGAAGCCCCCGGCTGTTGATCTTCATGTCGACGCTGTACTCGCGAAGCTCGAATCGAGCGTGCGCCAACGGCGTCTTCCTCCAACCGAGCAGCGGGTCGAACTCCGAGTACAGGTACAGCCGGTTCTTCGTCGGCTTGGTCGGTGGAAGCAGCCGCAGCACGCCCTCCAGACCGAGCAGAAAGAGGGCGCAGGAGAGCAGGGCCAGCGCAAGGTTGACGAGGGCTTTCATCGGCAGGCTCGGCTCACGATTCTAGGTCGAGGACCCACCGCTTGCTTCGGGCTCTGCTCCATCTGAGACTCTGCGACACAGACGAAAGATGGACGCCGAAATGACGAGCGCCGAGGCGGTCCGCAGCACGCCGTCGACACGCGATCTGCTGCTCTCGGGATTGCTGGTCAGCCTGATCACGGCCGGCGTGCTGGTGCGTTGGCGCTTCGGCGGTCTGGACGGCCCGCTCGCAGAGCTCGCGGGCGGTCTGGCGGGCGTCCTCTTGATTCCGGTCGCCGCGAGCCAGCTCGCTGCTCGCCGCCAATGGCCCATGCCGCGCCGCCTGTCGCCGTTGCTCTGTCACGCGGTGCTGGTGCCCTGGGCGGCGGCGCTCGCCAGTGCGATGGCGCTCGTCATCGCCTCGAGTTGGGCGCTCGCCGGCGTGCGCGGCACCGGCCTGCAGTCGAAGGGCTGCGGGCGCTTCGAAGAGCTCCTCGCCGCGCGCTGGTCGGCGGGCGAAACGCAGTCGGCGCTGGTCGCCCGGCTCCAGGACGGCGGCAGCATTCATTTCAATGTCGAGGCGGGGCGGCTCACCTGCAAGAGCTTCGCGCCCCCGTCACGGAGGTAACGTCATGTCCGATCAAGTCTCTGAGGTCACGAGCCAGGGCTGGCTCTCGCGGATCGGCGAGTCGATCAAGGGCTTGCTCTTTGGAGG
>CAZVOI010000711.1:0-2438 GCA_964628275.1 uncultured Acidobacteriota bacterium | reverse complement strand
CGCGCACTGCGTCAGAGAGGCCGAGAGCGTCGGCTCCAAGGAGCACCCGGTGATCCGCAGCTTCGACGACGTGTTGCCGTAGCCGGTGCCGCAAGCACGCCGGATCGTCGACGAGCTGAAGCGGCAGCGGATCACCCACGTGGTCGGCGTGCCCGACAACACCTCGAAGATCCTCTTCGAGGCCCTTCACGAAGAGACGACGATGCGCGTCCTGACCGTGACCCGCGAGGGCGAAGCCTTCGCGATCGCCGCAGGTTTGTGGGCCGGCGGCGCCGCGCCATTGGTGCTGATCCAGAACACCGGCCTCCTCGAGAGCGGCGACGCGATCCGGGGGACCGCGATGCGCATGCGCATACCGCTCGTCTGCCTGGTGACCTACCGCGGCTACGCTGGACTGAGCCAGGCCGGCACTCTCGGCGCCATCGACGGCACCCTCCTGAGCCGCCCCGACCTCGACTCGACGGCAGTCCTCACCGAGCCCACGCTCAGCGCCTGGGGCATGCCGTTCTCGTTCGTCCACGACGACGCCGACCTCGGTCGTCTCACCCAAGCCTTCGAATCGGCGCGCACCCAGGAACAGCCGGTCGCGGTGCTGCTCACGCGGAACACGACATGATGACCAAGGACGAGCTGCTCCGCCCGCTCGCCCGCCTCCGCGGCGACGCCGTCGTCGTCACCACCATGGGGATGGTCCGCCCCTGGGCCCGCCACTCGGACTCGCCACTCGACTTCGCATCGGGCGACAGCGCGATGGGCCACGCCGCCGACTTCGCCCTCGGCATCGCCTTGGCACAACCGCAGCGTCAGGTCGTCTGCCTGAACGGCGACGGCTCGATGCTGATGACCCTCGGCACGCTGATCACGATCGTCGACTCCGGCGCCACCAACCTGGCGCTGTTCGTCGTCGAGAATGGAACCTACGAAGTCACTGGCAACCAACGCATCCCTGGCGCCGGCCGCGTCGACTTCGTGGCGATGGCCAAGGCCGCCGGCTTCCCCCGCGCCGAGCGATACGAAGAGGCCTCGACGTTCGAGACATCGCTCCCGAACTTGCTCTCGTCCCAGGGCCCCGTCTTCGTCTCCGTCGTGGTCGAGCCCGGCAACGAGCCGCCGTTGGGCCGCGGCCCGCAACAAGCGGAGGCGTACCTCAGGCCGTCACTCTCCGAATCGGTTCGCGCCCTCCGCCACGCGCTGCTCGCGTCTTGACGGTACCAAGGCGTCTTTACCGCGCCAGATCGAGCGGGTCGATGCCCTTGCCGAGCGTGAAGCTCGCGCCGACCGAGCCGACGACCGCGGTCTTGCGGTCGAGACCGGCGAGCTGGCGCAGTCGGTAGACGGCTTCGATGCCGGTGCAGTGCGCGCCGACGAAGGTGGCCAGGCCGAACTCGCGGAGCTTGCCCGCCGTCCAGGCGAGCGTCTCCTCGTTCGCCGCGAACAGATGAAAGCCGCCGATCGCGGCGTGAAGAGGCGCCGCTCGCACGACGGTGCGGGCCTGCTCGATGGTGTTGATGATGCCTGCGTGGCCGCAGCCTGAGAGCAGCACCAGGCCCTGCTCGGTGTCGAAGACGAGCGACATGTCTTCCGGGATCGTGTCTTCGACGAGGCCGGCCGGCGTCTGGACCTGGCCGCGGGTGCTCCAGTTGCGCTCCGCGTGGAGGCGCCGCACCGGGCCGGTCAGCCACACTCCGGGCGCGAGCGACTCGGGCTTGGCGTGCGCGGCGAACGCGCCGCCGGTCGCTTCGTATTCCTTCCTGATGCCGAGGACGTAGTTCGCCTCGCCCGACGGCTGCGGACGCGACGCGAAGATGCCGTCCCCCACGTGGACGCGCGACAGCGCGCGCGGGTTCGACTTCGCCCATTCGCGGCGCAGCGTCAAGAGGCCGCGGGTGTGGTCGCCGTGGTTGTGGCTCAGGATCACGTCGCTGACGTCCGACAGGTCGATCTTCAGCTCGCGCAGGTTCTGGAGCACGGTGTCGGGGCGGGCGCCGGTGTCGAACAGCCAGCGGCGGCCGTCGGCTTCGACGAGCGCGGCGAAGCCCCACTCGCCGAGGCCCTTGTCGGCCAGCATCGTGGAGAGGATCGTGATCTTCAGGCTCTGGACGCGCGCGGGTGGCGCCTGCCCAAAAATGGGGGCCGCAATCAGGCCCAGCGTGACCGCGACGGCAAGTCTCACGTCGGAGCGGATCGCTAGTCAGGCAAGCCGAGCAGACCCGGCACCGAGATGTCTTCGTCCAGAGTAGGCCAATGAATGCCGTAGCCCTTGCTGATGAAACGCCACTTGCGGCGATCCCCGTCAGAGGCGTCGCGCAAGCGTGGAAACCACTCGAGCGGAGCGGAAAGGACTCGGCCGTCCTCGAGCGTCACCACCAAGGAGTCCTCGGTGAAGTCGATCGCAGTTGCCAGCGGCTCGCTACTGACCAAAGTGTTGCCGCCAACGT
>CAZVOI010000710.1:0-15116 GCA_964628275.1 uncultured Acidobacteriota bacterium | reverse complement strand
TTGTCCTTGGCCGGCAGGTTGACCCAGAGCTGGTAGCCCCACATCAAGCCGTTCTCTTGACGCGGCATCTCCGAGTGAACGATGCCGCGTCCGGCGGTCATCCACTGGACGCTGCCCGGGAGCAGCAACCCGCGGTTGCCCTTGTGGTCCTTATGCTCCATCGATCCCGCGATCATGTACGTGACGGTTTCGAAGCCGCGATGCGGATGGTCGGGGAACCCGGCGAGATAGTCGCCGGCCTGATCGGACTTGAACTCGTCGAGCAACAGGAACGGGTCGAGCGCCGAGAGCCGAGGCGTGCCGATCAGCCGCTTCAAGCGCACACCTGCGCCGTCGGAGGTGTTCTCTCCGGTTACGACCTGGGCCACCGCTCGAATCGCCATCCCGTTACTGAGCGTTCAGGACCGAGCGCCAGCCGATCTCACGAACGCGGCTGCGGGTGGCGCGTAGCGCGCTCGCGGTGGCCGCCCCGCGCGCACCTGCGCTGCACGTCCCGTTCTTCACCACGAACAGCGCCTCGGCCAGCGAGGCTTCCGCCGGGTCGCCCAGGAGATGCTCGATGTCGTCAGCCGCCGGGCAGTCGGGCGCGAAGCCATTGAAGAAATCGCCCTGGTCTTGCGCGTTGCGAAGCTGGAATGCGACGGGATGCAAGGCCTTGTCGCAGAAGTTGTAGCTGTACTGGCCGACGGGCTTCCCGTAGGTCGTGTCGCCGACGATCATGACCTTCAGGAAGGGTCGGGCCGCGTTGATGATCAACTCGCTGGCCGACGCCGAGGCGCGCGTGGTGATCACCGTTAGCCGTGTCAGATCGAGCGCCGCCGGCTTGTCCTCGTAGCGCAGTGTCTGGTTGCGGCTCGCGTTCTTGTCGTTGTGGAAGAACACCGCGAAGACCTGGCTAGCGGTCCGAGCGCCGCCGATCAGGCCGCCCAGGTGCTGTGCCACCGACACCAAGCCGCCGCCGTTGTAGCGCAGGTCGAGCACCAGCTCGCTGGCGCCGGTGGCCTTGAGTTGGGCGAACGCCTGATTCAGGGCCTCGGTCGAGGGCGTGACGAAGTTGCGGAAGTGGACGTAGCCCACGCGTTTGCCGTCCACGTCGAAGACCTTGGTCGACGAAACGGTCGGGATCGTGACCAGCCGCTTCGTGAGCGTGGCCGTCCGCTCGGCGCCGGTGTTGTCGAGGAACTTCGCCACCACCGAAACCCCGATCTCGCTGGGCCCGAACGCACTGCCGAGATCGCCCTTGGCCAGATAGTCCGCAATCGTGCGACCGGCGATCTCCAGGAAGCGCGCGCCGCGTTCCAGGCCGGCCTCGGAGGCCGGGCTATCCGGAAAGACCTGCGCCACGCGAAGCTGGTCGCCGAGCAGCTTGGTGCTGAGACCCACCCCGATGAACTGGCTGTCGGAGTAGAACGCGTCGTCGGCCGCGCGGTTGCTGATGTAGCTGAAGCTCGTGTCCAGCGGCTTGTAGCGCACGGCCTCGAGGTAGGCCTCGGGTGAATCGAAGGAGGCCGCCTGAACGTTGGGCATCTCGCGGTACCAGTAGTACATCGTCTGCATCACGTCGCGGACGAAGCTCGTTTGACCAAGCGTCGAGCAGGCCGACTGGGCGGCCAGCGGCTGTGTCAGCAGGCCAAGAGCGACGGCGAGCGCCGCGCGCAGCGGAGGCATCCGCATACCCACATAAGGTAGCACGGCCCTGGCCCCGGCGATTACACTGCGCCCGGCGCTGGAGGAACGATGACGGACCGTCACAAGACGCTGCTGCTGAGCGGCGGCCACAAGGGAACCGAGGCGGAGTTCGGACGCGCGGCGGTGCGCTGGGGCGTTCCCGAGATCACCTACTCCTTCGCTGGGCACAAGATGGAATGGAGCCGCAACGTGCGCGTGCTCTCGCCCTCGGAGCTGGCCAAGGGCGATGTCAGCATGGAAATCGTCTCGCAGCACATGGGCCGCAACTACACCGAGTTGGAGATGGTGCGGCGCGTGATCCAGTCGATGTACCACATCGTGGTGAATTCCTATCAGGTGTTCGCGGTGGGCTGGATCCAGGCGGACAAGACGGTGATGGGCGGCACCGGCTGGGGGGTCGAGCTGGCCAAGTTCTTCAATCGGCCGGTCAGCGTGTTCGACCAGGGACATGGCCAGGGCGCGTGGTTCACTTGGAAGGACGGGGCGTGGGCCGCCGACACGCCGCAGATCCTGGCGCGGCCCTTCGCCGCCACCGGGACGCGCCGCTTGAGCGAGGCCGGCCGCGTGGCGATCCAGGCCCTCTTCGAGAGGTCCTTCGGCCCGGTGCCGGAGCGACGCTTGCCGCGATCCAAGCGGTCGCGCCGGAAGCCGGCAGCCAAGAAACCGCGGAAAAAGGCGGGACGCTAGCGTCTCAAGCTCGCACCCCAGTGGCGGCTTGCTGGATGCGCGTGAAGCCGGGATCGTCGAGGCGTAGCCACGTCGTGAAGTCGCGCTGGCCCTCGACGAGTCGGATGACTCGAACGCCGCGCGCAAAGCCGTCGTGTCCGTAGGTGTTGTACCCGGTGGCGCGGCCGTAGCAGAGGCGCAGCCCGTGCAGGCGCGCTTCGAAGTCGTTGCCGTGGTCGTGGCCGCAGAACGTTCCCAGGACCTCGCCGCGCTCGTGGAAGGCTGCGAACAGGCCCGAGTTGATCGCCGGCGCGAACACGTCTTCGTGCTTCTCGCCGAAGCAGTCGCCGGCGTTCCAGGCGTCGGCGTACTCGGGCAGCGGGATGTGGAAGAAGGCGAGCGCCGCGCGCGGCGGATCGCCGGCGCGATTCCGCTGCAGCGCCTGCTCGCGGTACCAGGCGATCTGATCGTGCGCGACCCATGCGTAGGTTCCCGCGCCGGTCGGGGAGTAGCTTCCCGAATCGAGGAAGTAGAGATGTGCGGCGGCGTCAGCCGAGCCGTTGGCAGCGACCTCCAGCACGTAGTTGCCGACGCCGGTCAGCTCGCTCGGCCCGCGCTCGCTCAGGCAGAGACGGCACGAGCGCCACGCCTCGAACAGCTCCTCTCGGCTCCTGGCGCCTTCGTCGTCGTGGTTTCCGAACACCGCGGCCCAGGGAACCGCCATCGCTTCGATCGGAGCCACGGCGTCGAGCCAGACACGCGCCGGGTCCCTAGCCCGGCTGCCATCCACGAAGTCGCCCGTCAGCACCACGAGGTCGGGGCGCTCGGCGTCCAGCGCCCGCTCGATCAGCGCGCGCGTCTTGCGATCGTCGGGACCGCCGTCGCAGAAGTGCGCGTCGGTGACCTGGACGATCGTGAAGCGGCCGTCATCTCCAAAACGCAACGCCACGGCCGGGCAGCGTAGCAGTTTCGGCCCGACTCGAACCTCTGCGCTATCATCCGCACCGCTGATGGGAACCGTCATCGTCACCGGCGGCGCCGGCTTCATCGGAAGCAATTTCGTTCGCCACGCGCTGCGCCACACCTCGCACCGGATCGTCGTCCTCGACGCGCTCACGTATGCGGGCAATCGCGAGAGCTTGAAAGACGTCGAGCGTGACCCGCGATTCGCGTTCGTTCAGGCCGACATCGCCGACCGCGCAGCCGTGCGCGACGTCGTCCGGGCCGAACGACCGCTCGCCCTCGTCAACTTCGCGGCCGAGACCCACGTCGACCGCTCGATCGACGATCCCTTCGGCTTCGTTCGCACCAACGTCCTCGGCACCTTCGAGCTGCTCGAGGCGGCACGTCACTTCTCGAAGACCGATCCAGCGTGGCGCGAGGCGTTCCGCTTCCTGCACGTCTCGACCGATGAGGTCTACGGCTCTCTGGGGCCAACCGGGTTCTTCCAAGAGACGACGCCGTACGCGCCGAACTCGCCGTACTCGGCATCCAAAGCAGGCGCCGACCACCTGGTGCGCGCGTACCAGGAAACCTATGGCTTGAACACGCTGATCACGAACTGCTCGAACAACTACGGCCCGTTCCAGTTCCCGGAAAAGCTGGTGCCGCTGATGATCCTGAACGCGCTCCTTGGCCAGCCGCTGCCGATCTACGGTGACGGCGCCAACGTCCGCGATTGGCTCCACGTCGAGGACCATTGCGCCGGGATTCGGCTCGCGCTCGAACGCGGGACTCCGGGCGAAAGATACAACATCGGAGGCGGCAACGAGAAGAAGAACGTCGAAGTCGTGGACGCCATCTGCGACGCGCTCGAGGCCGAACGGCCTGCGGCCGGCAACTCAGCGCTCGGCGGCAAGAGCTATCGCGAGCTGAAGACCTTCGTGAAGGACCGCCCCGGCCACGACCGCCGTTACGCGATCGACGCCACCAAGATTCGCGAACAGCTCGGCTGGCGTCCCGAGCACGATTTCGCGAGCGGCCTCCGCGCCACCGTCCGCTGGTACCTCGACAACGCCGCCTGGTGCGAGTCGGTCCAGTCGGGCAAGTACCAGCGCGAACGCCTGGGGCAGGTCTAATGAAAGGGATCATTCTCGCTGGAGGTTCGGGGTCGCGCCTGTATCCGCTGACCCTCGCCGTCAGCAAGCAGCTCGTCCCGATCTACGACAAGCCGATGATCTATTACCCGCTCTCGACGCTGATGCTGGCGGGAATCCGTGACGTGCTCGTGATCACCACACCCGAGGATCAGGAGAACTTCCGTCGTCTCCTGAAGGACGGGTCGAGTTTCGGCATCCGGATCTCGTATGCGGCTCAGCCCCGGCCCGAAGGGCTCGCCCAGGCGTTCGTGATCGGCCGGGAGTTCGTGGGAAAAGACGCCGTGGCCCTGGCGCTCGGCGACAATATCTTCTATGGAGCCGGCTTCGCCGATCTGCTGCAACAAGCCCGAAATCGCAAGGAAGGAGCGACGGTGTTCGCGTATCGGGTGCGCGACCCCGAGCGCTACGGCGTCGTCGAGCTGGACGCTAGCGGCCGCGCGGTGTCGCTGGTCGAAAAGCCGAAGGACCCACGCTCCGCCCTCGCAGTGACCGGGCTCTACTTCTACGACAACCAGGTGCTCGAGATCGCCGCCTCTCTGAAGCCGTCGCCGCGCGGCGAGCTGGAGATCACCGATGTGAACCTCGCCTACCTGAAGACACAGCGGCTCTACGTCGAACGGCTCGGCCGCGGCACGGCCTGGCTCGACACCGGCACGCACGAAGCCTTGCTGCAGGCGTCGACATTCATCCAGGCAATCGAGGAGCGGCAGGGGCTGAAGGTCGCGTGCCCCGAAGAAGTCGCCTACAACATGGGATACATCACAGCCGAAGACGTGTTGCGCGTCGCCCGCACCATGGACAAGAACGACTACGGCCATTACCTGAGGCGGCTGATCGAGGACCCAGATTGAAGTTCGAGAAGACGCCGCTCCCCGGCGTTCTGATCATCGAGCCCGACGTGTACAAAGACGCCCGCGGCTTCTTCCTGGAGACCTTTCACGCGACGAAGTACACCGAAGCCGGCGTGCCTGGTCCGTTCGTCCAAGACAATCACTCGCACTCGACGCGCGGCACGTTGCGCGGCCTCCACGCACAGCTCGTGAGGCCTCAGGGAAAGCTAGTGCGTGCGGTGCAAGGCGAGATGTTCGACGTCGCGGTGGACATCCGCAAGGGCTCGCCCACATTCGGCAAGTGGTTTGGCGTCACCCTGTCGGGAACCAACTTCCGGCAGCTCTACATCCCGCCTGGCCTTGCGCACGGCTTCTGCGTGCTGTCGGAGGAGGTGGACGTCGAGTACAAGTGCACCGACTTCTACGATCCCGCAGACGAGGTCACGATCGCGTGGAACGATCCGCTGATCGCGATCGCGTGGCCGGTCGCCGAGCCGGTCCTGTCGAAGCGCGACGCCGAAGCACCTCCGCTCAGCGCGCTTCAGAGCCGCCTGCCGTCGTTCGCCGGCTGACGTGCGCATCCTGGTGATCGGCGCCGGCGGCCAGCTCGGTTCGGCGCTGCCAGCGGCGCTCATCGGGCATGAAGTGACGGCGCTGTCACACGCGCAGCTCGACATCCGAGACCTCCCGAGCGTGCGGGCCTCGGTCCTGGCGCAGCGTCCCGAGCTGGTCATCAACACGGCGGCATACAACGCGGTCGACGCCGCCGAGATCGACACACAGGCCGCCGCCGCTGTGAACGAGGCCGGGCCCTGGAACCTGGCGGCGGCCACGGCCGAGATCGGCGCCGCGCTGCTGCACGTCTCGACCGACTACGTGTTCGACGGCCGCGCCAGCACCCCCTACGACGAAGACGCGACGCCGGCTCCGGAGTCCGCGTACGGACGGAGCAAGCTGGCGGGCGAGCAGGCGGTACGCGTCACGAACCCGCGGCATCTGATCGTGCGGACCGCGTGGGTGTATGCCGCCGCCGGCAAGAACTTCCCGCTCACGATCTTGGGACTCGCGAAGCATGGCGGCGTCCGCGTCGTGAACGACCAGACTGGCTCGCCTACCTACGCGCCGCACCTGGCGAACGGCATCGCGCGCTTGCTCGCGGCCAAAGCACCTCACGGCACCTACCACCTGGCCGGATCGGGCGCCGCCACCTGGTACGAGCTGACGGTCGCGCTCTTCGAACGGCTCGGCGTCGACGCGCCCGTCACGGCCGTCACCACCGCCGAGTTCCCGCGCCCGGCGCCTCGGCCGCGCTACTCCGTGCTGGCAACGGTCCGCGAACCCCGGATCGAACTGCCAGCGTGGCGCGAGGGCCTGGACGCTTTCGCCCGCGCGCTCAAGTCCCCGGCCTGAGATCGACAACCTCAGGGAGCGATCAGCGGAACTCGTGGGAAGTACGTGCGGTACCGCGCCGAGTCGCGTGTCAGAACGCTCATGCCAGCGACGGCGGCGTGCGCCCCGATGTAGAAGTCGGGCAGCGGGGCCGCCCGCCCGCCTCCGCGCTTCCGGTACTCAAGAAAGCATTTCCCCGCGAGGAACGCCGCCTCCCAAGGCAGAGGTCTTCTCTCGATCAGCTCCGGCGGGAGCGCGTCCTCCAGATCCTCGATGCGATCGAAGCGGATCGACACCTCGGCGTAGATGATGGGGTTGATCGCAACAGCTCCGTCATCCGCGCACCGGCTGAGCGCGCCGCTCGACCAGCCGTGCCAATGCGGATCCTGAGTCAAGATGTCGAGCAAGACGTTGCTGTCCACGAGCACGTCGCCCACGTTCAGCCCCGCGTCAGCGCCATGATCTGCGCCGTGCTCATTCGCACGGTTCCCTTGCCCCGCAAGTGCTCCACGAGCCGTCGCCCACGCCCCTGCTCGCCCGCGCTCTTCTTGATTCGCACCGTGTTCCCGACCTGCTCGAACTCCACCTCGCTGTTCGTCTGCAGCCCCAGCCGCTTCCGGATCGCGACCGGGATGGTGACCTGGCCTTTGGACGTCACGCGCATCGCGAGCCTCCTTGGTAAGACTCTTACAAGTTGTACTCTTACAGGATCGGTCGGCCCGGTCAACCGTCCCGGATGATTCGTGGGCGGGTCGCTCTCTTAGACCTTCGCGGCCACGGCCTCCGCGATTTCGGTCGTGCCGGCGCTGCCGCCGAGATCGCGTGTCAGCTTCTTGCCCTCGCGCAGCACCGCTTCGACCGCGGCGCGCACGCGTCGTGCGGCGTCCTGCTCGCCGAGGTGGTCGAGCAGCATCGCCGAAGAGAGGATCAGCGCCAGCGGGTTCGCCAGGTTCTTGCCGGCGATGTCGGGCGCCGAGCCGTGGACGGCCTCGAAGATCGCGCCGTCCTCGCCGATGTTGGCGCCGGGAGCCATGCCCAGGCCGCCGATGAAGCCGGCGCACATGTCGGACACGATGTCGCCGTAGAGGTTCTCGAGCAGCAGCATGTCGAAGCGGGTCGGATCGAGCACCAGCTGCAGGCACGCGTTGTCGACGATGATCTCGTCGTAGACGATCTCGGGGAAGCGTTTTGCGACGGCGCGGCAGCAGTCGAGGAACAGACCATCCGACAGCTTCATGATGTTGGCTTTGTGAATCGCGCTCACGCGCTTCCTGCCGTTCTTGCGCGCGTACTCGAACGCGAACACCGCGATCCGCGTGCTGGCCTTCTCGGTGATGATCTTGATCGACTCGACGACACCCGGCACGACGACGTGCTCCAGGCCGCTATACAGGTCCTCGGTGTTCTCGCGCACCACTACCAGGTCGACGTTGTCGTAACGGCTCTTCACGCCCGGCAGCGTCTTGACAGGCCGCAGGTTCGCGTAGAGGTCCAGCTTCTTCCGAAGCTCGACGTTGACCGAGCGGTGCCCGGTTCCCACCGGCGTGGCGGTCGGACCCTTGAGCGCGAACCTGTTCTTGCGGACGCTGTCGAGCGACTCGTCCGGCAGCGCCTTGCCGGCCTCGCCGATCGCCGACGCGCCGGCCTTGACCGTCTCCCACTGGAACTCGATCCCGGTCGCCTGCAGCACGCGCACCGCGGCGGCCGTCACCTCGGGCCCGATGCCGTCGCCGGGAATCAGCGTGATCGTGTAGCTCATGTCCGGTCCTTCTCCGGCACCGCCGTGCTCTTCAGGATCGCAAGGACGTCCTCCGGGTTTCGGGCGCGGCGCAGGATCGCAACCTCGTCGGGACGCACCTTGCCGCGCGCGACCAGCGTCGAGTTGATCCACGCCAGCAAGCCTTCCCAGTAGCCGTCCTCCCCCGCCAGGATCACCGGGAACGGCCGGATCTTCTTCGTCTGGATCAGCGTCACCGCCTCGAACAGCTCGTCGAGCGTGCCGAAGCCGCCGGGCAGGATCACGAACGCCTGGCTGTACTTGACGAACATGACCTTGCGCACGAAGAAGTAGCGGAACGACAGCGTCTTCGTGAGGTACGGATTGGGCTTCAGCTCCCAGGGCAGCTCGATCGCCAGGCCGATCGACGGTCCGCCGGCTTCGATCGCGCCCTTGTTCGCGGCCTCCATGTCGCCTGGCCCGCCGCCGGTGATCACGGCGTAGCCTCCGCCGGCCAGCGCCTTGCCCATCGCGTAGGCGTCTTCGTAGTCCTGGCTGCCCGGCTGAGACCGCGCCGAGCCGAACACCGTGACCGCCCGGGGGATCTCCGCCAGCTCCTGGAAGCCTTCCACGAACTCGGCCAGGATTCGGAAGATCCGCCACGAGTCCTTCACGGCAACTTCATCGATGAGATAAGACCGAGCTTCCAAACTCTTCTCCTGGAACAAGATCGAAGATGATAAGGCAAGCCGGCGCCGATTCCTGAAGCGGGGGCAGGAACCCTCCGGGAGTCACCGGCGTTCTAGGCTCTGAGAGACGAAATCATGCGCCTTGCCCGATGCCTCTTGGCCGCCGCTCTCGGACTCACGAGCGCCGGCTGTCTGGTCCAGATCGAGACCGTTCGCGACCCCACCCCCCACTTCGAACGCGCCCGCCGCGAGGCCGAACGGCTCCAGGGTCGCCCCGGGCCCGCGCACGAGCTGAACGTCCTCGTCTACGACGCGGACGACCGCAAGCTGGTCCGGGTTCAGGTCCCGATGTGGCTGGCACGCAAGATCGCGAACAGGGTGGATTGGGACGAAGAGCGGCGGGGCGACGGCGACGAAGAGCGCGTGAAACGGACCCTGCGCCGACACGTGGATCTGCGCGAGATCGAGAAGGCGGGGCTCGGCATCCTCGTCGAGGTCGTCGAGGACGGGGGCGAGCAGGTCCTGGTATGGCTTCGATAACGGCGCGCGCGACTCTGGGTGCGATCATGGAGCGATTCGGACTCCAACGTGACGCCCCCCGACGATCGCGCCCTGATGCTGCGCCTGGCTCGAGGCGACCGCGACGCCCTGGCGCCGCTGATGGAGCGCCACGGCCAGCGCGTGTATCGGATCGCGCTCTCGTATCTGCGGGATCCCGATGAAGCCAAGGACGCCGTTCAGGAGACGTTCGTGAAAGCGATGCTGCACGCGGCGCGCTGGGACACCACGTCGGCGGTCGGCCCGTGGCTGATGAAGATCGCGGTCAACCACTCGATCGACGTCTACCGCCGCGGCAAGCGGCGCGGCGCCCGGATCCAGTCGTGGGACGACGGCATGCCGGAGGAGCGCTTCCCGGGCAACCAGCCGTCACCGGAGAGCGCAGCCCGTGGCCGGCAGATCGGCGAGCGCATCGCGCAAGCGCTGAAAACCCTGCCCGACGCGCACCGCGCAGTCTTCACGCTGCGTCACTACGACGGCATGAGCCTCGAAGAGATCGCCGCTACCCTGGGTCTCAGCCTGGGAACCGTGAAGAGCAGCTTGCACCGGGCCGTCCGCCGGCTGCGCGAGCGGCTCGAGGAGTTGCGGTGATCTTCGAGCACTGGCGGACGCGGCGCCGGCTGTCGCTGCTGGCGATGGCTGCGCTCGACGAGAACGAAGCCGCGGCGGCCCGCCGTCACATCGCGGCCTGCCCGCGCTGTGCCGCCGAGCTGGCGGGCTTCGAGCAGGTCGTGGGTCTTCTCGATCGCGATCCGGTGCGGAACGCCACGCTGCCGGTGGACGACGCGCTCCTGGCGCGCCTCACGCTCGCCCGCCTCGACCGCGCGCTCGCGGCGCCGCGAGCCCGACGACCCTGGCGGCTCGCGGTCCTCCCGGCCGCTGCCGCAGCGACGCTCGCGGCCATCGTCCTCGTCCCGCGGGTCGCGCGAGACGCGCGCCCGCCGCGCGAGGCGGCGCCGAACGAGATCCTGGTTCCCGAGCTGGCGCTCCGGCGCATGGAGCGGAACGTGGCGCGCGAGCAGGCCGTGCGCTACCTGAACGACGCGCAGGACGTCCTGGTCACGGTCGCGTCCGCGCCGCAGCTCTGCGATCGCCAGCGCCGCACCTTGGATCTCGCCGAGGAGACGCGCCGGAGCCGCGACCTCTTGTCGCGGCGGGCGATGCTCGTGGACCTCGACAGCGACGAGGTCCGCTCCGCCCGCGCGATCCTCGAGGACGTCGAGCGCGTGCTTCGCGAAGTGGCAGTCCTGGATCCGTGCGCGCGTCCCCAGGATTTGGACGCGATTCACGCACAGCTTCGTGAGGGGCGTCTCTTGATGAAGATCAACCTGATGACGCGGGAGCTGCAAGGATGAAGCGGGTTTGGGCCGGGGCGCTGCTGCTGGTGGCCTTGCCGGCGCTGGCGCAGGGCGACCCCGAGCGCCTGAAGACCGCCAAGACGCTCTTCTTCGACAAGAAGTACGCCGAAGCGCGTGGGATCTGGCTCCAGGTGAAGTCGACCGCAGGGGCCGATGCCGACACCGCGGCCTTCTGGGTCGCGCGTTGCAGCGAAAGCTTGGGGGAGCGGGACCGTGCGCTCAAGGAGTACGGCGATTTCCTGGCACGGCGCTCCGCCGATCGCGCGCTCAGCGAGGAGGCGCGCACCAGTCGCGTCTCGCTGGCCGCGCGCCTCGTCGAGTCGGGGCAGCGCCAGCACCTGGCTACCCTGACGGAAGCCCTGAACGACCCGAGCAAGACCGTTCGATACCTGGCGGCGCTCCAGCTCGCCAACCTCGGACCGGAGGTCGGGAAGGCGGCGGTTCCGATCCTCAAGACGATCGTGGCCCAGGAGAGGGACGAGGATCTCGTCGAACGCGCCAAGCTACGGCTGCTCAAGGTGGATCCAAAGTCGCTCGGGACGAGCTCCGCGACGACGCCCGCCCTCGCTGGCTCGCGCTCGCCGAGCGCTTGGAACCCGAGCTACCTGCGACTACGCATCTTCGAAAGGGGCCGGAGCGAACCGAAAGTGGCGGTGAACCTGCCGTTCGCGCTCGCCGAGCTGGCGTTCAAGAGCCTGCCCGACGACGCGCTGCGCGAGCTGCGCCGGAAGGGTTACGACGCCGACAACTTCTGGGATCGACTGCGCCGGCTCGGACCGACCGACATCATCGAAATCATCGGCGACGAGGGTGAGCGCATCAAGATCTGGATCGAATGAGGAGCAAGCCATGACGAAGCGCAGTCTGGTCCTGTTCGCGGCGTTGGCGCTCGGCGGTGCCGGGTTGCCCGGAGACCCGAGCCTGTGGGCGAGCGGCGAGGACGATCTCTCGGTCGTGAAGCGGGCGGTTCAGGAGCCGCCGCGCGCGGAAGCGGATCGGGATGAGCCGCCGGCGGTCCGCAAGGGCGGCAAGCCGCAGTGGCTGCGCGTTCGTGTCGCCGAAAGAAACGGCAAGCGCGTCCGCGTGAACCTTCCGCTCTCGCTGGTGCGCGCGGTGAGCGACTGGCCGATCGATTTCGGCTGCGGCGGCCGCTACGGCGACTCGCCACGACGCTGCAAGCTGAGGATCGGCGAAGTCCTGGAAGCACTCGACGCCGGTCAGAGCCTGGTCGAGGTCGACGACGACGGCACCAAGGTCCGGATCTGGATTGAGTAAGGGGGGCGGTGAATCGGGCTCGCTCGCAACCCGTAGCTCTGTTGCACCGGCCCCCTTGCTAAGTCCCAGGTGGGGCGTAGTAGCCCAGCTTGTGGCGGATCTGTACGTTGTCGCGTTCGGGCGTGCGTACCACGATCCGGCGCCATTTGCCGTCGCGCCGGGCGTTGCTCGAAACGTAACCGATGCTGTACTGAGTGCGTAGCTCTTCGGCGATCCGATCGTAGATCGCCTCCAGCTCCGTCGGCGAGTTGGGAAAATGCACCTGACCGCCGGTCTCGCGCGAGAGCACCGTCAACAGGTGGACCGCCTGCGAGAACGCCAGCCGCTCGCGATCCTGGGGCCGGTTCTCGCGGATGCTGATGCAGTAGATGTTGATCTCGGTCTTCTTGGCGAGGTCGATTACTTGCTCGTCCGAGATCAGCGACGCCGTGTCCTCGCCGTCGGTCAGCATGATCACCGCCAGGCGCCGCGTCTCGCCTCGCTTCTTGAGCTTGGTGAGCTCCTTCAAGGCCACGTAGAGAGCGTTGTGGAGCGCCGTCGGCCCGCTGGCGGCGCTCCTCTTGATGCCCGTCTCGAGCAGCGCCTTGTCGGCCGTGAAGTCCTGCAGCGTCGTGATCCGGTCGTTGAATTGCACGATCTGTGCGTTGTCCTGGGGCCGCAGCGTGCGCACGAAACGCCCCGCGGCCTGCTGCGCGAACGTCATCTTGTCGTCCATCGAGGCGGAGCCGTCGAGCAGCAGCGACAGCGAGATCGGTAGGTTCTCCTGGGTGAACAGCGACAGGTCCTGTTTGATGCCGTCCTCGAACACCGCGAAATCGGGCTTCTTCAGGTCGACCACGTAGCGGTTCTGCGCGTCGGTCACCGAAACGTTGAGGTTGATGACCTCGATGCCGGCGCCGAACGTCAGTCCGCGCGGCGTCGGCTGCGGCGCCGGCTGCTGCGCGCGCGCCAGCAGCGCGAGAATGGCGAAGCCAGTGACCAGCGCGGCGCGTCTCATGGCTCTTTTTCGGAGGAAAGGCGGGGCGAACCAGCGCGTATCTTCACGCCGGGCCGCGCCACCGAAACTTGGATCCTACGCTCCTTGATCTCAGGGATTGTGGCGTAGCTCACACGCAAGCGGCCCTTGATGTCGACCGCGATCTTGTCGAGAGCGGTCTCCACCCCGAGCGCCGAGAGCGGCCGGTCCAAGAGTCCGCCCGTGGCTTTCGCCAGCTCGCTCAGGACGTACTCGGTGTTGAAGCGGTTCTCATTGCTGGCGCCCCCGGATGCGCTCAGTCCGCTGTCCTCGAAGAGGACGGCGTCGAACGACTCGAGCATCCCGCGTGTCTTTTCCACGACCTGGAATCGGTCTCGGCTGCTGAACTCGACGCCCACGGCCGCCACGACGACCAGGGCTCGTCGCCCGCCCTCCTTCTTCTTGAGATCCTCGGCCGCTTCGTAGATGGCGTCGAGCATCGTGCTGCCCCCCTGCGGCACGGCGCGCTTCAGCGCGCGATCAGCCTGGTCCCTGTCTGCTGTTAGATCGACAAGTTTGGTTGGACGGTCGCCGGTCGTCCAGAGCGCGTAACGGGAGCCCATCGGCAATCGATTCAGGAACCGAACCACGGCCGGCACGACGTTCAAGCGGTAGGCCGACCCGACCGCCGCGCTCGAGTCCACCAGGATCGCGACGTCCAGCGGCCGCGTGTCGCGCTCGACTTTGATCACCGGCCGCGCCACGCCATTCTCGATCACGGCGATCTCGTCCGTGACCAGGCTCTCGACAGGCGTGTCGGCCTTGCCTTGCGTCACGGCAACGCTCAGCGAGCGGATCTCGGCCGGACGCTCCTGGTCGGGAACGCCTTGCGTCGCGAACAACGCCAATGGCGCGAGGAGGAGGGCGATGCGCAAACTCCTATGTTCTCGCCGATCTTGGGTGGCCAGTCAATGCGCCGCCGCTAGAGAGGCGGTATCCACTGTTGCTCTCGGAGAAAGAGCAGCAGGCGCTCGGCGACGTTTTCATGACCAGCCGGCGTCCAATGGCCGACCTGGGGATACTGCTCCGCGCCGCTCAAGTCCAGGAGCGGGACGCCCTCGGCGGAGCACAGGCGCTCGATCGATTCGCGCCTCTCCACCAGCGCCAGCGCGAAACGGATGCCTCGCTCCCGCATCAGGTCGCGCTCCGCCAGCAGCAGCTCGCGCGTCGGGTCGGGAACGCTCTTCGGGGGCTCTCCAGGTCTCAGGAAGAGCGCGGCCAGGCCCCGCGCCAGCCGGCTCCGATACAGCCGCGGACGAGCGGCGAACTGTGCCGCCAGCGACTTCGGCACGGGGATCCCCTTGAGCTGGAGCGCGCCGCCCGCGACCTCGTAATACGGCTTGTAGTACGCGCCGTAGCGGAAGTTCGTGCTGTTGTCGCGCGAGTCGTTCAGCGAATAGACGAGCACCGCGATCTCGGGCGAGAGCGTCTGCAGCAGCTTCTGGCTCAGCAGGTATTCCTGATCGGTTCCGTAGCCGCTGACGCCGAGGTTCAGCACCTCGAAAGCGGGCAAACGCTCCTGGAGGCGCTCCGTGAAGCGCTCGCTGGCTTCCGCGTCATAGCCCCACACGAACGAATCGCCCAGGAACGCGATCCGCGGCTTGCGCTTCTCGCCGTACTCGTGGTCGCGGAAGCCGAGCGCGTTGTGCCGCACCCGCACCGTTCGCGAGCCGGTGAAGGATTTCTCGGTTCCCTCCTGCGGGAACCAGCCGAGCGTCGCGTCGTAGCGATAGGTCAGGCTGCGTTCGTCCGCCGGATACTCGAAGCGGTCCTGGAGGGCGAGCCGCACGAAGGCTTCGCCGGCCAGGAGGCACGCCAGGGTCGCCGCCGA
>CAZVOI010000709.1:0-1516 GCA_964628275.1 uncultured Acidobacteriota bacterium | reverse complement strand
TAGGCGGTGCGCTCGTACTCGCGGGCCGCATCGCCGTAGCCCTTCTCCTCGAGCAGCAGGTCGGCGAGCTGGTAGTTGATCGGCGGCGACTCGGGGTCCTGCGGGAACGAGGCGAGGAACTCCCGGTACCAGCGCGAGGCTTCCGCGTAATTGGCGGGCTTTTCCTTCGCGAGCTCGGCCTGCTGGTACTGCGAGTGGTGGTGATTGGCGAGATCGCGCAGGTTGCTCTTCAGGTAGGCGAGCACCTCCGGCTGATCGCCCGGCGTGAAATGGCGCCAGTACCCGGCTTCGAGCGCGTAGGTGCTCGCGAACGCCTTCTTCGAATCCAGCACGAGCTGCTGGAAGCCGCCCCTGCTGTAGATCTCGACCACGCGCATGCCGAAATGCGGTGACGTGCGGTGGAACGGGTAACGGGCGACGAACGCCTGGTAGGCTCCCGCCGCATCCTGGTAGCGCAGCTTGGTGACGTAGAACTCGCCGAGGTTGCTGTAGATGCGGTCCTCGTAGCTGCGCTGGCCGTTCCCGGCGAAGTACGCGTTCACGACCTCCGTGCCGCCGAGATTCGAGAAGCTCAGGCTGATCACCCGGAAGGTGTCGGCGATGCGCCGCTCGTCGCCGTCCTCGTGGGCCTCATCGAAGTCGTAGCCGATCGAGACCTTGTGATCGAGGAGCGCCATGTACTGGTCGAGCGCCTCGTCGTAGAACTCCTGCTTGTAGAGCGCCCAGCCGAGCTTGTAGAGCGCGAGCTCGTAGTAGTCCGAGCGCTCGCCGAGCGCGATGATGGCGCCGTAGGCGCCTTCGGCGTCGCGATACTTCCGGCGGGTGAAGAAATACTCGGCCCGCCGGAACTGCACCTCGTCGATGAACTTCGAGTGCGGATGCGCGGCGATGAACTGCTCCATCGTCCGCATCGCCTCCTCGGTGCGGCCGAGCTCGTCGTAGGCGCGCGATTTCTGGTAGAGCACCGCGTCGTTGTGCTCGTAGGTCGGGTACTCGGCGAGGAGCTGGTCGTAGATCGCGATTGCCTCGAGCGGCCCCGCGGCCTCTATTTCGCGCGCGCTGCCGGGCGCGGTCACAGGGAGGGGTGTGGCGTCCGCCGTGAGCTCGGTCGCCCCGCCCGCGCGACGCTCGAAATCCTTCTGCGACTCGGAGAGATCGGCGATGCCGGCCGCGGCGGGCCGCGCACCCGTCGCGACGGGCGCGAGGCGCTCCGGCAGCGCCTCGTCCGGCGCCTCGAGCTCGACCAGCTTGCCGTCGCCGAGGATGCCGAACTGCTTCTCGATCTTGAGATCGGCGAGCCGGCGCATGGCCTCGGGCGTCATCGCCGTGCGCGGCGTCTCCTCGAGATAGCGCCGGTAGCTCTGCATGGCCTTGTCGAGGCCATCTTCGATCTGCACCTCGCTCGTGTCGGGCTGCACCTCGCGCAGTTCCGCGAGCGTTCCGCGGTCGGGCGCGGGCGCACAGGCGGCGAGCGCTACGGGCACGACCAGCGCCGGGATGCGGGCGGCGCGCATCA
>CAZVOI010000708.1:0-8664 GCA_964628275.1 uncultured Acidobacteriota bacterium | reverse complement strand
CGTTCAAGGCGCTCTGGCAGCGGCTGGCGCTGTCCGTGGACTGGAGCCTCGAGTACTCGACGATCGACGACCGCAGCCGGCGCGTCGCCCAGGCGAGCTTTCTCGACCTCTATCGCAAGGGTCACGTCTACAACGTGGAGGCCCCGACGCTGTGGGACGTCGATTTCCGGACGGCGGTGGCGCAGGCCGAGGTGGAAGACCGCCCGACGCGCGGCGCCTTCCACAAGATCCGCTTCGGGGTCGTCGGCGGCGGCTGGTTCGTGATCGCCACCACCCGCCCCGAGCTGCTCGCGGCCTGCGTCGGTGTCACCGCGCACCCCGACGACGATCGCTTCCGCCCGCTCTTCGGCAAGCAGGCTCTTACGCCGCTGTTCCGCGCGCCGCTGCCGATCTTCCCGAGCTCGCAGGTCGATCGCGAAAAAGGCACCGGGATCCTGATGGTGTGCACGTTCGGCGACCAGACCGACGTGCAGTGGTGGCGCGAGCAGAAGCTGGCGCTGCGTCAGATCGTGGATTCTGGCGGCCGCCTCGAGAAGATCGACTTCGGGAGCGAGGCCTACCCGAGCCTGGATCCGGCGGCCGCCAACGGTTTCTACGCCGGGCTCGCGGGCAAGAGCGTCAAGGAGGCCCGGAAGCTCGTGGTCGAGCTGCTGCGTGATCCGGCCGGCGCCGCGCTCGGCGACGGCAAGCCAGCTCTCGTCGAGGAGCCTCAGCCGGTCGAGCACCCGGTCAAGTTCTACGAGAAGGGCGACCGGCCGCTCGAGTTCATCACCACTCGGCAATGGTTCGTGCGTCTGCTCGACAAGAAGCAGGCGTTGATCGATGCCGGCGACCGCATCGCCTGGCACCCCGACTTCATGCGGCTGCGCTACCGCAACTGGACCGAGAACCTGAACCTCGACTGGTGCGTCAGCCGCCAGCGCTATTTCGGCGTGCCGTTTCCGGTCTGGTATCCGTTGAAGGAGGATGGCCAGAGCGATTTCGCGAACCCGATCCTCGCCGAGGCGGCGCGGCTTCCGATCGACCCGCTGACCGACACGCCGTCCGGTTTCACGGAAGCGCAGCGCGACCAGCCCGGCGGCTTCCGGGCCGAGCCCGACGTGTTCGACACCTGGTTCACGAGCTCGATGTCGCCGCAGATCGTGACGGGCTGGACTGACGAGCCCGAGCGGCACAAGCGGCTCTTTCCGATGGACCTGCGGCCGCAAAGCCACGAGATCATCCGGACCTGGGCGTTCTACACGATCGCCAAGGCGCTGCTGCACGAGGCCGAGATCCCGTGGCGCAACGTCGCGATCTCGGGCTGGGTGCTGGATCCCGATCGCAAGAAGATGTCCAAGAGCAAGGGCAACGTGCTGACGCCGATGCACCTCCTGGACCAGTACGGCGCGGACGCGGTGCGCTACTGGTCACTCTCCGCCAAGCTCGGGACCGACACGGTCTTCGATGAGAAAGTGCTCAAGGTCGGACGTCGTCTCGTGACCAAGCTCTTCAATGCCTCGAAGTTCGTGCTAACGCAAACCGGTCCGGAAGGCGCGATTTCGCACGCGCTCGATCGCGGGTTCCTGTTCCGCCTGGGCGAGACGCTGGACCGCGCGAGCGCGGCGATGGCGGACTACGACTACGCGCTGGCACTCGGCACGGCCGAACGCTTCTTCTGGTCCGGCTTCACCGATTCCTACGTCGAGATCGTGAAGGGCCGCGCCCGCAACGAAGCGGATCCGGCCGGCCGAGCCTCGGCGATCGCTGCGCTGCAGACCGGGCTCAGCGCGCTGCTGCGCCTGTTCGCGCCGTTCCTGCCCTACGTCACCGAGGAGGCGTGGTCGTGGGGGCTCGGCGAAGCCTCGGGCGCGCCGAGCATTCATCGCGCGCCCTGGCCGAACGCCGAAGGTCTCCACGCGCAGGGTGCGAACGCGGATGACGCCTTGGTGTACGACGCGGCTGTAGCCAGCCTGGAGGCGGTGCATCGCGCCAAGAGCGCCGCGGGGGCGACCGTTGGGCGGCATCTGGACAAGCTGACGTTCGGTGTCGCTGCTTCGATGGAGGCCGCGCTCGCCAAGGCCCTGCCAGACGTGCTGCAAGCGGCGCGCGTCCTGTCGCACTTCATCGAGCGGCGCCAGGACGCGCCCGAGCCCGGCGTGTTCGTCGTCTCGATCGAGCTGGCCGCGGCGCCGCCCGAAGGAGATCGGCCCGCGAAGCCGGAGTGAGCGCCGAGCGTCTCGTGAAGTTGCTGCTGGCGCGCGGCGGGCGCTGGCCCGCGCCGGTCGAGTGGCATGCCGAGATTGCTTCCACCAACGATCTGCTCAAGCAGCGCGCGCGTTCGGGCGCGACGGCTTGGACCGTGGCCGTGGCGGAAAGGCAGAGCGCGGGTCGCGGCCGTCGCGGAAATGCCTGGGCTTCTCCCGAGGGCAACCTGTACCTCTCGACGCTGCTACCCGTGCCCAGCGATGCCGCGACCTCGACGCTGATTCCACTGGTGGCCGGTCTCGCGGTGGCGGAGGCCGTGGAAGAGCAAGGCGCTCCGGCTCGCTTGAAATGGCCCAACGACGTGCTGCTCGGCGGACGCAAAGTCGCGGGCGTGCTCGCCGAGGCTGCTTCCAACGGCCAGGGCATCGACTCGATCGTGCTCGGCATCGGTCTCAACGTCGCGGCGTCGCCGGGCGACCTGGACGCCGAGCTTCGCGACACCAGCACCTGTCTCGCGGCGGCGCTGCAACGCACGATCGAGATCCCGCTGCTGGCTGCGGCCGTGCTGTTTCGGCTGCGGGACCGCATCGAGCGGCTCCTTGACGGAGAGCGAGCCGCGCTGCTGGCGGCCTGGAACGATCGCGCCCGGGAATGGTGGGGCCGGCCGATCGAAGTCACGGCCGGCGCCGAGCGCGTGCGTGGCGTCGCCCGCGGCATCGACGCGTCGGGCGCGCTGCTGGTGGAGCTCCGCGGCGGGGCGCGCCGCGTGTTCCTCTCCGGCGAGGCCCGCGAAGTGCGCTTGCAGGCGATCGATTGAGCTGCGCGCCGTCCAACTACTACCAGGCCGTCGAGGAGTTCTTCGTTTCGCGGCGCGGCGACCCGCTGTTCATCTCGAACGCGGACTGGTTGCTGATCGACGGCTGGAAGCGGCGAGGCATCCCGCTGCGGATCGTGCTGCGGGGAATCGGCGACGCGCTCGATGGACACGCGCATTCCTGGAGCCGCGGCCAGAAGGTGGGCAGCCTCGCGTACTGTGGCAGCGAGGTGGACATCGCCGCCGAGCGCTGGCAGCGAGCGCTGGCGCTCGGCCAGGAGGAAACGGCGCGTCTGCCCGAGCTGCTCGGGGGGTTGGCGGACGGTCTCGAGGCCGGAGCAGAGCTGGGCCCGCACTCGCGTCCATTCGTCGAGGCCACGGTCCGCGAGCTACGCGAACGCGCCGGGCACGCCGCTGGCGCGCGCGAAACCGAGGCCTGGCTCTTCGAACGAGAGGCGGAGCTTCGAGAAGCGCTGGTTCAGGATCAGGGAACCGAGACCGTCGAGCGCCTGCGCGCCGAGATCGAGCGGGAACTCTTGCCGTATCGTGATCGGATGCCGAGCCAGGTGCAAGACCAGGTCCGCCGCGAGGCGCTGACGCGCGGCTTGTTCGAAATCCAGCGGCTGCCGCGGCTGAGTCTCTTCCTGTGAGCCAGCGGGTATCGCGGCTGCGCGTCGGGGAGCAACTCGACCTCGCGATCGAGAAAGCCGTGTATCGCGGGCTCGGTCTGGCGCGTCACGCGGGCGAAGTCGTCTTCGTGCGGCGCGCCTTCGACGCCGAGCGCGTGCGGGCCCGCATCGTTTCTGCCGCGCGCGGCTACGCCGAAGCGGTCGTGGAGAGCATCGAGTCGCCGTCGCCCCAGCGTCGCGACGCGCCGTGCCTTCACGCGGCAGCCTGCGGAGGCTGCGCCTACCAGTCGCTCGGGTACGAAGAGCAGCTGCGTCTGAAGGAACGCGTCCTGCGCGAGAGCCTGGCGCGCGCGGGCGTGTCGTGGGAGGCCCCGATCCCGGTCGCCGCCTCACCGGAGACAGGTTGGCGGGTGCGCGCCGAGATGCACTTCGCCGCTTCTTCCGAAGGCCTCGCGCTCGGTTTCCACGAGGCGGGGAGCCAGCGTGTGGTCGACGTCGCCGTCTGCCTGCAGATCTCGGCGGCGCTGGGTCGATCGGCGCGCGCGATCCGGGTGGCGCTCGCGTCCTGGCCTGGGGACAAGCGCAAGCTCCGAAGCCTGGAGCTCGCGGAATCGCCCGACGGCGAGTTGCGGGTGGCGTGCCTTCACACCGAGCTCCAGCTGGGCGAGGTCTCCAAGCTCGCCAGCCTTGCCAGCGCGGGCGCCGAGCTCTCGGGGTTTCTGATCGCGGCGCACGGGCCAAAGGGTCCGGTGCTGGTGACGCTGCACGGCGACCCCTATCTCAGGGCGCGCGCCCGCGGCCTCGGCTACCGCATGCACCAGCAGTCCTTTTTTCAAGGCAACCGCTTTCTCTTCGAGCGTCTCGTCGAAAGCGTGCTGGCGCGCGTCGCGCCCGGCGGCCCGGTGCTCGACCTGTATTCCGGCGTCGGACTGTTCGCGCTGGCGCTGGCTGCCCGCGGCGACAGGGTTCGCGGCCTCGAGTCGAACCCGCTGGCCGTCGCCGACGCGCGCGCCAACGCGCAGCAGGCGGGACTGCCCGTCGAGTTCGAGACGGCCGACGTCGACCGGGCCCTCGCGGGGCTTAGGGCTCGCGCCGGGGAGCGCGTCGTGCTCGACCCGCCGCGCACCGGTTTGAGCCGCGGCGCGCTGGGCGCCTTGATCGAGCGTCGCCCCGAGACGATCACTTACGTCTCCTGCGACCCCCCCACGTTGGGTCGTGACCTGGCGCGTCTCGGCGAAGCCGGCTATCGGCTGCGCGCACTCGAAGCCCTGGACATGTTTCCCGACACCTTTCATCTCGAGAGCATCGCGCACCTGGCGCGCGACTCTGTGTGACACTCCCGTAAGCGAACCGTCGTGAGGCTCGTCGAGCGTCGGGATCGGCGAGAGTCACGCCGTGTCCGACTCACACGCCGACCGGCCCTTGCTGGGACTCGCAGCCTGGCTCTGTGCCGGTGCGGCGTTGGGCCGGGAAGCCCAGGTCCTGGGCGCGTGCTGGCTGCTCGGGCTCGTCGCCGCGCTGCTCGTGCTGGCCAGTATTCCGAAGGCCGGGCGCCGTGCCGGAGTGGCGCTGGCGGCCGCGGCGTTCGGTCTGGGAGCCGCCGGCCGCGCGATCGACTCGGTGTCGTACCAGGAGAACGGGCTCCATCGATTCGTGGCGGAGCGAGCCGCTTCGGCACCGGTTCGTCTCTCGGGCAGGCTCGCACTCGATGCCTGGCACGCGCGCGAGCGCACCACGCTGATCGTGGACGTCGACCAGCTCCAGTCCGAAGGCCGCGAGGAGGCGCTCGCGGGCCGTGTCCGCGTCGACGTCGCCGACGCTGGCGAAGATTTGGAGCCAGCCCGCGGCGATCGCGTACGGCTCTGGGCGAGCCTGCGCCTGCCCCGCGGCTACCGTACGCCCGGCGCCTTCGACGCGGAGGGTGTGGCGCGCGGCCGGGGCCTGCATGCGGTGGGCTTCTCGAAGAGCCGGCTGCTCGTGGAGAGCTCGGGCGGCAGTCGGGGGCTCATCGAGCTAGTCGGCCGGCTACGCCGTCACGCGCGGCGCCTGATCATGGACGCGTTGCCAGCCGGGGAGGAACAGGGGCTGGTGCGCGCCATGGTCGTGGGCGACCGGACCGGCGTCGACGACGAGACCGCCGAGGTCTTTCGAATCGCCGGCACCTACCACGTGCTGGCGCTCTCGGGCGCGCAGGTCGCTCTCGTGGCGGGCCTGCTGTGGTGGGTCTGCAGGTGGCTTCCCGTCGGCCCCGTGACCAGCGCGCTCGGCGTGGCGCTCGCGGTCTCGGGCTATGCGTTGTTCGTGGGCGGCGACACCCCGGTGGTGCGCGCCGCCGTCATGGTGGCGGTCGTGGCCTGCGGCCGGGCGCTCGAGCTGGACGCAGACCTCCCGAACTTGCTCGGCCTCGCCGCCGGCGTCGTGGTGGTGGCGACGCCGGCCGCGGTGTCGGACGTGTCCTTCCAGCTTTCCTTCGGAGCCACGTTGGCGATCCTGCTGCTGGCGCCGCGCCTGGCCGCGTCGATGGCAGGGCTGTCCGCAGGGGTTCGCTGGGGAATGGCCGGTTCACTGGCCGCGCAGGCGGCGCTGCTTCCGCTGCTGGCGGATCATTTCCATCGACTCGCGCCGGCGGCTCTCGTCTTGAACCTCGCGGCCGGCCCGCTCGCCGGCGGGCTGCTGGTCGCGGGCTTCGCTCTCGTCGCCGTGGCTGGTTTGGTGCCGGCGGCCGCGTTCGTGCCGGCCGCCGTGGCTTGGGGCCTGGCGCGCGCTCTCTTGCTCTCAGCCGAAATCGTTCGGCGATTCCCGGCGCTGGACGTGCGCGTCGCGTCGCCCGAGCCCGTGGCGTGGGCGTTCTGGGCGGCCGCGCTGCTACTGTGCGCGAAGCGGCGCTTGCGCGCGGCGGCCGCCGCGTTTGCGGTTTGCGTCGCCGCTCTCGTCGCGGGCCCGGCGCCACGCGCGGACGGCAGGCTGCATGTGACCGTGTTGGATGTCGGCCAGGGTGACGCCATCGTGCTCCGCTCGCCGAATGGCCGTGCGCTTCTGGTGGACGCCGGGCCGCGCCGCGACGTGTTCGACACCGGCGAAGCTGTGGTCGCGCCGTATCTCTGGAGCGTCGGCGTGCGTTCGCTCGACGCGCTCGCTCTCACCCACGCCGACGGCGACCACGTGGGAGGCGCTCGCTTCGTTTCACGCGCTTTTTCGCCGGGCGCCATCTGGGAGGGCCCGGCCCCGCTCCGCGACCCGCGACAGCGGGCGCTCGACCGGGATCTGGAGGCCTGTGGGGCGCGGCGTCTGACGCTGCGCAGTGGCGGCAGGCTGGACTGGGACGGCGTCGAGATCGAGGTCGTCACGCCCCGCAACACGCGCGCGCCGGCGCGCTCGGGCAACGACGAATCGGTCGTACTGCGCGTGCGGCATCGGGCCGTTTCGTTCGTTTTGACCGGAGACCTGACGGGCGCCGGAGAGGCGCGCACCGAGATCGGCGCCTCGGACGTATTGAAGGTCGGGCACCATGGCAGCCGCAGCAGCAGCAGCTCCAGCTTCCTGCGACGCGTGCGGCCGCGGCTGGCTCTCGTCTCGGTCGGAGAACGCAATGGTTTCGGACACCCGCACCTCGAGACGCTCGAGCGAGTATCGCGCCTGGGGGGGGTCGTTCGGAGAACCGATCGCGATGGCGCGATCGACGTCGCAACGGACGGGAGCGTGCTGGAGATCGGGCTTCCGGGATCTTGGGCCGACCCCCGGCTTGTGTTACGCTTCTCGCCCTAAACCAGCGTCGCGCCTAGTCTTGGAGCCTGTCGGCTGCGCCGTTTTCCCGACGAATGAGCGAAGAAAAGAAGGGCTTCACCGTCAAGGACCGCCGGCTGTTCACCTCGGAGGGAGAGTTGCGCTCGACCGACGCGGCGGAGCCAATCGTTGCGGAGCCGCCGCACGCCGCGACGCCGATTGCGGCTCCGACCGTGTCGACGCCGGCCGCGCCCGAGGCGATTACTGGCCCGCGGGTGTCCTCGCCGGGCGAGGTGGATTTTGCTTCCTTCGTAATGTCGCTCGCCGCCCAGGCGGGAGGTCTTCTGGACGGGGACGGCCCCGACCTTCAGGGCGCCCGCGAGATGATCTCGATCCTGGAAATGCTCGCCGACAAGACCGAAGGCCGAAGGAGCGCCGACGAGACCCGGGTGTTGCAGAGCTTGCTCTTCGAACTGCGTACCGCCTACGTCGAGCGCGCGCGGTTGGCAAGCGCGTGACAAGGCTCGTTGCCAGACTGGGACTCGCCACGGCGCTCTTGGCAGCGGTTGCGACGGCCGAGGCCGCGGCCGGCGACAAAGTCATCGAGGTGCCAAGGGGACAGATCGGCGTGAACCAGTCGCTGGACGCGCTGTTCGCGGAGTTCGATCGCCGCGACCGGGCTGGCGACGCCGATGGCGCGGCCAAGGTGCTCTCCGACGTGCTGCGGCTGCGGATGGAGCGCAACATCGGCGGCATCCAGCCGATGGCTCTGGCGCTGGTCGCCAAGGGCATCGACAGGGTACGCAAGGGTGAGCGCGACTCGGCTGAACAATATTTCCGGGGCGCCTTGGGTCTGGACCCACGCCTGCCGGACGCCTACCTGGGTATGGCGCAGGCTCAGATTCGCAAGGGGCCGTTCGGCATCGTCTCGGCCTTGCAGCAGACCGTCGTGGCGATCACCGCGGGCATGAAGACCTCGTACGGCCGTTACCGCATGCTGTCGCTTCTGATCCCCGCGGTTCTGGTGGCGTTGCTGGCGACGGCCAGCGCTGTGGCGCTGGCCTTGCTGATCCGTTTTGGTGGGCTGCTGCTCCACGATCTCGAGGAGGAGCTAGGGCCCGCGCGCGGCGTCGCCTTCGCGCGCGGCTCGTTCCTGCTGCTGCTGCTGCTGCCGTTGGTTCTGTTCGGAGGCTACGGATGGCTCCCGCTCTGGTGGATGGCGATCCTGTTCGGGTACATCGGGTTGCTCGAGAGAGTCGTCGTGCTGCTGCTGCTCGGGGCTTCGCTGGTGGTCGGGCCGCTCGTGAACCT
>CAZVOI010000707.1:0-3046 GCA_964628275.1 uncultured Acidobacteriota bacterium | reverse complement strand
CCGGCCCACAGCAGCCCCGCCGCTCCGCCCATCACGGCCAGCAGCAGGCTCTCCGTCAAGAACTGGGCGCAGAGCCGCCCGCGGCTCGCCCCCAGGGCCACGCGTATCCCGACCTCGCGCCGCCGGCCGGTGGCCTGGGCGAGCAGCATGTTCGCGACGTTGACGCAGGCAATCAGCAGCACCGCCGCCACCGCCGCCAGCAGCCCGAGCAGCAGCGGCCGGATCGGTCCCACGATGGCGTCACGCAGCGGCGCCGCGCGCAGGCCCGAGTCCTTGTGCCAGCGGGGGTCTTGGCGTGCGCGTTCTAGAGCGATGCCACGGAGGTCGGCGTTGGCCTGTTCGAGGGTCACTCCTGGCGCGAGCCGCGCGATCGCCCACATCCAATGCATGTAGCGACGCTCGACGGCGTTGGCGGAGGGCGACAGCGTCACGAACAGCTCCGGCTCCCGGAGCGGCGCGAAGTGGAAGCCGCGCGGCAGCACGCCGACCACGCTGTAGGCGTCGCCACTCAGCGTGATCGATGAGCCGATCACGCCAGGGTCGGCGGCGAAGCGGCGCTGCCACAGCCCGTGACTCAACAGCACGACGTCACGCCTCCGCTCGGGTCGATCTTCCTCGGGTCGGAACCCGCGGCCGAGGATCGGCGCCACGCCCAGCGTCGGAAAGAAATTGGCTGTGACGCGCGCGGCGGGGAGGTATTCGACACCGTCCTCGGCGGCAAGCGTGAAGCCCTCGAAGCCATAGCCGGCCACTGCCGCGTAGCCGCGCCCACGGTCGCGCACGTCGGCGAAATCGGGATACGAGACCTGGCGGTCGTTGCGCAGCGGCGTCGTCTCCCAGAGGTGCACGATCCGGTCAGCGTCGCGGTACGGTAGCCCGCGCAGCAGCGCGGCTTCGGCAACCGTGAAGACCGCGGTGTTGGCGCCGATCCCGAGACCCAGCGTCAGGACCGCGGCCGCCGTGAAACCGGGGGAGTGACGCAGCGTTCGCGCCGCATAGCGAAGGTCCTGCAGGCGAGCTTCCAGCATTCGGTTGAGACTAGGACGCCCGAAGGCGGGGGAAGGTTGCTTGGTCTGGGCTGGCTAGCTGTCTACGTGATCGTGTAGGACTGCGGCTCTGGCTCGGTGATCTCCAGGGCGAGTCGCCGCAGTTCCGCGATCTTGTCGAATTCCTCGCGAGCGATCCAGACGGGATCTGGACTCGCCGGGTCCTTGGCCTTGTCCATCTGGGCCAGCTTTTCGAAGATGACTTGGAAGCGCGATTCGCTCATGCCAATCCACCGCTAGGCTACCACAGGCTTTTTCGCCTGGACTTCCAGTTGCCGCCTCAAGTCACCCAGGTCCGTCTGGGCCCCACACCCGGGGCACCGGAACACATTGTTGGGAGGAAACGGCGCCGCTCCGGGCTGCAGGGGGCGGGCCTCGCCGAGATTCGCCTGGACTTTGGTTTTCTTCCCGCACTTCCCGCACCCGACTTCGACGATGGCGGCAACGTCGGCGCCCTGGGCCGTCGGCGCTGGCGCCGGAGGCCCGATGAATCGGTAGATCTGTGAAACCGGCGTTTCGAACACCTTGTAGATGCTCGTGGCGAACGTCATCTGCAACAGCGTGTGGTAGCGCTGGATCGCATCGTACAAGCCGGGCTGCTTGCTGTAGTCGGTGACTCGGAGGCGCATGGCCTCGAGGTCATCGATCTTGATCGACCGGCCGTGCACGAGCCAGCGCTGGTGTTCGCACAGCGCAGCGGCGATTTCTTCGGCGCGAACAGCTCGCTCCTCCTCCGTCACGGGCTTGCCCGTGCTCGAATGAGTCGCCCAGTCGCGGAACTTGTACCTCGCCAGCCACCCGGTCACGAGGCTCTTCGCGAAGCTCAGGGCGTTCTCAGCGCTTTGAAGCTCGCCGGGCGAGATCCCTTGCAGAATCGGGACGTAGGCCGGGTTCAGCACGCCAGCCGCCGTCACCTCGGCCTTGATCTTCTCCATTCCTTCGAGCAGCGCGTCGGCCGAAAACACCTTGCCCTGCCAAAACAGTTGCGCGTCGATGGGTCCCAGGGCAGAGCCCGGACCCATCAAGATCTCGTCCCCTGCCATCGCCAAGATCGTGCCGGCGCTCTTGGCCCAACCGGGCACGATGACAGCCATCGGCCCGTCCTTGTACTTGGCGCGCACCAGGCGAACCAAGTCCTCGGTCACCTCGCCTGAGCCGCCAGGCGTTTCCAAGATGATGTCGATGCCCTGGCCGGAGAGGTTGGCGAGTTGATCCTGAATCGGAAGGATGTCCGCGTAGGAGATCGAGATCGCCGCCGATCCCTTGTTGAGATCGGCAGCGAAGACCAGGATGTCGCGCCCACCCCGAAACTCCGAGATGCGGGCCAGCAACGCCTTCCGCTCGGCGCTCAACTGCTCGAAACTCAACTGACGATCGAGGTACTCGGTGTAGGCGCCCATCTCACTTCCCCTCGGGGCCGCCTAAGCGATTGGCCCCGCCGCAGCCTAGGGTCACGACGCGCCCTCGGAGGTCCGGCGGGATATCGAGTTCTAACTACGCAACAGCGCGGCCGAGCACAAGCCGCCGCAGTCGAGCCGCAGCCTCCGCCGCCCGCTCCGGCTGCGCCTTCAAGTGGAGATAAACCTGCAGCGGATGAACGCAAGGAACGCCCCGCACGTTCCGCGCACCCACGAAGACGGAGTCATCGGTCGGACTGATGATCCAAAGGTATCCACAGCACGCTGGCTGTTCAGCACCGACGCGGCCATTATCGCGCCATGTTCGGTGAAGACTGAGGGCAGCGTGGGAGAGAACTTCAGCCGCCTGAGGTGGTCGCAATCTGCGACAACCTCCGACTTCTCGGCTTTGGTTAGCTGAAGCACGAAATCGGCTGGGAAGCGAACCCGGTGCCGAGGGACGACTCGAGACTCCTGCCGGGCTACTCCTCGAGCGCGAACATCATCAAGAGCGTCCGTTGCAGCCCGCTGAAATTGTCGTCGGACAGCAGGTAGACGATCGTCTCGCCCTTCTCGTTGCGGCGGACGGAGACGCCTTCGAGG
>CAZVOI010000706.1:0-5128 GCA_964628275.1 uncultured Acidobacteriota bacterium | reverse complement strand
ACGACCCCACAGGCTGGAAGGCGATCGACCGCTTGATGGGAATTGGGAAGGCCGTCGCTGCGGACGTTTCGGAAAAGCACGACGACCACCTCTACGGCGACCCGCGCGATTGATCTTCCTCGACACGGGCTTTCTCTTCGCAAGAAATACGGAGATCAGGACTACAGCTTCGTCCACTGCCTGAGCTTCGTCGTCATGGAGAAGCTCGGCATCCGCGAGGCGTGGGCCGTGGACTCGGACTTCACCCATCGCTTCGTGGCGATACCGGGTCCAGCGTGATACGAAGTGGAAACGAAAACGAGCCTCTGGGCGACGCCATCTACCCGAACGGCGTCAACACGAGCTACAGCTACGACACCCGGTAGGCCGGCAGTCGCGCAACCGGACGTTGGGTTGGCTGCCGGGCGATACGCACGGATGCAGACGGCGATCGGCCGGACCAGGTCGGGTACCGCGCTAGACGCGCTGCAGGACGATCAGCGTGCGGTCGTCGGTGGCCTTGGCGCCTTTCGCGAAGCCTTCCAGCTCGCGCAGGATCTCCGTCTCGACGACCGAAGCCGGGAGCGTGCGCTTCGCGGTGACCAGCGCGGCCAGGCGGTCTTCGCCGAACTCCTCGCCGTCGGCGGCGAAGGTCTCGTTGACGCCGTCGGAGAAGACGAGCAGCGTGTCGCCGCGCTCGAGGGTCGTGGTGCCTTCGGAAAACGGCACGCCCTCGAACAGGCCGAGCACCATGCCGCCCTCGCTGAGCCGCTCGAGCGAGCCGGCTCGGCGCGCCAGGATCGGCGCGTTGTGGCCGGCGTTGACGTAGGCGATCCGGCCGCTCGCGATGTCGAGGCGGCCCATGAAGAAAGTGATGTACTTGTTCTCGGGAACGTTCTGGCAGACGGTGCGGTTGATCTTGGTGACCGCGTCTTTGGGCTGCGACTCGATCCAGTGGCCGCGCACCGCGGCGCGCAGCACCGTCATCAAGAGCGCCGCGCCGGTGCCCTTGCCCGAGACGTCGCCGAGCGCGAAGAACAGCTCGCCCTTATCCACCACGAAGTCGTAGTAGTCGCCGCCGACGGTGTGGCAGGGCTTGTTCGACCCGACCAGTCCGTAGCCGGGAACGTTCGGAGCGAACGAAGGCAGGAAGCCGCGCTGGATCTCGGCCGCGACCTGGATGTCCTGCTCCAGGCGCCGCATCTCCATGCTGTGCTCGATCAGCCGCACGTTCTCGATCTTGGAGGCGGCGACGTTCGCGATCGCGGTCAGGATTCGCAGGTCCTCTTCGCTGAAATTCTGGCGCGCCAGCGTGTCCAGGTAGACGAGGCCGATCACCGAGTCCTCGTCGGAGCCCGAGGTCGCGGTGTACCAGAGCGGCGCACACAGTGCCGAGCGGATGCCCGAGGCCATGATGCTGTCCTGGGAGCGCAGCGTCGCGTCGTCGAAGATGTTC
This sequence comes from uncultured Acidobacteriota bacterium, assembly GCA_964628275.1. Classification (GTDB taxonomy): domain Bacteria; phylum Acidobacteriota; class Vicinamibacteria; order Fen-336; family Fen-336; genus CAZVOI01. The sequence continues at coordinate 3,693 of CAZVOI010000706.1, read as the reverse complement.
GGGATCAGCAGCGAGACGCGCTCCTCTAGAACGCGGCGCGTGATCGACCGCGACACCCGGGTGATCGGGACGCCGCTACGGCTACGCGAGGCCTTGATCGCGGGCTCCCCGCCCTCGACGATCAGGATCACCGCGCGCTCCGCCGGCACGGCTTCCAAGAGCAGGTCCAGCACCAGGTCGAACAGCTCGGCCAACGGGCGGTGGACCAAGAGCTCCCGGGTCGCCTTGGTCAGCACGCTGAGCACGCGGTTCTGGCGCGCCAGGCCTTCCGCGTCGACCGGCTTGGTGCCGACGTCGGAGAGCTCGCGGGCCGAGTAGATCTGGGTTCCGTAGATGTCGTCGTCGTCGCGTTCTTCGGGCGCGTCGCCGAACCAGAGCGTCAGCTCGTGCTCGCCGAGCGTGACGACGTCGCCGGCCGTGAGCGCTGCCTCGCCGGAGAGGCGCGCGCCGTTCAACTGGGTGCCGTTCTTGCTGCCCAGGTCGACGACCACGAAGCCCTGGCCCTGCCGGCGGATCTCGGCGTGGTGCCGCGATAGCCACTGGTCCGGGATGAAGACGTGGTTCTCGCGCGAGCGGCCGATCGTGACGCGGTCCTTGTCGAGAGTGAAGCGCTGCTTGGAGCCGCCTTTGTCCTGAACCAGAAGCTCGGCCATCAGCGCAGAGTCTACCGCGCCGCGGCGCCCGTTCCGGTCAGGAGCGCGGCTTCGCCGCTTTTCGACGCTTCATGGCGTAATAGCCCTTGCGTACCCGGACCTCGACGTCTTTGCGGGTGGTTACCCGGAACTGGATGGCGCGGTAGGTATTGTCGGCGCTCTTCTTCGGGGAGTAGGCGAGCCCGTACTGCTGGCGCAGCTCCTCGGAGATCTTGGCGAAGACCTTGATCAGATCCCCGACCTTGTTGGGAAAGAACGACTCGCCGCCGGTCTCGCTGGAGACCTTCTTCAGGAAGCCGCCCGAGGCGCTGCCGATGCCGACCGTGTAGACCGTGGCTTCGACGCCGCGCGCGTAGTCGATCACATCCTGCGCGGTGCCGCGGCTCGTCGTGTCGTCGCCGTCCGTGAACACGACCAGCGCCTTGCGGCCGGCCTGGTCGCGCACGCGCCCCAGGCCGTAGTGGATCGCGTCGTACAGGCTGGTGCCGCCCCACGGCTGCAGGCCGTCCACGAACTGTTCCAAGCGGTCGGTGTCGTCGGTGAACTCCGCGCTGCCCTTGATGCTCTCGTTGAACGACACTACCAGCGCTTTGTCGACGTCCTCCAGCTTGCGCACGAAGCTGTTGGCGGCCTGCTGCAGGAACTGCATGTCGCGCTTCATGCTGCCGGAGCAATCCAGCACCAGCACCACCGAGAGCGGGATCTTCTCGTCGCCGCCCAGCGCCTCGCGGAAATAGGTGAGCTCCTGCTTCACGCCGTCCTCGAGCAGCTCCACGTCCGCCGTGGTCAGGCCCTTCACGAAGCGCCCGGCCTTGTCGAAGATCACCGCCGTCACCGAGACGATCTCCACTTCCATCTCGATCACGATCGGCGGCGCCTGCGAGGGCGCCGGCGACTGCGCCAGGAGCCGCGGCGCGGCCGCGGCCCAGAGGCCGGAGATCACGAAGCGGCGGCGGCTCATGCGGGTTGCGGCGTCGCCGGCTGCCGGCGGCGGGTTCGGCGCAGCGCCAGCGCCGCCAGCGCCGCCACGAACAGCCCCGCCAGGATCGGCAGCAGGATCGCGAGAGCGAACAACGCGAGCGCGATCGCGTCTTCCAGGAAGCTCAGGATCGGGTTGGCCAACCCGGCGGTCAGCGTGGTCGAGAGCACGCGGAACGCGGACTTGGCGGCGTGGGGCACCAGCGCCGAAGGCGCGCCCACCGCCAGGCCGACGGCCAGCGCGACCAGCGGCTCGTCGATCTTCCACAGCACCGAAGCGGCGAGCAGCGCGCCGGCGGCCGGTCGCAACAGCGTGCCGATCGCGTCGAGCGCATGGTCGACCGACGGGATCTTGTCGCCGATCATCTCGACGAGCGTCGCGACGCCGAACACTACCAGCGCCTTGGTCGACGCGATGAAGGCGAACGACGTCCCGACTTCCACGTAGCCCGCCCGCACCAGCGCGCCGGTCAGCAGCAGCGGCAGCCAGGCGCGCAGGCCGGCGCAGGCGGCGAGCCCGATCGCGAGCCCGACCGACGGGAGCCACTCGAGCAGCGTCGCCTCGGTCACGAATCGAGACTACACGAGAAAGCGCGAGTTTTGGGGGCTCGGGGAGTCGTGGGTTAGCCTGCCACTCTTTCCAGGGCTCGCGAAGGAGTCGCGCCATGACAAAGCCAAGCCCCAGCCCAAGCCGACCCGCCATCAGCGTCTTGGGGCTGAGCCTCGCGCTCGGACTCGCGGTCCGACTGCTCGCTCAAAGCCAGAGCCAGGATCTGCTACTCGACGTACGCGCCTACTACACGAAGCACGAGTTCCTGGTCCCGATGCGCGACGGCGTGAAATTGTTCACCGCGGTCTACGTTCCCAAGGACCGCCTGCAAAGCCATCCGATCATGCTGAACCGCACGCCCTACAGCGTCGCGCCTTACGGAGTCGACAACTATCGGGCGGCGCTCGGACCCTCGGAGCACTTCCAGAAGGAAGGCTTCATCTTCGCGTATCAGGACGTGCGCGGCCGCCACATGTCGGAAGGCGTCTGGGAGGAGGTGCGCGCTCACAAGCCGGTGAAGGGCGAGAAGGACACCGACGAGAGCACCGACAGCTACGACACGATCGACTGGCTCGTGAAGAACGTCCCCAACAACAATGGCAAGGTCGGGATGTGGGGCATCTCGTATCCCGGCTTCTACGTGGCGGCGGGCATGATCGATTCGCATCCGGCGCTCCGGGCCGCGTCGCCGCAGGCGCCGATCGGCGACTACTACATGGGCGACGACTCGTTCCACAACGGCGCTTTCTTCCTGGCCGCGAACTTCTCGTTCTACACGCGCTTCGTCGAGAGGAAGGGCGACCCGACGCCGCCGCGCGCGCCAGCGCCTTTCGAGTGGGGCACGCCCGACGGTTACGACTTCTTCTTGAAGATGGGCGCGCTCCAGAACGCCCGAAGATGGCTCGGCGACAACCCGTACTGGCAGGGCAACCTGAGCCACACCGCCTACGACGACTTCTGGAAGTCGCACGCGATCGTGCGCAACCTCAAGAACGTGAAGGCCGCGGTGATGACGGTGGGCGGCCTGTTCGACGCGGAGGACCTGCAGGGACCGCTCGCCGTCTACCGCACGCTCGAGAAGGCGAACCCCACCGCGCCCAACATGCTGGTGATGGGGCCGTGGTCGCACGGCCAGTGGTCTGGCGGCGACGGCGACCGACTGGGCAATCTCCACTTCGCCACCAAGACGGCGGCCTTCTACCGACTCCACATCGAGTTCCCTTTCTTCAACTTCCACCTCAGGGGCCGGGGCGACGCCAAGCTGCCCGAGGCCTACATGTTCCACACGGGGATCAACGAGTGGCGGAAGCACGACGCCTGGCCGCCTCGGGACGCGGAGAAGCGCACGCTGTACTTCCGCGCAGCGGGCCGGCTCGCATGGGAAGCGCCCAGCGGCGAGCCGGGCAGCGACGATTATCCGAGCGATCCGAATCGGCCCGTCCCGTATCTCGGCTACACGGCCCAGGCGATGAACCGCGACTACATGACCGAAGACCAGCGCTTCGCCGCGCA
>CAZVOI010000705.1:0-2698 GCA_964628275.1 uncultured Acidobacteriota bacterium | reverse complement strand
ACGCTGTTCGAGCCGAAGTTGGCCAATGCCAGGTCGAGTCGGCCATCGCCGTTGAAGTCGGCGATCGCCACCGAAGCCGGATTGTTATCGCCGCTTCGGACCGTGCTCGCCGAGAGGAACCCGGCGGGGGTGCCCCAGCGGAACAGCGACACGTCGTTCGAGCCGTAGTTCGCGACCGCGAGGTCGAGGCGTCCGTCGCGGTCGAAGTCCCCCACGCCGACGGCGAGCGGTGTCGTGCCCGCGATCAGATTGACGCTCGCGCCGAATGCGCCGACGCCGCTGTTGATCAGGATCGTGACGTCGCTCGAACCCAGGTTCGCGACCACCAGGTCGGCGCGGCTGTCGATGTTGAGATCCGCCGCGGCGAGCGCCAGCGGCACCGCGCCCGCCCCGTAGCTGGTGGCGGGGCCGAAGCCGTTGGCGCCGGCGCCGAGCAGCAGCGACAAGTCGCTCGAGCCTGCGTTCCCGGTAACGAGGTCGAGATAGCCGTCGGCGTTGAAGTCGGCGGTGACGATGCTGGTGGGTCGCTGGCCGGTCGCCACGATCGAGACGCTGCTGTACGAATCGCCGCTCTTGTAGAGCAGCGAGACGCCGTTGGTGCCTTCGTTGGCCACAGCGATGTCCGGCGTGCCGTCGCGGTTGAAGTCACCGATCACCGCTTGCGACGGGTTGCCGCCGACGCCGATCGGGCTGCCCGCGGAAAGCCCGGCCGCGGCGAAGTTCTTGACGACGATGACCTCGTCGGCCGTCCGGCACACCACCACCAGATCCGCGTAACCGTTGCCGTCGAGATCGCCGCTGGTGATGGCGCTGGCCTTGGCATCGAGCGTCAGTCGAGACGCCGGCACGAAGCCGCCCAGGCCGTTGCCTTCCAGGATCAGCACGACTCCGGAATTGGCGTCGACGACCGCCAGGTCGATCTTGCCGTCGAAGTTGAAGTAGCCGGTGGCGAGCGATACAGGCGCGGCGCCCGGCAACGACAGCGTCTGCGCACTCCGGAACTGGCCCGCGCCGTCGCCGAGCAGGATCGTCACGCTTTCCGAATCGCGGTTGGCCACGGCAATGTCGAGCGTGAAGTCGTAGTTGAAATCGGCCGCCACCAGCGCCACCGGCGTCACGCCGACCGCGACGTCACTGGTCGCGGCGAAGGCGCCGAAGCCGCTGCCGGTCACGATCGAGACCGTGTTCGAGATCACGTTCGCGACCGCCAGGTCGGCCCTGCCGTCGCCGTTCCAGTCCCCGACGGCCAGCGCGCTGGGCTGGCCGGCCGTGGCCAGGCGCGCGGCGGCTCGAAACACGCTTTGACCGCGAGAGGCCGGCGCCGCGAGAACGGCGAGCAGCAACGCGGCCGGGAGACGTTGTCTCAAGCCACCTTGACCTGAAGCGTGACCGTGGTGCCGGCGCCGTTCGAGTCGGTCATGTTGAACGTCAGCGTGATCAGGGCCTGCCGGCCGCCGTTCGGGAGCGTGTAGAAGAAATCGAACTCGACCGGCAACGTCGCATTGGCGCCGATCTGGTTCGTCCCAGCCCGGACCTGGTAGCGGTAGGTCTCGGTGATGCCGGAGGGGGGCGTGATGATGATGCCGCCCGCCGCCTGCTGCAGGTTGGCGCTCAGCGACTTCACGGTGGTGACCAGGCCCGCGGTTTCGGTCAAGGTCACCGCGAACGTGGCTTGCCAGGTGTAGCCCCTGTCCGACGACCCCACGGCGGTGGCGGGGTCGGGTGTGGCCGTCGCGGTGGGGGGCGTCGCGGGCGTCGTGGTGCCGGGCGACGATGTGTCGGTCGGGCCGCTCGTAGACTTGTCGTTACAAGCGAACGCGGCGAGGGCCGACAGGATCAGCGCACGACGCTCGATGACGGTGCCGGGCGAAGAGAGAGGACGAGTGTCCTCGACAGGCTGCATTTCTGAGGTCTCCAAGGGCATAGCCAGTATTAGACAGCAAAGCTCGTTCCGCGGCCGCGTACGAGCCGTAAAAAACGGTGAAGTCGGTCGCTCGAGCCCTGACCGTGGATCTTAAACCAAAGCGCGGCGCGAAGCGCTCGAGCCAGGGTCAGTTGTGCGATGATTCGATTCGCAATGAGGCCCCGACTCTGCTCCGCCAAGGCTCGGAGGGCCCTGGTCCTCGCGACAGGCTTGCTCGCCATCCGCTGCGACTGGGTCCAGGATCGCTTCCGCACCTGCGGCCACTTACAGATCGACCTGGTGAACGGCGACCAGTCGATCGACCCTGTCAGCATTCTGGCCGAGGACGAGCAACCGTTCCCCGAAGCGGCGCTGGTTTCGGGAACGTCGCGCCGGCGTCTCTTCTGCGTCGAGCGCGGGGACGCCAAACGGTTTCGTGTCGTCCGTGGCGAAGACACGCTCGCGGTCGCCAACTGCGTGGTCAGCCGCGCCCGCTACGAATACGAGTCCACGGTCTCCCGAGTCGTCTGGGATCCGCGCGGCCTCGTCTGCGAGAACTGGTAGCGGCTCCGGCCGGGCGCGGATTTCGAGCGCGGATCATGCGACGAGCCGGCGCTCGTTGTGCGGCGGCGGCTGAGGAGGCCTCCATGCCCTGGGCGCTGGGTGCGACGCACGCGCCCCAGCTACTGGGAAGGGTCAGGTTGTGCCAGGGCGCTAGACGCTTCCGCAGCCAAGCGATGAAACCCGCGCTCCGTGGCCGCAGCCTGAAGCGAGGTCAGCCGTTGGCGGGCCGCT
>CAZVOI010000704.1:0-1915 GCA_964628275.1 uncultured Acidobacteriota bacterium | reverse complement strand
GAGAGCTACGTTCGCACCGTGGCGGAGGGCCTGACGCTGCAGAAGAGCGTGCCGCTGCCGCCCGGGCTCTACCAAGTGCGGCTCGCGGCGCGCGAGGCGAGCCGCTCGCTGCTCGGCAGCGTCAGCCAGTGGGTCGAGATTCCCGACCTCGACGCCCGACCGCTCACGCTCAGCAGCGTCTTTCTGCTGGCGGACATGCCGATCGAGAGCGCGCCCGGCCCACCCGGCACGCCGGCCGCCGAGGGCTCCGCCCGGGCTACGGAGCGAGCCGTGGCCGACGTGCAGATCGACAAGAGCTTCGGGCCCGGCCAGGGACTGCACTACGCCGTCCACGTATACACGTCGGCGTCTGCGGCGTCCGGGACGGTGACGCTCCAGGCCCAGATCTGGCAGGGGAAGCGGCTCGTCGGCGTCACGCCCAAACACGAGCTCGAAGAGACGCCCGAGGGCCGCCGCTTCAGCGAGCGGATCGCGCTCGAGGCCTTCCCGCCCGGAGACTACGAGCTGCGCGTGGCGGCGAGCGGCGCCGCGCCCGGGCAGAAAGCCGAGCGCCGCGTGAGCTTCCGCGTCGAGTCGTAGCCACTCATCCCGCAAGTCACTATGCTTGCGCGCGTGTCGTCGCAGCCTCGGAGGGAACATGAAGGTCATGCTCGGAGCCGCAGCTTTTGCCCTTCTCGCCGGCTCCGCGGGAGCAGGCGAGGGTCCGCCGGATAGCGCGCGGGCCGAGGGCTTTCGTCAAGCCGAGGCGAACGGCGTCCAGGTCGAGGACGTGTTCCGCCGCACGCGCCGCATGATGAACGCGTGGCTGGCCTACGCCGACACCCGTACCTTGCTGCTGCCCGACGTCCTGCCGGGCTTCACGCGCGGCCCGCGAGAGCTTCACGTGTACCGGCCCCACAACTCCGGGGCGGACAACTACCCCTACCTCGTGGCCACCGCCTGGTTCACCGACCGGCCCGTATTCGAGGGCCGTATGCGCGAGATGCTGCGGAACGAGATCCGCTTCACGAACGCCCGGGACGGCATCCCGGCCGACCTCAACCTCGAGACCGGTGTCCTCGGGCCGCCGAGCCTGTTCGGGGCGGCCGAGTACGCCAAGGACGGCCTGCTCGCGATCACGGAGCTGCTCGGCCGCACGCCCTGGTTCTACCGCATGGCCGACATGACGGCCGACCTGATGCGGCAAGCGCCGGTCGCGAGCGACTTCGGCCTGCTGCCCGCCGCCGGCGCGGAGCTGAACGGCGACGCGCTGCAGAGCCTGGTCCGGCTGGCCGCCATGACCGGGGATCCCCGCTACCTCGATTGGGCGCGCCGGATCGGCGACGCCTACGTGCGCGAGATCCTGCCGAAGAACCACGGGCTTGCGGGCTACACGTGGGATTTCGTGAAGCACGAGGGACCCGACCGCATGCGCCTCAGGGACCACGGCAACGAGATCGTCGTGGGCCTCCAGCTGCTCCACGCGCTCGAGAGCGAGCGAGGCGGGGAACGCGGCGTGTCCTATCGCCAGCCGCTGGCGCAGATGCTCGACCGCATCCTGGCATCGGCCAACCCCGACGGCCTGCTCTACGACGAGATCCGCGCCTCCGACCTGGCGCCGCTGTCGCAGGGGCTCTCCGACAACTGGGGCTACGTCTACGGCGCGGTCTACACCCACTACATGGTCACCGGCGACGAGCGCTACCGCGAAGCCGTGCGACGGGTGCTGCGGTCGCTGCCGCGCTACCGGAGCCACGACTGGGAGCGCGGCAGCCACGACGGCTACGCCGACACCATCGAGAGCGCGCTCTACCTCGTCGCGCGCGAGCCGGTGCCGGAGGCGCTCGACTGGATCGAGAGCGAGACGAAACGCCTGATCGCCTTCCAGCAGGAGGACGGCACGATCGAGCGCTGGTACGGCGACGGCAACTGGTCG
>CAZVOI010000703.1:0-2910 GCA_964628275.1 uncultured Acidobacteriota bacterium | reverse complement strand
TCGGGTCGTACGCGACGCCGCCCCATTCGCCGCCGCCGTCCATGCCGGGGAAGAGGATCGTGCCCTCGGTGCTCGGCGGGTCGAACTCGCCGCCGCTGCGCAGCGTCCGCCAGATCTCGCGCACCGCTTTCTCGGCGGCGGGCGTGCGCCGTGTGATCAGGTCTTCGGTGAACCGCTGGCGCGTGAACGGCGGCGGCAGGGATGGCAGCCGCTGCGTCACCGACAGCCGCTCGCCGGCGACATCGGACGGCGGCGCCTGGATCTCCTGCATCGGGAAGATCGGCTCGCCCGTCTCGCGGTCGAGCACGTAAGTGCGGCCGTTCTTCCCGATCTGCGCGAGGACATCCCGCCTGCGGCCGTCTTTGGTGATGGTGATCAGTGCCGGCGGCGCGGGAAAGTCGCGGTCCCAAACGTCGTGCTTCACGCCCTGGAAGTGCCAGACGCGCTCGCCAGTGGCCGCGCGCAGGCACAGGATCGTGTTCGCAAACAGGTTGTCGCCGTGGCGGTTGGCGCCGTAGAAGTCGTAGGCGGCCGAGCCGGTGGCCGCGTAGACGAGACCGCGCCGCGGGTCGAGCGCGAGGCCCGACCACGCGTTCGCGCCGCCTGAGTGCTTCCACGCGTCTTTCGGCCAGGTGTCGTGGCCCAGCTCGCCCGGATGCGGGATCGTGTGGAACGCCCAACGCTGCGCGCCGCTGTGGATGTCGAAGGCGCGGATGTCGCCGGGCGACGACGGCAGCCCTTCCGGCACGACCGACCCGAGCACCAGCAGGTCGCCGAAGAAGACGCCCGGCGTGTTCACGCCGACGCTGAGAGTGCGCGCGTCGCGGCCGCGGAAACCCCGGCGCAGGTCGATCCGGCCCCCCTGCCCGAAGCCGCTGAGCGGCTTGCCGGTGTCGGCGTCGAGCGCGTAGAGCCAATGCCGCGCGCCGAAGTAGATGCGCCGCTCGCGGCCCCGCTCCCAGTACATCAGCCCGCGAATCCGCGTCCGGCTCGGCGTCGGCTCGCTCTGCGTGGGGTTGAAGCTCCACTTCTCGAGGCCGGTCGCCGCGTCGAGCGCGAACACCCGCAGCTTCGGCGAGGTCGCATACAGGACGCCGTGCGCCACCACCGGCTGGCACTGCATCTCCGACCCTTGGAACGCGTCCTTGGTGTCGTAGCTCCACGCGACTCTCAAAGATGCGACGTTGGCTGGAGTGATCTGGGTGAGCGGCGAGAAGCGGGTCTGCTCCGGTCCCCCGCCGTAGTACGGCCAGTCGGCCAAAACCGCTGGTGCGCCGAGCACGACCAGGAGCAGCAGCGAAGCGCGCAAGGCAGGGGTTGTACCCGGTCCGGCGCTCCGCCGCAACTCTTCTCGGTGGTGCTATGATGCTTTTATGATCCGCACCACGATGACGCTCGAGCCCGACGTCGCCGAAGCGCTGAAGCGGCGCGCCAAGCGAACCGGCCAGCCGTTCCGCCGCAACGTCAACGAGGTCATCCGCCTGGGGCTGATCGCCGAGAAGTCCCGTCCCGGGCGCGCCTACCGGATCAAGCCACTGTCGCTGGGCGGCGTCTCGCCCGGGATCGACCTCGATCGCTCGCTGCGGCTCGCCGACGCCCTGGAGGATGAGGCCCAGGTGAGGAAGCTGGAACTGCGCAAGTGATCCTGGTCGACGCGAACCTGTTGATCTACGCCATCGACCGGGACTCGCCTCATCACAAGCCGGCGCGCAAATGGGTCGAAGCCGCGTTGTCCGGTTCGACCACGGTCGGGCTTGCCTGGGGCGTCATTCTGGCGTTCCTCCGGCTGACCACGCGGCCCGGCATCCTGCGCCGGCCGATGTCGGCGGAAACGGCCCTCGGGTTCGTCGACGAGTGGCTGAGCCTTCCGGCGGTCGAGACCGTCGTTCCCGGCGACCGGCACTGGCAGGTGTTTCGCAACCTGTTGAAGGCCGCGGGCACTGCGGGAAACCTCACCTCGGACGCCCATCTGGCCGCCCTCGCGATCGAGCGGGGAGCCACCGTTTTCTCAGCCGACAGTGACTTCGCTCGCTTTCCCGGCCTGCGGCACGAGAACCCGCTGCGGCAGCCGGCACGATCGAGCCCTCGCGCGCCAGCGTAGCGGCGCAGCTTCAACCTGGCGATTTCCAAATAGTCCTGGGCACGCGGCCTGGACCTGAACATCGACTCGGCGCCGGCCAACTTGCGCCGGGACGGAATCGAGGGTTACGGTGTTCCGCATCGCCAGAGGAGGACACTGTGCCGACGCTCGCCGCACTGCTCGCGCTCGTGATGCTGACTTCGCCCCCGGCATCGGCCCAGCCTGCCGGCGACGAAGCTGCGATTCGCGACGTCGTGCGCCGCTACGTCGAAGCGCGCGAGCGCCGAGACGCCGAAGCGATCGCGGCACTCTTCACGGCCGACGCGGACCAACTCGTCTCATCGGGCGAGTGGCGCCGGGGACGCGAGGCTCTGGTCAAGGGCACGCTGGCATCGTCGGCGCGCACCGGGGGCACGCGGGCGATCAGCATCGAGAGCGTGCGCTTGCTTGGCGCCGACGTGGCGATCGCCGACGGGCGATACGAGATCAGCGGCCTCGAGGCCGGCTCCAGCCGCCGGATGTGGACGTCCTTCGCGCTGGTCCGGCAGCGGGGCGGATGGCTCATCAGCGGCATCCGTAACATGCTGCCGGCCGCGCCGGCGGAGGCGCCCGCGCCTGCCGCCGCGCATCCCGAGGAGAGCGCCATCCTCGCCGTCGTCGATCGCTTCATGCAGGCCGTCTCGAACAACGACTCCGCGGCCTTCGCCGAGATCCTCTTTCCGGACGCGATGAACGTCGTGGAGCGCCCGGCCGACGGCGGCGGCACGCGACTGGTGCGCCGGCCGTTCGAACCGGCCCGGCTGGCCGGCAACAATCGCGAGCGCTACTGG
>CAZVOI010000702.1:0-42328 GCA_964628275.1 uncultured Acidobacteriota bacterium | reverse complement strand
CTCCTTGGCGAACTCGGGATCGACCAGCGCCAGCGGCGAGGTGTGGAAGGCGAGGTCCCAGGCGGCGAACCAAGGGTACTCCCACTTGTCCGGCATCGACAGGATCCGCATCGAGTTGAGGTGCCGCCAGTGCGTGTTGCGGAGGTGCTTGTGCGGCTCGGGCGGCGGCGCTTTGCGGCTATCGCCCTCCAGCCAGCGCGGTATGTCGAACAGGTAGATCTGCTTCGACCACAACATCCCGGCCAGGGCCTGCCGCTGCACGCGCCGCTCGTCTTCGCTGGCCCGCGCGGGATGGATGGCGGCGTAGAAAGCGTCGGCATCACGCTGCCGCTGCTCGACCACCTTGTCGACGTCGCCGAGCGGCAGCGCCAGGGTTTCCGGCGTCAGCCGGAGCCGGAGCGTCACGGAGCCGTGGGCGGGAACCAGCATCCGATAGCGCGCGCACGCCTTCGTCCCCTTCTCGTCGGGATTGCACGCAGCCTCGCCGTTCACGACCTGGCGATGGAACGCGTCCTTGGTATGGCGGCTACGACTCGCGGCGCCGTAGAGCCGCTCGGCGTTGGTCTCGTTGTCGGTGAACAGCAGCTCGCCGCCCGAGGGCAGGTACAGATGGCGCTTGCCCAGGCGATAGGTGAACGGCAGGTTCTTGGGTGGCACGCCGCTGGCATCGTCGGCGCGCAGGCTCTTGAAGTCTGCGCCCGCGGGGCCGGGCGCAATCTCGGGCGTCGGATCCGGCTCGTCGGCCCAGGCCCAGGTGTTGCGGAACCAGAGCTGCGGCAGGAGCTGGATCGGCGCCGCCTCGGGGCCGCGGTTCTCCACGTTGATCCGGATGCAGACGTCCTCCGGGGACTCTTTCGCGAACTCGACGAACACGTCGAAGTAGCGGTCGTCGTCGAAGCTGCCGGTATCCAGCAGCTCGAACTCCGGGCCGCGGCCGCCGCGCTCGCGGTTCTCTGCGACGAGCCGAGCGTACGGGTACTCCCGCTGCGGGTACTTGTAGAGCCATTTCATGTACGAATGCGTCGGGGTCGAATCGAGGTAGAAGTAGTACTCCTTCACGTCCTCGCCGTGATTGCCCTCGGCCGGCACCAGCCCGAACAGGCGCTCCTTCAGGATCGGGTCGCGCTCGTTCCAGAGTGCGATCGCGAAGCTCAGGATCTGGTAGCGATCGCAGAAGCCGGCGAGGCCGTCCTCGCCCCAGCGATAGGCTTTGCTGCGCGCGTGGTCGTGTGGAAAAAAATCCCAGGCACTGCCGTCGGCGCTGTAGTCCTCGCGCACGGTCCCCCAGGAGCGCTCGGCGAGGTACGGCCCCCAGCGCCGCCAGGCCGCCGCGTCGCCGTGAACGCCCGCGAGCCGTTCGTGCTCGAGGCTCGGCAGCTTCGGCTCGGACGCGGCGGCAGCTTTCGTCGTCAAGCCAACTTTCAGATCTTCAGGACGTCGACCAGCTCCTTGACGGCCGCAGCGGACTTATGCAGCGCGGCCCGCTCGTCGTCGCTGAGCTTGATCTCCCAGATCTTCTCGAGACCCTTCTGGCCGAGCTGCGCGGGCACGCCGACGTAAAGGCCGTTGATGCCGAACTCGCCTTCGAGGTAGCAACAAGACGGCAGGATCTTGTGCTTGTCCTTGAGCACGGCATCGACCATCTCCGCCGTCGCCGCCGAAGGCGCGTAGTACGCGGAGCCCGTCTTCAGGAGCGCCACGATCTCGGCGCCGCCGCTGGCGGTGCGCTTGACGATCGCGTCGACGCGCTCCTTGGACAAGAGCTCGGTGATCGGGATCCCCGAGACGGTCGAGTAGCGCGGCAGCGGCACCATCGTGTCGCCGTGGCCGCCGAGCACGAAGGCATGCGTGTTCTCGACCGAGACGCCCAACTCCATCGCGATGAACGCGCGCATCCGCGCGCTGTCTAGGACGCCGGCCATGCCGAAGACGCGGTGCTTGGGCAAGCCGGAGACCTTGTAGGCCACCTGGCACATCGCGTCGAGCGGGTTGCTGACCACGATCAGGATCGCGTTCGGCGAGTGCTCGAGCGCTTTCTCGGTGCAGTCCTTGACGATCTTGTAGTTGGTGTTCAAGAGGTCGTCGCGGCTCATCCCGGGCTTGCGCGCGATCCCGGCCGTGATCACGACCACGTCGGAGCCGGCGGTGTCCTGATAGTCGTTGGTGCCGACCACGCGGGCGTCGCTGCCCTCGACCGGGGTGGCTTCCATGATGTCGAGGCCCTTGCCCTGCGGCATGCCCTCGATGATGTCGATCAGGACGACGTCGCACAGCTCCTTGTCGGCGAGCCGCTGCGCCAGTGTCGCACCGACGTTGCCGCCGCCGACGACCGTGACTTTCCTGTTCATGAGACCTCCTGCGCGTGAAAAAAGCGGCTCGAACGAGCCGGCGAAATGTTACTACAGCCGGTTGCGCAGCAAGCCGATCTGGCCGGCGTGGTAGACATCGTGAGCGGCGACGCCGTGCAGCACCTGCACCAGCCGCATCCGGCCCGACCCGACGGTGCGGACCGGCCGCTCCAGGTCCGCGTCCTTGAGCGTGGCGATCGCGGCGAGCAGGACGCGGTGGGTGGCCCGCATCCGGCGAACCGAGTCGCGCCAGTGCAGGTTGGGCGGAATCCAGTCAGCGCGCCGCCGCTTGGGAGGCTTGCCGCGCCGCACGTAGTGGACGGCGATGCTCTCCCAGTACTCGATGTGATCCACCAGCTCGTGGATCGAGTGCTGGCCCTTGCGCTTGCGCGCCTGCTTGGCGCGAACGCCCTTGACGGAGTCGAGCACGCTGGGACCGTGCCAGCCCTTGTTCGAGAACGCGCCCTGCAGGGCGACGATCACGTCGGCGACGCGCGTCACAGGTTGTCGATGATCGCCGAGCCGAACTCGGACGTCTTGATCTCCTGAGCCCCGTCCATCTGGCGGGCGAAGTCGTAGGTCACGCGCTTCTGGGCGATCGTCTTCTCGAGCGCCACCTCGATCGCGGTCGCCGCCTCCGCCCAGCCCAGGTACCGGAACATCATGCAACCCGAGAGGATCACCGAGCCGGGGTTCACCTTGTCGAGATCGGCGTACTTGGGCGCGGTCCCATGGGTCGCCTCGAAGATCGCGTGGCCCGTTTCATAGTTGATGTTGCCGCCCGGGGCGATGCCGATCCCGCCCACCTGTGCCGCGAGCGCGTCCGAGAGGTAGTCGCCGTTCAGGTTGGGGGTGGCGATCACGTCGAAGTCCTTGGGACGCGTCAAGACCTGTTGCAGCGTGACGTCCGCGATCGAGTCGCGCACCAGCAGCTTCGACTTCCACTGGCCATTACCGTGCGTGGCGGAGAGACCGAGCGCCGCCTCGACCTCCTGGCGCACTTGGCCCTGCTGAGCGTCGGTCATCAGGTCGTAGCCCGGGTCGATCGCGCGGGCGTTGGCCTCAACGGACACAGCCGCGTCCTTTTCCTTGTTGCCGAGGATCCAGCTCTCGCGCTCGGTGACCGTGTCGTTGCGAAACTCCCGCGTCGCCACCGCGTAACCCCAGTCGCGGAAGGCGCCCTCGGTGAACTTCATGATGTTGCCCTTGTGCACCAGGTGAAGCGTCTTCCGCTCGAGCCGGAGCGCGTAGCGGATCGCCGCCCGCACGAGCCGGTTCGTGCCCTCGCTCGAGATCGGCTTGATGCCGATGCCGCTCGTCTCCGGGAAGCGGATCTTCTTGACCTGCATCTCGCCTTGCAGGAACGCAATCAACTTCTTCGCGTCGGGCGACTCGGCCGCGTACTCGATCCCGGCATAGATGTCTTCGGTGTTCTCGCGGAAGATCACCATGTCCACGTCCTGCGGCCGCTTCACCGGGCTCGGCACGCCGGTGAAGTAGCGCACCGGACGCAGGCACACGTACAGATCCAGCTCTTGGCGCAGCGCGACGTTCAGCGAGCGGATGCCGCCGCCGACCGGCGTCGTCAGCGGACCCTTGATGCCGACCAGGTAGTGGCGAAACGCGGTCAGCGTGTCGGCCGGCATCCACTGCTTGGTCGCGTTCCAGGCCTTCTCGCCGGCCAGCACCTCGAACCAGGCGATCTTGCGCTTGCCGCCGTAGAGCTTGGCGACCACCGCGTCGAAGACGCGCACGCTGGCGCGCCAGATGTCGCGGCCGGTGCCGTCGCCCACGACGAACGGAACGATCGGGTCGTCGGGAACCGAGAGCGCCCCGTCCTTGATGGTGATGGTCCCGCCCGAGGGCGGCGTGAGGTTCTGGAATGTGGGCATGGCGCGGGAGTCTATATGACCTATCCCAGGCTGATCGAGCGAGCCTCGCGCACGCCCGTGATCTTGCGCAGCGCGTCGAGGGTCTTCTCGGCGACCTCCCCATCCACCTCGATCAGCATCACCGCGCGGCCGCTGCCCGGCTTGCGGCCGACCGCCATCCGCGCGATGTTGACCTGCTCGGTGCCGAGCAGCGTGCCGATATGGCCGACGATGCCGGGCGTGTCCTCGTTCTTCACGTACAGCAGGTGCCCGGCAGGGATCGCGTCCACGTCGACGCCGTCGATGTCGACGAGACGCAGATGATCGCGGCCGAACAGCGTTCCCGCCACCGAGAGATCCTCGTCGCTGGTCTTCAAGCGCACCGCGATCAGGTTGGAGAAGGCGACCGGCGCCGAGGAGGTGGACTCCAAGACCTCGATCCCTCGCTGCTTCGCGACGCTCACGGAGTTCACCACCGTCACGCCCTCGTCCGAGCCGGGGCGCAGGATGCCCGCGACCGCGGCTTGCAGGATCGGCTTCACGTCCAGTTCGCGCAGCTCGCCGTAGAGACCGACCTCGATCCGTTCGTGCGAGCCGCGCACCACCTGCGCCAGGAACAGTCCCAATCGCTCGGCGAGGTCCATCGCCGGCTTGACCTGGTCGTAGAGATCGCCCGACAGCGAGAAGAAGTTGACCGCCTGCTGGATCACGCCGCCCTTCAGGTAGTCGCGCACCTGCACCGCGATGTCGGTGCCGACGCGCTCCTGCGCTTCGGCGGTCTGCGCGCCGATGTGCGGCACCGCCACGACCTTGGGATGCTTGGCGAGCCGCCAATCGACGGGCGGCTCCTTGGCGTGCACGTCGAGCGCCGCGCCGGCCACACGGCCGCTCTCCAGAGCCGCGAGCAGCGCCGCTTCTTCGATCAGCTCGCCGCGCGCGGCGTTCACGATACGGATCCCCGGCTTCACCTTGGAGAAGGCCTCTTTGCCGAGCAGGTGCTTGGTTTCCTTGCTGAGCGTGGTGTGGAGCGTGACGAAGTCGCTTCCGGCCAGAAGCTCGTCCAGCGAGACGAGCTTCACGCGGAGCTTCTCGGCAACCGCCGCCGCCACGAACGGGTCGTATCCCACGACCTCCATCCCCAGCGATTGGCAGCGCGCCGCGACCTCGCGGCCGATGCGGCCCAGGCCGACGACGCCGATGCGCTTGCCGTGGAGCTCGACGCCGCCGAACGACTTGCGGTCCCACTTCTCCGCTTTCATCGCGGCGTCGGCCGCCGCGATCGGACGCGCCACCGCGAGCAGCAGCGCGAGCGCCAGCTCCGCCGTCGAGACGATGTTGCCGCCGGGCGAGTTCATCACCACGACGCCGCGGCGCGTCGCCGCGTCGAGGTCGACGTTGTCGACGCCGACGCCGGGCCTTCCGATGATGCGCAGCTTCTTGGCCGCGGCCAGGACCTCGTCGGTGATCTTGGTGCCGCTGCGCAGCAACAGCGCGTCGTAGGGAGCGATGATCTTCGCGAGCTCCGCCGGCGCCAGCGCCTGCGACTGGTCGACCTGCCAACGCTCCGCCTTCAGCAGCTCGAGGCCGCGCTCGGTGATGCCCTCGAGGACGAGCAGCTTGTAGCTCACGCGCGCCCGCCTTCTAGGTAGGCGGCCTGGGCAGCCGCGACCCCGGCTCCGAGCTCGAGCCGGTGGCCGAGCTTTCGCAGCACGATCTCGAGTGAGCCCAGAAGGCCGAGGATGTCGGTCGTGTCGTAGTAGCCCAGATGAGCCACGCGCAGGATCTTGCCCTTCAGTCTTCCCTGGCCACCGGCCACGGTCGACGCGAAATCGGCCTTCAGCGCCTTCACGATGGCGCCCGACTCCAGGCCTGGCGGCGCGTACAGGGCCGTCAGCGCGTCGCCGTGGTCGCGCGGCGCCACCAGGGGCAATCCGGTGGCCGCCGCCGCCGCGCGGGTCATCCGGGCGAGCAAGCCGGCGTTCTTCACCAGGCCGTCGACCCCGCCGATCGACGCCACGAATTCGAGAGCGGCCTTCATGGCCACGACGTGGGCGATCGCCGGCGTGAAGGCCGACTCGCCTTCGAGCTGCGACTTCTTCTCGCGCCGCAGGTCGAAATAGAAGCGCGGCGACTTCGTCGACTCGATCCGCTCGGAGGCACGGGCGCTCACCGATAGAAAGGCCAGGCCCGGCGGCAGCGCGAGCGCCTTCTGGCTGCCGACCACCACCAAGTCGACTCCCCAGGCCTCGGTTTCGAGGGCGATCGCTCCCGCCCCCGAGATGGCATCGACGACCAGCAGCGTGTCGGGCCGCTCGCGCGCCAGGCTCGCGAGCGACTTCACGTCGTGCATCGCCCCGGTCGAGGACTCGTTCAGTTGGACGAAGACGGCGCGGATCCTGGGGTTCTTCTGGAGCGCGTCAGCCACCGCGGCGGGGGTTACTGCTTCACCCCAGGGGGCTTCGAGCGTTTGCACCTCCATCCCGTGGGCCTTGCCCAACGACGCCCAGCGTTCGCCAAAGCTTCCGGCCACCAGCGCCAGCATCGTGTCGCCGGGCGAGAGCACATTGACGAGCGCCGCCTCCATGGCTCCGGTTCCGGACGCCGTCAGGATCAGGACCTCGTCCGATGTCTTGAGGAACGCCTTCAACCCCGCGCGACAGTCGCGAAAGACGCTGCGGAACTCGTCGGTCCGGTGATGCAGGATCGGGCGCGCGATCGCGGCCTGCACCGCGGGATGCAGCGCCGTCGGACCCGGTGTGAAGAGGCGTTCCTTCTTGATCATGATCGAGGCTCACTCCTTCGAGGCCGCCTTCCACAGAAACTGTGGATAAAGCTGTGGAAAGCGGCGCAGGATGGGGACTAAGGCTTTGAGGGACTGAGACTTGATGCGCTTTGCACTCTTTGACAGCAGCGTGACCAAGGCATGGGATTTGCGTTGTGGGATTTCTGAAAACGGACAGGTCGCGCCACCCTGCGAATCGTAACCTAGACGGAGACGCGCTCGCCGTTTCTATGTCGCGGAGGTGACGAAACCGGCCGCCTCGGAGACGCAGCGGCCGACTTCGCGCTCGAAGCGATCGGCATTGCTGAGCAGGGGACCCATCGTTTCGTCCTTCTCCATTCGTTCCAGGCGATGGATCGGGTAGAAGGCGGTGACCAGGCCGATCTGGGACTCGTCACCCCGGGCTTCCTGGCGCATCCAGTCGTCGAACACGGCCAGATCGAGACCCCGCACCACGATTCCCGCCGCGGAGATCGACACCAGCAACCCCCAGATCTTCTCCTTGGGCTCCCGCATGTAGAGCACGACCGGGCTGCCCGGCGCGAGATCGAAGGGATTCACGCTCGGCTCTCCAGGAACGCGCGAATCTTCAGCGCGCCCTCGCCCAGCTCCTCCAGCGACCGCGCGAACGAGATCCGGATGTAACCGGGCGCCGCGAACGCCTCACCCGGCACGGTCGCGACACGCGCCTCGTCCAAGAGCCGCATCGCCAGCGCGAACGATGTAGGCGTCTCCTTGGAGAGGAACGGCTTCACGTTCGGGAAGACGTAGAAGCTTCCCGCGGGCTTGACGCAGCGAAGGCCCGGGATCGCGACCAGCGCAGCGTGGATGAAGTCGCGGCGCCGGCGATACTCGGCGAGAAGCTCGAGGACGAAGTCCTGTGGGCCGGTGAGCGCGTGCACGGCGCCCGCCTGGGCGAAGCTGGTCGGACATTGGGTCGAGTGCGAGATCAGGGCGGTCGCGGCGTCGGCGAGAGCCTTGGGGCCGAGGATCCAGCCGATGCGCCAGCCGGTCATGCAGTAGCTCTTCGAGGCCGTGCCCAGGATCACCAGCAGGTCGCCGATCTCGCGTCGCAGCCGAGCCAGCGGTTGCGGCGCGCCGTCGAAGGTCAGCTTGGCGTAGGTGTCGTCGTAGAGCAGCGTCAAGCGGTGGCGCTTGGCGAGGCGTCCGATCGCCAGCAAGTCGTCGGGCGCGATCACGGCGCCGGTCGGGTTCGACGGCGTGTTGACGATGATCGCCCGGGTGCGCGGCGATATCGCACGGCGCAACAGCGCTGGCGTGAGGCGAAACTCGGCCGGCTCGCGGGTGTTCACGATTACCGGGCGGGCGCCGGCGAGCCGGACCGCGTCCGAGAAAGTCGGCCAGTAGGGCGACGGCACGATCACCTCGTCGCCGGGGTTCAGCAGGCATTGGCAAACGGAATACAGCGCGTGCTTGCCGCCGTCGGTGGCGACCGCCTCGGCGGGCGTGAAGTCGAGGCCGAAGTCGAGCCGGTATCGCTCGGCGATCGCGCCACGCAGCTCCGGCACGCCTGCCGACGGCGTGTAGCGCGTCTGGCCGCTGGTCACGGCGCTGGCGGCCACGTCGGCGATGAAACGCGGCGTCGTCTGATCGGGCTCGCCGACGCTGAAATCCAGGACTGCTGTGCCCTCGCGGCGGAGCGCCATCGCGCGCTGACCCATCGCCACCGTCGGCGACACCTCGAGGGCTAGCGCGCGGCGTGACAGCCGGAAAGCCGCCGCGTCCTTCATCGAACCCGGCTCCGCCGCCGCGGCGGCGCGGCCGGCGGCAGGGCATCCTGGTATTTCTCCGTGAGGCGCCGCTCGACGACGCCCGGCACGAGCTGGTGGACGTTGCCGCCGAGCTGAAAGACCTCCTTCACGAGCCGCGACGACAAATAGGAGTAGTGCTCCGCGGGCATCATGAAGACGGTCTCGATCGAAGGGTTCAGGTGGCGGTTCATCAGCGCCATCTGGAACTCGTACTCGAAATCGGAGATCGCACGCAGCCCGCGCACGATCACGCTGGCGCCCACTTTCACCGCGTAGTCCACCAGCAGACCCGAGAACGTGTCGACGCGCACCCGCTGGTTGCCACGAAACGCCTCGCGGATGATCTGTTTCCTCTCCTCGGTCGTGAACAGCGGCCGCTTCTCGGTGTTGACCAGGATCGCGACGATCACGCGGTCGAACACCTTCAAGCCGCGGCCGATGATGTCGAGGTGGCCGTTGGTGATCGGGTCGAAGGTGCCCGGGAAGATCGCGACTCCTTTGCGGTTCTTGCTCAACGCTCAGGCCTCCGGTCGAGAAGCAGCGGCGCGCCCGTAGAAGCTCAGCTCGTGATCCCCGACGCGGACGGCGCGCGACCGCGCGAGGCCGGCTATTGTCTCCGGGAGCGCGCGCTTTTTGAAGTGTTGCGCCACGATCAGGCCGTCGTCCGACAACAGCGCCGACCGGCCGAGCCCGTCCAGCACCTCTTCGTAGAGTTCGCCCTGGTACGGCGGGTCGAAGAAGACCACGTCGAAGCGGCGGCCCGTGTCGGCGAGCCAGGCAAGCGCGCGGCGTGCGTCCTCGCGCAAGATCGTCACGTCGCCGCCCGCGCTCGCGAGCGCCTTGGCGTTCGCCTTCAGGGCCAGGACCGCTGCCACGTTCGAATCGACCAGCACCACGCGCGAAGCACCGCGCGAGAGCGCCTCGAAGCCGACCGCTCCCGCGCCGGCGCACAGGTCGAGAAAGCGGGCGCCAGCAAGCCGCGGCGCCAGGATGTCGAAGAGCGTCTGCCGCACGCGCGCGCCGGTCGGGCGCGTCTCGTCACCGTCGGGGGCCGAGAGCCTTCGGCCCTTGGCGCGGCCGGCGATGATCCGGATCATCCGACGCGCACCAGGCCGAGGCGGCGCTCCCAGCCGGTTCGCGTGAGCAGCTCGCGCAACTCGGCCTCGGGGGCTTCGTCCGCGTAGCAGAAGGCCTCGCGCCGGGCGTCTTCGAGCAGCTCGCGGTCGCGAACCAGGTCAGCGACGCGGAACTGCGGCATCCCCCACTGGCGCGTGCCGAAGAAATCGCCCGGACCACGGAGCTCCAGATCCGTCTCCGCGATCGCGAAGCCGTCGTTCGTCCGGATCATCACGTCGAGCCGCGCCTTGGCGTCGTCGGAGAGCCGGCCGTGGCTCACCAGGATGCAGCTCGAAGCGTCGCGGCCGCGGCCGACGCGGCCGCGCAATTGATGAAGCTGCGCCAGGCCGAAGCGCTCGGCGTGCTCGATCACCATCAGTGTCGCGTTCGCCACGTCGACGCCGACCTCGATCACGGTCGTCGCCACCAGCAGCTGCGTCTCGCCTGCCGAGAAGCCGCCCATCACGCGCTCCTTCTCCTCGCTCTTCATGCGACCGTGCAGCAGCCCGACTCGAGCCTCGGGCAGCGCCAGCCGCCACTCTTCCGCCATCTCGGTCGCGGCGCGCACGTCTTCGAGCTTCTCCGATTCCTCGACCAGCGGGTACACGACATAGGCCTGACGGCCTGCGGCGATCGCGCGGCGTAACAGGTCCGCCACCTCGGCGCGCTGCGTGCCGCCGCGCAGCAGCGTGCGGATCGGCATCCGCCCCGGAGGACGCTCGTCCACGATCGAGACATCGAGATCGCCGTACGCGGTCAGCGACAACGTGCGCGGGATCGGCGTCGCGGTCATCACCAACACATCCACGTCGTACCCCTTCTTCATCAGGTCGCCACGCTGCAAGACGCCAAAACGATGCTGCTCGTCCACGACCGCCAAGCCGAGCTTCGCGAAGCGCACCTGGTGCTGGATCAGCGCGTGGGTTCCCACGACGATCTGCGCCGTGCCCAGGCTCACCCGCTCGAGCGCCACCCGCTTCTGCTTGCCCTTCACCGCCGCGCTCAGCAGCTCGACGGCGAACGCGGTCCTTCGGAGCAGCCGCCTGAAGGTGAGGAAGTGCTGCTCGGCCAGGATCTCGGTGGGCGCCATGAACGCCGCCTGGTAGCCGTTCTCCACGGCGATCAGCATCGACAAGAGCGCGATCATCGTTTTACCGGAACCGACGTCGCCCTGGATCAGCCGGTTCATCGGGTGGGGCGAGCGCATGTCGTCGGCGATCTCGCGCAGCACGCGCTTCTGCGCGCCGGTCAGCGGGAACGGCAGCACGCGCTTCACGGTCTCGCGGGCGCGATCGTCGATCGTGAAGGCGATGCCTTTGTGCGCACCGCGTAGCGTCCGGCGCCGCAGCGCCAGACCGAGCTGGAACAGGAACAGCTCTTCCATGATCAGGCGCCGTTGGGCCGCCGAGCGAAACCCGTTCAGCGCGGCCAGATCGGCGTCGCTCGCCGGCAGATGCAACGCCCGAAGCGCCGCTCCGCGCGGCTCGACACCCAGGCGATCGCGAACCGCCTGCGGCAGCGGATCCGGCAAGTCGTCGGGGATCGACTCGGCCAGACCGGCGATCACGCGGCGCAGCGGCTTGCCGGTGAGCGGCCCGAGCTTCTCGTAGATCGGCACGATCCGGCCCGTGTGCAGGCCGGGCGCCGCGGCTTCGGCGTCGACGATCTCGAACTGCGGCGACGACATCATCAACTGCCGCCCGCCCGCTGCGTCCTTCTGCACCTCGCCGTACAGGACGACGTGGCGACCCCGCTCCAGCACGGTCCGCAGGAACGGCTGGTTGAACCAGAGCGCCTTCAAGCGACCGCTGCCGTCGTCGAGGCGGATCTCGAGGAGCGTGATGCGGCGGGCGCGCCGCAGACCGGCCACCGCGATCTCGCCGGAGACCGAGACCCGCATCCCCGGCTGCAAGTCCGCGATCCGGGCGAAGCGGGCGCGATCTTCGTAGCGGAGCGGAGCGTGCAACAGCAGGTCTTCGGCGCTGAGGATTCCGACCCTTTGGAGCGCCGCCGCGCGCTGCGGCCCGACGCCCTTCACGAACTGGATCGGAAGCGAGAGGTCGCTCAGAACTCGAGGACGGCGCGCCCGGGCGACAGTCGCACGGTTCTCACCCCGTACGGAAAGCGGAATGGCGCGAGGATGTCGAAGCCCTGCGGCGCGTCGGCGCTCTTGGTCGCCGCCGCGACCAGCTGGGCGACCATCGCCGGCGCGAGCGGGATCGAGCCGACGCGCGCGTCCTCGAGCTGGAACGTTCCGAACCCGTCATCACTCTGCAGCCGTCCCTTCAGCTGCACCGAAACGCGGCCGCTGAACAGCGAGAAGCCGCCCAAGGCTCCCCCGCTCGGAAGCTTGCCCTGCAACTGGTCCAGGTCGAGGAGCCCCTTCGCGGCGATCCGCTCGCGCTCGAAGTGGATCTCGAGGTTGCTGACGCTCGGCGGGAGCTTCGCGGCCAAGTTCAGGTACGCCGAGAGCTCCGCGTCGCTGACGAGCAAGCGCTTCGCGGGCGGCGGCTTGCCCGCCTTGAAGCGAGCATCGTGCTCCTTGATCTTGTTCTGGAGCGACTGGGCCAGGTCGTGGGACGACGCCGGCGTGGCGGCGCTCGCGGCCTGGGCGAGCACGAAGGCCGCGAGCAGTGCTCTACCCACCGTCCGATTATAGGTCGCGATTCGGGTCAGCGGCCCTCGACGATGCGGCGGGCCGCAGCATTCGTGGGATCCGCTTTCAGAGCCGCGGCCGCTTCGGCAAGCGCCTCCCGGTCACGGCCGAGGTCCTTCAGCAGCGACGCCAGCTCGACGCGTAACGCGCTGTCGTCGCGACACCAGAGGGCGATCCGCAGCTCGGACACGGCCTTGTCGGAATTGCCCGTGTCGCGCGCCAGCCGCGCCAGTTGGGTGTGGACTCGCGGGTTGTACGGATCCGAGAAGGCCGCTAGCGCCAGCTCGCGCGCCGCCGTCTCGGTCTCGCCCGCGACCAACGCCTTGTCGGCGCGGCCCAGATGCGCCGCCGCCAGCTCGGCGCGGCTGCGGGCGCTCTCGCTCCTCACCAGCCGCCGCTCGGAGGGCAGCGTGCGTTCGAAGCGCCGCGTCAGGTCTTCCTTCTGGAGCGATTCGAGAGCCGGCGTCAGCGCCGCCACCGCGCGCCAGGTCTCGTCGGCTTCCTCGACGCGCCCGGCGCGCCGAAGCGCCCAGCTCAGCACGACGCGAGCGTGAACATCGCGCGGGCTCGCCTTGACGACGCCCGATTGCCAGAAGCCGGCGGCGGCGGCATCGTCCTCGAACAGCAGCGCGAAGCCCAGGTTGAAAGCCAGGTCGGGATCTCCGGGTGCTATCTCCAGCGCCTTGCGGATCACATCGGAGGCGCGCAGCGGCGCTCCACTCTGACGCAGGAGCGCCAGCGCATGGTTGTTGAGCGCGGCGGCCGTGGGGTCGCCGGCCACGAGACCCGCGTACAGGAAGGCCGCGTCGCGGTAGCGCCCCATGTCCAGGAGAGCGCGCCCCTGGGCGAAGCGCGCGGCGCGCGCCAGGCTGGCATCCTGAATACCGCTGAGCGTGTGGTAGGCCGCTTCGAGGTCGCGAGTCGCGAGCAGCTGCCGCCCCAGCTCCAGACGCGCCTCGTCGAAACTGGGCGCGAGCTGGAGTGCGCGCTTCAGGGATCGCACGCGAAGCGTCGCGTCGGCGGCTTGCACGCCGGCCGCATACTCCCGAAGCGCCTCGAGTGGAGGTACACGCCGGCGCGCCTCGAGCTCGGCGCGCGTCCGCAGCGGATGGCGCGCGCCCGCCAGTGCCAAGTCCCACGCCAGCGCATCGACGATCTGCGGCAGCGCCTGGAGCGCACCGGACGAGATGAAAGGCGTCGAGAGCGTGCCGCGCTCGATATCGAGCAGGCGCAGCGCCAGCTCGACCTGGTCGCCCTTGAGCTCCAGCTTGCCCACGACCAGCCGGCTCGCGCCGACCGCCTCGGCCAGCCGCACCGCCGAGGCGCGCGTCAGCGGGACGCTGGGCAGCTCCAGCGCTTCGAGCCCCAGCAGCCGGTCGGCGCGCTCGACCACCGGTGCGCCGAGAAAGGCAAGCGCGTGCGGAAGCAGGTCGGAGACTGCTTCGGCGGTACGACCGGCCTCCACGCTATCGGCGCTGTCCGGAGGCAGCACCAGCAGGGTGCCGCTCGAGCCCGCGGCGAATGCCACGAGCGCCGCGAGCAGGAGGCTCACGCCGGCAACTCGATCCGCGCCGGCGGCCGTGCCCAGGCGTGCGCGGCAAAGACCTTGCGTACCCGGAAGCCGAGCCGGGCGTACAGCCGATACGCGGAGGCGTTGCCGACGGTCACCGACAGGCTGGCCGCGGAGAGTCCCTGGCGCGAGAAGGCCTGAAGCGCGCCGCAGACGAGGGCTGCCCCGAGACCGCGTCGCTGCGCAGCCGATGCCACGGACACCTGGCAGATGTGACCGCTCAGTGCCGAC
Organism: uncultured Acidobacteriota bacterium; assembly: GCA_964628275.1. Taxonomy (GTDB): domain Bacteria; phylum Acidobacteriota; class Vicinamibacteria; order Fen-336; family Fen-336; genus CAZVOI01. Next base: position 27,982 of record CAZVOI010000702.1, on the reverse strand, counting down.
AGGCGGCTCGCCAACAGGACGCCGATCGGCCCCTGATCCGAGTCGGCAATTTGCGACGCGTCGCTGTCGAAGGCGCCGCAGCCCCCGCGCAGCGCCAGCGTTTCGACGAACGCCCGGCAGCTGGCGCGGCTCGCATAGGTCAGGTTCAGCGCGGCGTCGAGGCTGCCGCGATGGCTGTCGAAGATGATATCGGCCGCCCGGTCGAGATCGTTCTTGCGCACCGGCCGGAGCCAGAAGCGCGCGCTCGGCTCCTCCGGCAGCGCCTCGCCCAGATCGCGCACCAGATAATGGCGCGACAGCGAGCGGAACTCCGAGCGCCGAAAGCAGGCCTCGAGCTTGGGGGCGGTCGAGAAGAGCGTCTGGCATTCGACGCGCCGGTTTCGGTGATCGAGCACCGCGTCGCTGACGACGCCGTCGAGCAGAGCCTCCTCGATGCCGCGGTCGCGCTCCCGCTGGGCAGCGAACAACGAGCCCACCACGGCTCGTCCGGCCTCCTGTATGAAGTAGCAATAGCCGGCCGGGCCGTCATCGGCCAACGCCACCCGGCCCAGCAGCGTCCGCCGGTCGATGCCCTGGGCCACCGCGGAGCGCACCTCGGAGTAGTCCCAGAGCAGCTCGCTCTCCCAATGGGCCGCCTCCTCGGCGAGGAGCGATTCGAGATCCCGCGCGCTGAAGGCGTTCAGCGGGCGCGTGCGCACCGCCGGGCCTCGCTCTCCAGGAAACCCCGCAGCGACGCCTGATCGCGCGCCGACACCTGCAGGAAGGCGAGACCGACCAGAAATCGAGCGGCATCCCCCGCCGCGCTGGCCAAGCCGTCCCGGGAGGCCCCGGTGACCCGCGCCTTGGCCTGGACGCCCCCTTCGGGAAGTAGAACCTCGAGGTCGTGGATCGAGCCATTGTCGAGCGGCCCTTCCATCCGCACCAGGCAACCCGTCGTGCTCAGGTCGACCAGCATCACGGGGCGGCTTTGCCGCGCCCGCAGGGTGCCGCGGAGAGATACAGGCATCCGCCGAGCCTGGCGCATGGCGCGCTGCTGCATTGGCGAGGATTCTAGCCTCTATACTTTCTGCAATGGAGCCGCGCATACCCCGCGGTGTGTGGGTGCCTGCAGCGTTCTTCGTGTTTTCCGGGACGAGCGAGCTGGGCGTCGCCCTCTACGAGACTCGGCCACTCGCCTTCTTGCCGATCTGGGACGCCTTCTTCCGAGGCCTGCTGCACATCGCCCTGGCCTGGGGCCTGTTGCGACGTATCGCGCTCTGCCGCTCGATCGCGATGATCTATTGCCTGGCGATGCTGTCGACCTATGCGTTCGTTCTGGGACTCGCCTGGATTCAGGCCCCGGGCGTGGCGTTCCCCGACTCGGTGAAGTTCCAGAGCCTGATACAGGTGCCATGTTGCGCGCTGCTGTTGCCGTTCTTGCGCTCGCCACGAGCTTCGGCGCTCTATCCCAGGCCGCTCTTCGGGCGCTGAGGCGCATATAATCGAGCGCTTGAAGCCAGCCGTGAGCAGCCCGATGCCAAGGAAGCCAACCCGTCCGACCGTTCCCCGAGCGGCGGTTCCCGTGAAGCCAGCCGTGAGCAGTCCGATGCCAAGGAAACCAAACCGTCCGACCGTTTGGGGAGCGGCGGTTCCTGCCCTGCCAGCGGGCGAGTACCTCCATGAGCTCGACAGGGTCTGCCGCGGCATCCGCGACCCCGTCGACAAGCTGCGCTACCTTCGAAAGTCGCTTGCCAACAAGCCGCGCCTCCTCGACCGCCTCGATAGCGTGCCCGGGACTCCGATCCGGCGCGCGCTGTATCGATGGGCGAGCCTCGAACAGATGCGCCGCTCGGTGCACGCCAGCACCCTCGACGCAGGAGCGCGGCGTTCGCTCTTCCTGGCGCGGGGCATGGGAATCCTGGCCGCCGGCAGCGTCCTGGCCGCCGTCGCGGGCGTGGCCACGACGGCTTTTCAGGCCGGCGCGAAGATCCCGGCGCCGATCGCCGTGGCCGCCGATTCGGGAGGCGGCCGGCCGGCGCTTCCGCCCGTTGCCGAGCCGCTCCCCAACCTGCCGGCCGTCGTGACGCCGAAAGCAGTGTGGCTCGTCGAGCAGGGCCCCGCCTACGAGCAGTACAGCAACGGCCTGCGCATCGACACCCGGTTCACCACCGTCGATTCGCCGAAACGGCACTACCGCACGTTCCTCAAAGACGGTGGCATGGAAGAAGAAGCTCGCGACACGCCCGCGGGCATCATGTTCCACACCACCGAAAGCGACATCTGGCCACTCGAGGCGAGCTTCAACGAGAAGCTGCGCGACGGTAGCGAGCGGTTGCTCCGCTACCTGCGCCGGGAGCATGTCTATCACTTCCTGATCGACCGTTTCGGGCGCGTCTACCGCGTCGTGGGCGAGGACGCCAAGGCCAACCATGCGGGGATCGGCGCTTGGAACGAGGCCGATCGCTTCTATTTGAGCCTCAACAATGCCTTCCTGGGCGTCTCCTTCGAGACGCGCTGGGAAGCCGGCCGAGCGCTCCCGATCACGGAAGCCCAACTCGTCTCGGGCCGCGGGCTGACGGACTATCTGCGGCGACGCTACGACATCCCGCCCGAGATGTGTGTCGCCCACGGCCTCACCTCGCTCAACTGGCAAAAACACATCATCGGACACCATCTCGACTGGGCGCGCGGCTTCCCGTTCGAGGCATTCGGCCTTCCGGATCAGTACTTGCGCCCGCCAACCAACGTCGTTTTCTTTGGTTTTGGCTACGACCGCAGCCTCACCGACCGCATGGGCGAGCCCTGGCCCGGCGTGCCCGCCGGAGCCGCCGCCTTCGAGGCAGAAGCCAAGAACGCCGGAATTTCGCCGGAAGCGCTTCGCAAACAGCGTGAAGACTTGTACGATAAGTGGCAGTCGGAACAGATTCGGGACGAAGAAGCCGCACGAGCCGGCCCAAATCGCTCGAAGGCACGCGCCAGCGCAAGCGGAGGATAGACGATGGAGGAGCGCAGAGATCACCTGTGGAAGGTTGCCCAGGAGGCCGAGGACCGCATCGAGGACCTCGTGCGCTCGGGCGCCAACCCGATGGGCCTCGACGTGGGCACGAGCAAGGTCGTGGCCGCGCGCAAGAAAGGGAAGGACATCGAGACGACGGCCGAGCTGAACGGCTTCATCCCGGTTCCCTACTCTCGTTTCACCGAGACGATCCTCGGCCAGAACAACATCCAGTACTACCGCGAGGGCGACGAGCTGATCATCTACGGCACCGCCACCGAGAAGTTCGCGAACATGTTCAACGCGAACACCCGGCGGCCGATGTCGAAGGGGCTCCTGAACCCGCGCGAGAAATTCGCGATGCCGGTGCTCGAGGCGATCCTGCAGAACGTGATCCCCAAGGCGCGCGCTGCGGGCGAGATGCTCGCGTTCTCGGTTCCAGCGGCAGCTTCGGGGCAGGAATCGGACCTCACGTATCACGAGGCCACCTTGCGCGCCTACCTGGACAGCCTCGGTTACAAATCAGTCGCGATCAACGAGGGGCTGGCCGTGATTTTCTCCGAGCTCGAAGAGGAGAACTTCACCGGCATCGGGATCTCGTGCGGCGGCGGCATGTGCAACGGGACGCTGGCGTTCTTGTCGATCCCGTCGATCATGTTCAGCATCTCGAAGGGCGGCGATTTCGTCGATGACTCGGTGGGCGCCGTCATCAACGAGCACTCGACCCGGGTGCGAGTGATGAAGGAAGAGAGCATCGATCTCAGCAAGCCTCCCAAGGACAAGCTCGACAAGGCCCTGCACATCTACTACGAAGACCTCGTGTTGACGCTGACCGAGGCGTTGCGGCAGGCGATGAGCTCGGCCGAGAAGCTGCCCAAGGTGGATCGGCCGCTGCCGATCGTGCTCTCCGGCGGCACCGCAAAGCCGCGTGGCTTCAAGGAGATGTTCGAGAAGTCGCTCCGCTCTCGTTCGGTGCCGATCGAGATCGGCCAGATTCGCGTCGCTAGCGATCCGTTGACCGCCACGGCTCGCGGCGCCCTGGTCGCCGCGATGTACGAGAAGTAGCGGCGGCCCTTCTCCGGCGCGACCTTCGGCGTGAGCGCAGCCAGCGCGGGAGCAGATCCCGCGCGGCCGGCGGAAGGCTCGACCCGATGAGGAACCGCTACACCCTTCTCGTATGCGCCCTGGCGTCCCTGGCAGCGCCCGTCTGGGCGGTCAGGGAGTGGCACGACCTGTACTCCGAAGGCGAGCAACTGATGCGCCAGGAGAAGTACAAGGATGCGATCGACGCCTTCACCGCGGCGACCCGGTTGAAGCCGGACTCGGAGCTGAACGCTCGCCCTTACGGCGTCCTCTTCATCGACTACCTGCCCTATTACCAGATGGGGATCTGCCAGCTCAAGCTGGGCGACTTCAACGCGGCGATCCGCATGTTCAACATCGAGGAGCTGAGCCGGGGCGCCATCAAGAAGAGCAACCGCTACCTGACCGACCTGCGCCGCCAGCGCACCCAGGCCGAGAACGCCGAAAACGCGCGTGTCGCGCGGCTGGCCAAGACGGCCATCGACAAGCTCGAGAAGGAGGCCGCCGATCTGGCCGCCGCCAAGCGTTACGACGAGGCGCTGGCGCGGCTGGCTTCGGCGCTCAGCGCCGGACCGGCGCTCGACCCGGCGACGCAGCGCCGGCTCGTGGAGCAACGCGAGCGGCTGCGCGCCGAGCAACGGGGGATCAGCGATGCCGCGGAAAAGGCCCGGCTGATCGACCAGGCTCTCGCCGACGCGCGGCGGCTGCTGGACGAAGGCAAACCCACCGAGGCGCTCGTGAAGCTCGACCTGGTCCTGTCACGGGACCCGGCCAACCGGCGCGCCAGCGACGGCCGCCAGGAAGCGACCGAGAAGCTGCTCGCGTCGAAAACGCGCGAAGCCCTGGAACAGGCCTTCCAGGAAGGCAAGCGCCTGTTCGACGCCGGTCGCTACGAAGACTCGCTGCGCCCGCTCACGGATGCCGCCGCCGACCCGCAGAACCGCGCCGCGCGCGACATGCTGGAAAGGGCTCGCCAGACGGTCGAGCGGTTGCGCCATCAGAAGAGCGTGAGCGCTCAGATCGACGGTCTCCTGGCCGAGGCGGAGCGCCTGTTGTCCAACAAGAAATTCCCGGACGCGCAGGTTCGCCTGGAAGCGGTGCTGGGCCTGGATCCGCGCAACGCCCGCGCCCGCCAGCGCCTCGAATTCGCCGAGACCGGCACCGGCGAGTCGCTGTTCGCGCGCTTCCTGCCGAACCGCGCACCGGCGCTGACGTTCTTCGAGCCTCGCAGCAGCACCCCGGAAGTCACCATCGATGGGCCGCGGCTATCCCTGGTCGGCGTCGCCAGCGACGACAAGGGAGTGGCGACGGTCGAGTTCTTCAAGGCCGGCCGCTCGGTCGCTGCCAAGCGCTCTGCCCCCGACCCCGGCGGCGCCTCGCCCAACCTCGAGTTCGAGGAGGTGCTCTCGCTCGAGCCCGGACCGAACGAGATCGCCGTGGTGGCGACCGACAGCAACGGCCTGACGCAGCGCGAGACCTTCCACGTCACCCGCAAGCTGCGCTTCTTCGAGACACGCGCTTTCTTGCCCGCCGCTTTCGGCAGTGCCGTCGGCATCTTCGGGATCGGCCTCTTGGCACAGAGTTGGCGGCGGCGGCGCGCGGTGGAGAGCCGTTTCAACCCCTACATCGCGGGAGCGCCCGTGATGGACGTGGATCTCTTCTTCGGCCGCCAGAAGCTGCTGACGCGGATCCTGAACGTGCTGCACCACAACAGCCTGATGATCACGGGCGAGCGGCGCATCGGGAAGACGACGTTCATGTATCACCTGCGGAGGGCGCTCGAAGCCGACGCAGCCAGCGAGTATCGGTTCTTCCCCGTCTTCACCGACCTTCAAGGCGTGACCGAATCCGACTTCTTCCACACCATGATGTCGGACGTCACCGAGGCCTTGAAGCCGGACCGCTCGGCGTTGCGTTTTCGCCAGGAGCAGGACGACTACGACGGCCGGGACTTCGCCCACGACCTGCAGCGGGTGGTCGAGGAGCTGAAGGCGCGCACGCCCAAGCGGGTCAAGCTGGCGCTCCTGATCGACGAGGTCGACGTGCTCAACGAGTTCTCCGAGCGCGTCAACCAGCGGCTGCGCAGCATCTTCATGAAGACCTTCTCCGAGAGCCTGGTCGCGATAATGAGCGGTGTCGGGATTCGCCGCTCATGGAAGAGCGAGGGAAGCCCCTGGTACAACTTCTTCGACGAGGTGGAGCTGTCCTCGTTCGCGCGGGCCGACGCCGAAGCCCTGATCCGGACGCCCGTCGAGGGAATTTTTCGCTACGAGCCCGCGGCAGTGGAACGCATCATCGAATGGAGCGACCTGAAGCCCTACGTGATCCAGAAGTTCTGCATCCACGCGATCAATCGGATCATCGAGGAGCGACGCACCCAAGTGACCCTGGCGGACGTCGAGGCGGTGCGTGAGCAGGTGCAGTTCGAGGGCCGCGCCGCCGAGACCTCCGGCGAGCGACCGCCGGTGGCCGTCGGCGTAGACTAGGCGCCCTTTTCGATGCGGAACCCCTTCATCGCCGGGAGCTGGGTCCGAGGCGACAACTTCTTTGGACGCCAGAGCCTGCTGCGCGAGATCCTGGACGGCGAGCGCGATTCGTTGTGGGTCGTCGGGGCTCGCCGCCTGGGCAAGACCAGCCTCCTGAAGGAACTCGAGCACCGCGTCCAACAGAACGCGCAGACGCCATGGGCTGCCCTGTATTGGGACCTCGAGGGCAGCGCCGACGGCCGCGGCCTCGCCGACAGCCTGCTCGGCAGCGTCGAGGACAGCGAGGCATTTCGCCGCGGCACCGGCATCTCGGCGGAGGACGTCGAGGGCTTGACCGTCCCCGAGATGCTGACGGCGCTCGTCCGCAAGACGGTGCGCAGCGGCTGGCGGCTGCTGCTGCTGATCGACGAAGCCGAAGAGTTGCTGACGGTGCTGCGCCAGGATCCGGTGACGCTGCCGCGGTTGCGGCGCATATTTCAGAAGGGCCCCGATCTCCGCGTCGTGATGACGTCGACCAAACGGCTCGCCCGCATCGACGCGGCCGATCTCGACACGTCGCCATTCCTGCAGGGCTTCATCCCGCCGCTGTACCTGACGCCGTTGCAGCGCGACGACGCGCAGGCGCTCCTGGCGCGCGGCCGATTCGCGGAGGCGGACGTCGAGAAGATCATGGAGCGCACTGCCAACCATCCGTTCCTGCTGCAGCTGATCGCCGGGCGCGTCTTCGAGAGCCGGGACGTCGAGGCCACCCTGGATCAGATCCGCTCCGACGAAATGGTCGCCAACTTCTTCGCGGTGGATTTCCAGACGCTCGAGGCCACGGAACGCTTCATCCTCGAAGAGGTCACGCGCCGCGGTCAGGCGACGCTGCTCGAAATCGCCGAGGCGGCGCGGCTTCACGACGACGATGCCGAGCCGCTGCTATTCGGCCTGCGGATGATGGGCTATCTCAGCGTCGACGGCTCGCGCTACCGCGTCGGCAACTCGTTCTTCGAACGCTGGCTGAAGCGCGCCGCCACGGCGGCGGCCACGCAGGCATGAAACGCCCGCAACGATGATCATGGGCGTCAATCGCGTCTACGAGTACGACGGGAAGCAGTACCACGTCCAGGCCGAGGACCTCGGCCTGGAGCAGGCCTTGTTCGAGGTGCGCGTTTACGTCGACGGCGCGGTGCTCTGGCGCAAGAAGGTCCCCTACGCCGAGATCGTGGAGAAGGCGCTGCCCAAGAACGAGCAGGACGAAGCGCTGAACGTCTTCATGGAGAAGACCATCCACACCGTTCAGGCCGCGATCTCCAAGGGCAAGATCGCACCCCACGCCTAGTCCAAGCCACCCACGCCGATGATCTGCGCCGCCTGCAAGTCCGAGAACGACGACGACGCGGTCGCCTGCTTCAACTGCGGCCAGGCCCAGACCCGCGAATCGCAGACGATCCAGCGCGGCTCGCTGATCGACGAGCGCTACGAGATCGTGAGCCGGGTCGGCAAGGGCGGCATGGGCACCGTGTACAAGGCGATCGACCGGAAGCTCGAGGAGGAGGTCGCGATCAAGGTGTTGCGCGACGAGGTCGCGCAGGGGGAGGAGGCCGAGCGCCGTTTCCGCCACGAGATCAAGCTGGCGCGAAAGGTGACCCACAAGAACGTCTGCCGCATCCACGAGTACGGCGAGGACGGCAGCCTGCGCTACATCTCGATGGAGCTGATCGAAGGCATCGACCTGAAGCAGTTCCTGAAGACGCGCGGCGTCCCGCCGGCGGGCCAGGCGTTCGAGATCGCGTTCCAGGTGGCCGACGGGCTGCAGGCGATTCACGACGTCGGCATCATCCACCGCGACCTGAAGACGCCCAACCTGATGCTCGACGCGAGCGGCGTGGTCCGGCTGATGGACTTCGGGATCGCCAAGAAGACCGGCGTCGAAGCCACCGCCGCCACCGCCACCGGCATGGTGGTGGGCACGCCCGACTACATGAGCCCGGAGCAGGCGCGCGGTCTGAAGGTGGATTCCCGGAGCGACGTGTACGCGCTCGGCATCGTGATCTTCGAGCTCTTCACCGGCACGCTGCCCTTCGCCGCCGACACGGCGGTGGCGACGATCCTGAAGCACATCAGCGAAGCGCCGCCGCTCGACGGGCAGGCGGCCGCCGGCATCCCGGACACCGTGCGTACGGTGCTGCGCAAGGCGCTGGCCAAGGACCCCGAGGAACGCTACGCCTCGGTGCGCGAGATGCGCGCGGCGCTGGTCGAGGCCCAGGCCACGGCGTCGGCGGGCGCCGCTGGTTTCTCCAGCGCGCCCCACGAGGCCATCGATGCGACCGTGACGCTGCCGGCCACCAGCCGGATGGACGTGGTGCTGCCGACGGTCGCCCTGCCGACCCCGATGCCCTCCGCCACGCTGGCGCCCGCTGCCGGGGCAGCAGCGCCTTCCGCGCCGCGTCCGTTCTTCTTTCCCGCGCTGGCCGCGGGCGCCGTCGCGCTCGGAGTAGGGCTTTGGATCTGGAGCCGCGCGCCCGAGCCGGCGCCATCGCCCCAGCCGACGGCCGTCGCGGCAGCGGCGGCGGTCCAGGTCACCTTGAACGCGCTGCCCTGGGCGCGGGTCAAGCTGAGCGCGGCGGATTCGAGCCTGGTCCCGGCGCTGACCAACGAGGAGAGCGCGACGCCGCTCACGCTGCGACTACTGCCCGCCGAGTACACCGTGGAGCTCGAGAACGGCGGGATCACCCCGCCGCTGCGCGAGACGATCCGCGTGCGAGCCGGCCAGGCCAACGACTTCCGGTTCAGCATGCCGTCCTTCGATCCGCAAGCGGCGGCGGAGCGCGCCCAGGCGCGGGGGACGCGTTGAAGGCGCGGCTCTGCGCGGCGACGCTGCTCTTCGCTTGCGCGGCGGCCGCCGCGGAGGTCTGGTACGAGGCCTACGACGCCGCGCTCAAGGCGATCGCCTCCCAGCAATGGACGACGGCGGAAGCCAAGCTGAAGTCGGCGATCAAGGAAGGCCCCAAGCCCGGGCGGCGAATTCGCACCTACGGCATGCAGTTCATCGACTTCATGCCCGGCTACCACCTGGGCGTCGTCTACTACCGCCAGGAGCGCCACAAGGAAGCGCTCGAGGAGCTGCGCAAGGCAAGAGCCAGCGGGCTCTTCGCGGAGAACGATGCCGAGTTCAAGACGCTTTCGCAGATGATCCAGGCTTCCGAGGCAGCGACGACGGTCAAGACCGCGAAGATCGAGCCGGCGCCGGCCGCCGCGGAGCCCACGCCCCGGCCGAGCGAAGCCGCCAGGGAGCCGGAGGCGCGCGTGTCGGCTGCGAGCCGTCCCAGCGAGCCGCCGCCGGCCGAGAGCACGGCTCGTCCGAGCCTCGAGGCCAAGGTCGCGGTTCCCAAGAGCCAAGCCACGCGCACGCTTGCCGACGTCCGCCCCGAGCCCGCCCGACGCGCCACGGACAGCCGGCCGCTCACGCCAGGCGCGAGCGAGACCGAGCGTCTGGCGCTGCGCGCGTTCTTCGGCGGCGACTACGCGACCGCCATCCGCCTGCTGGACGAAATCGCCCTCGGCGGAAGCCAGAGTGCCGAGACGCTCTTCTATCTCGGTGCGAGCTATGCCGCGCAGAGCTTCCTCGCGGAACGCCAGCGCGAGGAGCTGCTGGTCCAGGCGCGTCGGCGCTTCGCCGAGGCGCGCCGGCTGAACCCGTCGTTCCGGGCGGATCCGCGGCTCGTGTCTCCGCGGATCTTGCGGCTCTACGAGCAGGCGGGTTCTTGAACCGCCCGCGACCGGCAGCGCTTGTCACGCTGTCGCTCCTGGTCGGCGCCCGGGTCTTCGGCCAGGAGCCGCCGAGCGCGACCCAGCTCGGCGTCAGCGTGGGTTCCGGCGCGCGGGCGCTGGGCATGGGCGGCGCCTTCATCGCCGTCGCCGACGACGCCTCGGCGGCCTCCTGGAATCCCGCCGGGCTCGCGATCCTGCAGCGGCCTGAGGCGTCCTTCGTCTGGAAGGCGCTCGACCGGCAGACGCAGTCGATCTCGGCCAGCACCGCCAGCTATCGCGACGCGCGGGTCGCGTCCACCGCGGTCTTCTCCGGCAGCGTCGAGCGGCTCACCTCGCGCTCGCCCGACTTCGTGAGCATCAGCTATCCGTTCAAGGTCAAAGGCGTGAAGCTCGTCGGCCAGCTCGACTACCAGCGCGCGATCGAGCTCGGCTATCACCGGCGCACGCTGCAGCGCGGGTCCACCGTCACCCACACGCGCCGCACGCTCCTCGGCGGGCCTCCCGGCGTCGAGGACCAGACGAGCAGCTCGGCTCTCGACGACCACGAGACGGGCGGCATCGACGTGCTGGTGACGAGCCTCGCTGCCAGCGTGCACCCGAAGCTCTTGTTCGGCGTCTCGCTGAACCTGTGGCGCAACGGCTCGGTGCTCGAGGAGTCCGCCGCAGGCGAGACGATCTCCTGCTCGGCGAGCCTCGGCGCGACCAGCGCGCGCTCCTGCTCGCAGGACCGCAGCACGCTCAGCGGCTCCGCGCGCCAGGGCTTCGAGGGCGTCAGCGTGAACCTTGGAGCGATCGTGCGCCCGACGCGCACCCTCCGGCTCGGGGTCGTGTTCAAGGGGCCGTTCACGATGGAGCTGGAGCGGCTGCGGTCGTTCGGCAGCGATCTGGATCATCAAGGTCCCGACGGCGCCGCCTCGCGCTTCACGCGGTTCACCCGGCGGGAGAATGGCAAGATCGAGTGGCCCGCCACGCTCGGCGCGGGGGTGGCGTTCCAGCCGCAGGACGCGCTGGTGCTGTCGGCCGACGTCACCACCACCCTCTGGTCGCGGGCGCGCTATCGCTACTCCTACGAGTCCGAGACGATCGACGGCAACCCCGCGCCGCAGAGCTACAACACGGTCGAAGGCTATCGCGAGAACGCCCAGGTGCTCTGGCCGACCCGGACGAACCCGAGCGGCTTCGCGTACGACCCGACGGACCCGTACCGCGCGCGGCGCCAGCAGGACACCTACCAGGCCCGCTTCGGGCTCGAGTACCTGGTGACCTGGAAGACGCTCGCGTTTCCGCTGCGCTCCGGCGCGTTCCTCGACCGCCAGTTCTTCACCAACGCCGACGGCAGCGACGTGCACAGCCGCGGCGTCAGCGCGGGGGTCGGCGTCTCCTGGAAGAACCTCTCGCTCGACGCCGCGTTCGTGCGCCAGGAGATGGGCTACTCGCTCGACTACAGCGAGCGCGTGCCGGCGCGCGGCATCGAGTTCCAGGAGCTTCAGAGCACCAGTCAGAACAGCGTCACGTCGTCGCGCCTGTATCTCTCGGCGATCGTGAGGTTCTGAGCGTGCGCCGCGGTTTGATCCTGGCCCTCGCGCTCGGGTTGCCGGGCTGCGGCGGCTCCTCCCCCGCCGCCCCGTCGGCCTCGGCCGCCGTTCCGCTCTCGGGCCGCTATCGGCTACAGGTCCGGCCCGCCGCGGAGTGCGCGGGGATCCCGTTGCCGAGCATCGAGCTCGACGTCCTGGTCGCGAGCTCGAGCGGCGGATCCGCGGATCTCGTCGGTGTGGGCACACCGGCCTTCGGCACGATCACCGCGACGGGCGGCACGGCCTCGGACGTGGACGCCCGGCTCGAGGTCTACGCCACCGACATCCCGGTTTCGCGGCTGGTCGCCGACGACGGCACGCTGATCCTCTACGTGTTCGCGCAGGCGACCGGACGGGTGGCCAGCGGCAGCGGCGGCCGCCCCGAGGTCCCGAGCGGCACGCTCGCCGGCAGCGTCACGTTCTATCGGACGACCGAGGGCGTCTCGCGCACCGAGCGCTGCAGCGTGCCCGGCCACGGCTTTTCGCTCGTCGCGCGCTGACTTACTTCGCGGCCAGCTCGACCTTCAACGTCTTGGCGACCGGCGCGACCGTCGGCCGCTGGCTCCAGTCGATCGGCCCTTTCGCGAATCGATGCACGAAGTGCGGCAGCACGAAGTGCGGCAGCACGAAGCTGCTCCAGGCCGTGTCGAAGTAGGCGTAGGCCGCGTCCCAGTCGGCGCCCTCACCCCAACCGAGGTGCGTGAAACGGATCCGCGTGCGCCCGGCATCCACGCTCGCGAAAGTCACCTCGACCATCGTTCGCTGGCCCCGGATCGCCGGAATAGTCGGCGGCGCGTTCCAGGTAAAGGCCAGCCGCTTCTCCGGTTCGAAGGCCAGGATGCGCATGCCTTCGGCGCCGCGCTGTCCCGGCTCTCCCTGCGGGTTGAAGAAGATCTCGTAGGCGCCGTCCACCTTCGGCTCGATGTGGCAGCCCGGAGCGAAGAAGCTCTTCACGCCGTCTTCGGTCGTCCAGGCCTTCCAGGCCTCGCTGAGCGGCGCCGCGACCGTCAGCTCCGTGCGCAGAACCCGATCCGCGGCCCCGGCGCTGGCAGCCGCAACCGCCCAGGCGAGCATGCAGACGACCAGTGACCGTCGATTCTTCATCGGCAAGCCTCCTCGTCTCTTGTTACACGCCGGAGGTGCATCCTTTCGAATCGATCCGCCTGCGGCGTACCGAAACGGCTTGGCCCGGTGCGCTGTTACAGGAAAGGGTTCACGACGCGGACCGTGCCGTAGTAGCGGTCGTGCTGGAAGTCCTCTGAGAGGAGTTCGGCAAGGCCGTACGTCTCGGCGTACGCCCACAGATGTGCGTCCATCCAGCTGAGCTGATAGGCGGCCGCCCCGCGTAGAGCCGTCCTAACCAGGGCTTCGCCGGGATACAGCACCGGGAAGACCGTCAAGAGCTCTTCGGCCTCTCGGCGCGCATCCTCCGGCGACAGCAGTCGTCCAGGAGGCTTGCTGACAGCCGACACAAACTCGACGACGGCCTGATGTGGAACTCTCAGGGAGTTCGCGCGCAGGCCGTCCCGAAGCAGCGCCGTCGCCCTGCGCTGCTTCTCCGGGAAACGATGGTCGAAGCGGTAGACGAGGACGTTCGTGTCAACGAGCGCGGCCACGCTGGTAGAGCTCCTCGCGCGTCCAGCCTCGGTCGATCGCGGGGCGCGTGCCGCGCCGGTGCTTCTGCCGCAGGCGTTGTCGCTCGGTCGCCTGGTCGAAGAGTCTCAACCTCGTGGCCACGTCTGCGACCGTCTTCCTTTGGGTTGGCGGCACCATGCGGATGACGTCACCCGCGCCCTCGAAGGCGACGTCATCGCCCGGCTTGAGGTCGTACTGGTCAGCGACGGTCTTGGGAACCGTAACCTGCAGCTTGCTGGTGATCTTCGCCACGTCCTTACAATAGCAAGGACAGCATCCTTGCCTCAAGCAACGGCCGCTGGTTCGCTAGCGGCGGAAGCGCCGCGGCCCGCCGCGGCCAGGGCCGTCGCGTCTCGGGCCATCGCGACGGGGCGGCGGTGGCGGCGGCAGGTCGTCCTCGTCGACCGGGGCCGGCTGGAAGTGGCCGCGCAGCAGCATCGCGACGATGCGGTCGCGTTGCTCGTGGGCGGCGATGCGGCGCGCGATCGGGCTCATCTCGGCGTAGTCGTCGAGCGGCAGCGTCTGGCCTTCGGCCGCCAGGCTGGTGACGATGCGTTCTTCCTTGCGGGCCTCGACCTCGGCGTCGGACGGCAGCTCCAGCTCGGTGACCTCGACGTGATAGCGCTTCACCAGCCGGTTGAAGTTCATCAGGTCGTGGGCGCCCAACAGGCTGATCGCCCGGCCGCTCTTGCCGACGCGGCCGGTGCGGCCGGCGCGGTGGATGTACTGCTCGGGCGAGTCGGGCGCCGAGAAGATGAACACGTGCGACAGGTCCTCGATGTCGATGCCGCGCGAGGCGACGTCGGTCGTGACCATGTGGCGGATCTCGCCCTTCTTGAAGCGATCCATCGTCTGCTCGCGCTTCCGCTGCACGAGATCCGAGGAGAGCATGCCGGCCTTCAGGCCCTTGCCGGCGAGGAAGGTGTAGACGAGCCGGGTCTCCTCACGGGTGTTGCAAAACGTCATCGAGCTCGCCGGGTTCTCGTATTCGATCAGCTTGTAGAGCGCGGATTCCTTGTGGAGCCGCGAGACCAAGGAGTACAGGTGCTGCACTTCCTTGACGTAGACCTGGTCTTCGGAGAGCAGCACCCACTCGGGCTCTTTGAGGTAGTGGTAGATGAGGCCGCGGATGCCGAGCGGCACGGTGGCCGAGAAGAGCAGCGTCTGCCGTTCCGTCGGCAGGTACTCCATGATCTCGCCCATCTCGACGGCGAAGCCCATGTCGAGCATGCGGTCGGCTTCGTCGAGGACGAGCATCTTCATGCCGGCCATCCGCAGCGTCTTGCGGCGCAAATGGTCGAGCACCCGCCCTGGGGTGCCGGCGATCACGTGGGCCCCTTTCTGGATGCCGGCGATCTGGCGCTCGATCGGGTCGCCGCCGTAGACGCACTCGACCTTCACGCCGCGGCCCTGGCCGAGCTCCGCGATCTCCTGGGCGACCTGGATCGCCAGCTCGCGCGTCGGCGTCAGGATCAGCGCCTGAACCTCGGCGCGCTCCAGGTCGATCGCCTCGACCATCGGGATCCCGAAGGCGGCGGTCTTGCCGGTGCCGGTGCGCGACTGGACGACCAGGTCCTTGCCCGCCTGCGCGCGCGGGATGGCTTCGGCCTGGCAGTCGGTGGGCGCCTTGTACCCCTTGGCGTCGATGCTGGCCAGGGTTTCCGCGCGCAGGTTCATGGCGGCGAAGCTCGCCGCGGCCGTCGTCGTCGTTTCCATTTTCGGAATCATTATCGGGGCGCCTGCCCGGGGGCGCAAGGGTGCGCTCGCTGCTGTAAAATCGGAAGTTCCGCCGCGGCGACCTATTCCAATGATCCACATCGAGAACCTGACCAAGCGATACGGCGAGCGCGTGCTGCTCGAGGACGTGTCGTGGCACGTCAAGAAGAAGGACCGGATCGGTCTTTCCGGCCCGAACGGGTCCGGAAAGACGACCTTATTGAAGATGCTGGCCGGGCTCGAAGAGCCCGATTCCGGACAGATCCGGATGGCCTCCGACACCACGATTGGCTATCTGCCGCAAGACGGCATCGTCCACAAGGGGCGGACGGTCTTCGAGGAAGTCACGCTCGCCTTCGAGAACCTACTGGCATTGAAGACCGAGCAGCACCAGATCGAGGACCAGCTCCAGCACGCGAGCCACGACGACGGCGGCGATCACGAACGGCTGCTGGTGCGCTACGCCGAGGTGATGGAGCGATTCAAGGATCGGGGCGGCTACGAGATCGACGCGCGCGTCGCCGACGTCCTGAAGGGCCTCGGCTTCTCGCCCAAGGACAACGACCGGAAGTGCGAAGAGTTCTCGGGCGGCTGGCAGATGCGGATCGCGCTCTCCAAGCTGCTGCTGGCGCGGCCCAACCTGCTGCTGATGGACGAGCCGACGAACCACCTCGACCTGCCCGCGCGCAACTGGCTCGAGGAGTACCTGGCCGACTATCCGGGCTCGGTGGTGCTGGTGTCACACGACCGCTACTTCCTGGATTCGACGGTGAAGCGGATCACCGAGGTCGGCCTGCGCACGCTGACCGATTACCACGGCAACTACTCGAAGTACGTCATCGAGCACGCTGCCGCGATGGAGCGGCTGCGTGAGTCGCACCGCCGCCAGAGCGAAGAAGTCGAGAAGGCCGAAGCCTTCATCAACAGATTCCGCTACACGGCCACCAAGGCGCGCCAGGTGCAGAGCCGGATCAAGGCGCTCGACAAGGTGGAGCGGATCGAGATCCCGGCGGAGCGCAAGAAGATCCGTTTCAAGTTTCCCGACGCGCCGAAGCCGGGCCGGGTGGTGCTCGAGCTGAAGAGCGCGCGGAAGTCGTACGGCGACAACGTCGTGCTCGACGGCATCGACCTCGCGATCGAGCGCGGCGATCGGATCGCTCTCGTCGGCCCGAACGGCGCCGGCAAGTCGACCTTGATGCGGCTCCTGGCCGGGGACGACGCCCCGGATACGGGCGTGCGCGTGCTCGGCCACCAGGTGGTGATGGACTACTTCGCGCAGGACCAGGCCTCGGTGCTGAACCCGGCGCGGACGGTCTACGAAGAGATGTCCTCGGCGAGCCCGACAACGATGGTGCCGATGATCCGCAGCATCCTGGGCGGGTTCCTGTTCTCGGGCGACGACGCTTACAAGAAAGCCGGCGTGCTCTCGGGCGGCGAGCGGAACCGGCTGGCGCTCGCCAAGATGCTGCTGAACCCCAGCAACGTGCTGTTGCTCGACGAGCCCACCAACCACCTCGACCTCGACTCCAAGGAAGTCCTGCTCGACGCGCTCGACGACTACGGCGGCACGCTCGTGTTCGTGTCACACGACCGCTACTTCGTGGACAAGCTGGCCACCAAGGTCATTGAGGTCGGCGCCGGCCAGGCGCTGCTGTACCCCGGCGGATACGAGGAGTTCCTCTACTGGAAGAAGCAACGCGAAGCGGGACTCGCGGTGCCGCTGCCGAAGCCCGGGCTCCGTCAGGTCGAAGCGCCGAAGCTTGCGACAAACGCGGCGCACCAGCCGGCGGCGGCAGCCGCGATCCATCCGAAGACGCCCGCGACTCACGCCAGCAAGCCCAAGCCCAAGCCGGCTGCGAAGCCGGTCGACCCGCTGGCGCCGCGCCTGCGCAAGCCCGGCACGCCGCCGGAGCGCAGCGTGCGCAACCGCGAGTCCAGGGAAGCCCGAGCCCGCATCGCGGAGCTCGAGAAGCGCATCGCCGAGAAGGAGAAGTCGGTCAAGGACCTCGAGTCGCAGATGGCCGCACCGGGCTTCTACGACGACCGCGCCCGCGCCGACACGGCCGCGAACGACCACAAGGCGCTGATGTGGGAGGTCGGCGACCTGATCGGCCAGTGGGAGATGCTGCAGGAGGCCGCTGAGACGAAGGCGTAGCCGCGTCCCCGGCGCGGGTCCGCATCGTGCTACAGGCCTCGAGCATCGAGCCAAGCCGTCAAGGCTTCGAGGATCTCCCTCTCGACCTCGGCCGCCCCGCGCCCCGTCACCTTCTTCCGCACCACGAACGAGTGGTCGCCGTCTTCGACCTTGAGCAGCGTGGCCCGATCGCCGAGGCTGGCGAGCGTGGCCTCGAGTAGATCGAAGCGCGCGAAGGCGTCACGGGTGCCCTGCACGAACAGCATCGGCGCCGTGACGTCAGGCAGGTGCTTGTCTCGCAGCTTTTCGGGCCTTTCGGGCGGGTGTAGCGGGTAGCCGAGAAACACCAGCGCATCGGCCGCGAGGCCCTTGGCCACGGCCTGCGACGCGATCCGGCCGCCCATCGACTTGCCGCCGAGGACGAGCCGCTTCGCGCCCAGGTCGCGAACGCTCTCCGCGACCCTCGCGACCGTCTCTTCGAGAAGCGCGGGCGGATCGGGCAGGCGCCGGCCACGCTCGGTGTAGGGAAAGTTGAAGAGCGCGACGCGACGACCGGTGGCGACGACCGCCTCAGCTAGCCGCAGCAGGAACGGCGTATTGCGCGTGCCCCCCGCGCCGTGCCCCAGGACAACGGCCGTGTCGCCGTCGCCGTGAAGCGAAACGCTCACCGTGTGGCCCGCGTCCACCACGACACGTCGCTCGTCCATCAGGGAAATCGACCGCTTGGCGCGATGGTACACTCGAAGGTCTTCGGGCATGCCCAAGGTTCTCTTCGTCGCGGCCCAAGACCCCTCGACCGAGCTCGGCGCGACGGTCCTCTTCCGCAGTTCGGTCGAGCGCGTGGTGACCGACGACCTCGCGAGCGTGCTTCCGATCGCGCGCGCCAAGCTGCCCAACCTGATCCTGATCAAGGATCAGCTCCCCGAGGCCTGCGAGAAGCTGATCCGGCAGCTCAAGGAAACGCTGGAGACGCGGCGCGTGCCAGTGGTGGTCATGCTACCCCGCGACGCCAGCGGCGCCGAGATGCCGCTGCGCCGTGCCGGAGCCAGCCTGGTGCTCAAGGCTCCCGTGGATCCGCTGTTGTGGGACGACAAGCTCGAGGAGTTGCTGGCCGAGCCGCCGCGGCGCGAGATCCGACTGCCGACGAGCTTCGTCATCTGGCCCAGGGCCAGCGACGGCCGCCGCGAGGCCCACGCGCTGAACCTGAGCGTGCGCGGCATGCTGCTCGAGACCGAGGCTTCCCTGGAAGCGGGAGCGACGCTGGAGGTCGCCTTCGAGTTGCCCGGCGGCACGCCGGTGGAAGTTGTGGGCCAGGTCGTCCGAGAGGCGGGTGTCGTCGAAGATAAGCGCCGTTACGGCGTCGACTTCATCATCCTGCGCGGCCCGGCGCGCAGCGCGATCGAGACCTTCATCGAGTCCGAAGCGCGAGCGTGAGCGCCTAGGCCATGTACGAGACGTACTACGGCTTCACGGAGAAACCGTTCAACCTGACGCCGGACCCGAAATACCTGTACCTTTCGTCCCGCCACACCGAAGCTTTCGCGCACCTCTCGTTCGGGCATCAGGAGCGCGGCGGCTTCGTGGTGTTGAGCGGCGAGGTGGGCACCGGCAAGACCACGCTGGCCCGCTACTTCCTGAGCGGGCTCGGGCCCGACACCGCCACTGCCGTGGTGCTGTATCCGGCGCTGACAGCGGCCGAGCTGCTCCGCTCGATCCTCGACGACCTGCATGTCGAAGCCCGCGGCGCGTCGCTGAAGGACCTGGTGGATGCGCTGCACCGCTTCCTGCTCGAGGCGCGCGAAAACGGACGCTCGGTGGTGCTGATGATCGACGAGGCCCAGGATCTGTCACCGGATGTCCTCGAACAGATCCGGCTGCTCTCGAATCTCGAGACCGACACCGAGAAGCTCATCCAGATCGTCCTCTTGGGCCAGCCGGAGCTCCTCGAGATGCTGGCGCGCCACGACCTCAGGCAACTGGCGCAACGCGTCACGGCTCGCTATCACATCGGACCACTGAACCGCGCCGAGACCGAAGCCTACGTGCAGCACCGCATCCAAGTGGCGGGCGGCCTCGGCAAGGTCCTCTTCACCAAGGGCGCGCTGGTAGCGGCGCACGCCGTTTCGGGGGGCGTACCGCGTGTCTTGAACCTGGTGTGCGACCGCGCACTCCTGGCCGGCTACGCCCACGGAACGCGCACGATCACGCCGGCGACCGTTCGCATCGCGGCGCGCGAGATCCAGGGAGGCGCACGCCGGCTGAATGGGCGCGGCGCGGCCGCCGCGGCTCTGGCGGTCGCCAGCGTGCTGCTCGCCGCAGGCGCCATCGCCAGTTTTCGCTCGACGCCGGCGGTCGCTACGCCGGCGCCAACGCTCGAGCCCGCCCCGGCCGCGGCGGCAAGCCCGGCGCCCGCGTCGGCAGCCCGGCTCCCCGGCCTCGTGTTGCGCGCTCCGCGGGACGCCGCGGTGCAGAGCTCCCTCGAGAGGCTGCGCTCGTTGTGGGGGGCCGAGCCGCTCGAGCGCATCACCCTGCGCGCCAACCGCGACATGCTGCGCCGGCTCGACCTGCCCGCCCTGCTCGAGATGTTCCATCCCGAGCGAGCCGACACCGTCCCGCTGGCTCTGGTCGGGCTCCAGGGCGATCAGGCGGTCGTGTCGATCCTGGGCGAGACGGCAAGCGTCTCCTGGTCCGAAGTCGATGCGCTGTGGACGCGGCAGGCCACCTTCCTGTGGCGCGACGCCGAGCGCCTGCTTCAGGATCCGGCGCGCGCGGAGATATGGCAGCAAGCGCGGCTGCTGGAACTCCGCTACGCGCGGCCCGGCGATTCGAACGCCCTGGCGCTCGAGGGCTTCCAGCGCGACCTCGGCCTGGTGCCCGATGGGGTCCTCGGAGCGCGCACACTGATGGCCCTGGTCACGCGCGGGCCGGCGCCGCGGCCTCGGCTTCTCGGGGCGACGTCGTGAGCCTGATCCTAGAAGCGCTCCGCAAGCTCGAGCGAGAGAAGCAGGCGCCGGAGCGCGGCTTCCTCGTGCTCGGAACCGGGGCCTGGGCTGACCGAGGCGGCGTGGGTCGGCCGATCGTGCTGTTCGTGCTCGGCCTGCTGGCGGGCGGGGCGTCGCTCGGCATCGTGATGATGCGGACGAGGCCCGCGGCGGTGGCGGTCGTCGAACCGGGGCCGGCGGCGACCCCGCCGACGTCCGCCGGCGCGATCCCAGCACCGTCTTCGAACCCGCCGATGCCCGCGACCACGGCCAGCACAACGCCGTCCCCGTTGGTCGCACCGGCTGGCGCGAGTCCGGCTCCCGCGGCGCCATCGCCACGCGCGTTCACGCTGCAAGCGATCAGCGAAAAAGACGGCCACTCGGTCGCGCTGATCAACGATCGGCTGCTGCGCGAGGGCGACGCGATCGACGGCGCGCGGGTGGTCACGATTGCGACCGACAGCGTCGAGCTGGAGATCGGCGGCCGGCGCGTGGTGCTGCGCTTCTGAGCGCGGCGAGCGCGAAAACGCACCGGCGCGGCCACACGCCCGAGACGTTGGCGGCGCTCTTCCCCGGGCTCTCGCCGGGCGTCGCACGGCGGACGATCAGCCGGAGCATCGGACAGGGCAGCGACGATCTGGCTGGCGTCCCGGGGCTGTCAAAACGGCTGCGCGCGGAAATCGAGGAGCGCACCGAGACCGGCCGGCTCCAGATCGTGGACCGGCGCAAGAGCCAGCTCGATCCCTTCGTGAAGTACCTGTTTCGCACCGCCGACGGGCACGCGCTCGAAAGCGTGCGCATCCCGCTGGAGCGGCCGCGCTACAGCGTGTGCGTCTCGTCCCAGGTCGGCTGCGCGCTCGGCTGCGTCTTCTGCGAAACCGGCCGGCTCGGATTCAGCCGCAACCTCGAGGCCTGGGAGATCGTCGACCAGGTGCTCGCGGTGCGCCGCGAAGCGACCGATCGTCCGGTGACGGGGGTGGTGTTCCAGGGACAAGGCGAGCCGTTCCAGAACTACGACAACGTGATTCGCGCCGCCGAGGTGCTGCGGCATCCCTGTGGCCTGCGCATCCGTGGCGATCGGATCACGCTCTCGACCGTGGGCCTGTTGCCGATGATCGAGCGATATACGGACGAGGGCCATCCCTATCGCTTGATCCTGTCGCTGACTACAGCACTCCCCGAAAAGCGCGCCGCGCTGCTGCCGATCGCCTCGCGCTACGACGTTCGCGACCTGGCGGCCGCGATGCTTCGGCACGCCGAGCGACGCGGCGGCCTGGTGAACCTGGCGTGGGTGCTGATGGCCGGCGTCAACAGCGGCGAGGACGAGGCGCGCGCGCTGCGGCGGCTGTTCGGCGACGCGCCGCTGCGCGTCTCCGTGATCGACGTCAACGATCCGACCGGACGCTTCGGCCGAGCCAGCGACGAGGAGCGCGGCCGGTTCCTGACGGCGCTCGCTACGAACCGCGTCGGCTTCGCGCGGCGCTACTCGGGAGGACCCGACATCCACGCCGCTTGCGGCATGCTCGCCTCCAGCGCCCGCGGCGGCGCGGTCCTCAGTTGATCCAGCCGCGCCGGCGAACCGCCTCATGCGCGAACGCGGATCACGGCCTTCACGACGCGAAGTCGCTCCATGTCCGCGAGCGCCGCCGCGGCCTCGCTGAGCGTGTACTCGCGCGTCACCAGCTCACGCCAGCGAAAGCGCGCGGCGTGACGAGCCATCATCGCGATCGAACGATGCAGGTGCGTGAACTCGTAGCCCCAGCAGCCGAGCAACGTCACGTGCTTGCGGTTCAGATGCAGGTGCGGGTTGAGCGCGATCTCGCCGGCGTCGGTGTACTGCCCGACGATCACGTAGCGGCCGGCGTCGCGCACCATCTCGAGGCCCTCGCGGACCGCGGCGGGATTGCCCGAGGCCTCGATCACGACGTCGGCGCCGCGTCCTTGTGTCCTTTCGCTCACCCAGCGCGCGCGCGCGGCCGGATCCGAGACTTCGAGCACGTCGAGCGTGTCTTCGGCCCCGAGCCGCCGCGCCGCATCGAGACGCGCCGTCGGCGCGCCGACCACGAACACGCGCAGCGCCCCGGCGAGCTGCGCGAAGATCGCGGCATTCAGGCCGACCGGGCCGCTGCCTTGCACCACCACCGTGTCACCCAGCGCGATCTGCGCACGCTCGACCGCGTGAAATCCGGTCGGCAGGCCGCAGCCGCCGCCCATGAAGTCGAGCGGCTCGAGGCCCGCTGGCAGCGGCACGATCCGCACGCCCGGCCGGAGATCGATCCGCTCTGCCCAGCCGCCGAGCAGGCCGTCGCGCGCGCTGGTGGTGATGCCGTAGACCTTGCGCTCGGGGCAGCGTGTCCCGGCCTTCGCCACCAGGCAGTGCCAGCAGCGACCGCAGATCTCGTAGACGTCGTAGAAAGTCACGAGCTGACCCACCGCGATCGATTGGCCGTCCACGTCGCGAAGAGCGCCGCCCGTCTCGACCACCCGGCCGCAGCTCACGTGACCCGGGATGATCGGATACGGCACGCCGCCGAGCCGTCCATGATGAAGATGGACGTCGGTTCCGCACACCTCGCTCAGCACGGTCTCGAGAATGGCGCCGCCCGGCTGGGCGGTTGGCTCCGCGAACGCGCGTCGCTCGAGGGCGCTCCGCGGCGCGGGCATCACGACGGCGTCAACGCCGGCCTTGGTCATACGGGCCGGCCATCTTAGCCTCAGGCCAATGCAACCCATCGAAGACCTCGACACGCCGGCGGTCCTGATCGATCTCGACAAGACCGAGCGCAACATCGCACGGATGGCGGAACGCGCCCGAACGGCGGGCGTGGCGCTGCGCCCGCACGGCAAGACACACAAGGTCCCGGAGGTGGCGCGGATGCAGCTCCGGGCGGGCGCCAGCGGCATCACGCTCGCCAAGGTCGGCGAGGCCGAGGTGTTCGTCGCTGCCGGGATCGACGACATCTTCCTGGCCTACCCGATCGTCGGCGCCGTGAAGGCGCAGCGATTACTGGCGCTCGCCGACAAGGCACGCCTGAGCGTCGGCGCCGACAGCGAGGCGGGCGCGCGGTCGCTCTCCGACGTGTTCGCGAAAGCCGGCCGCAAGCTGGACGTGCGGGTCAAGGTGGACGTCGGCTTCCAGCGCGTCGGCGTGAAGCCTGAAGACGCGCGACCGCTCGCCGAGAAGATCGACGCGATGCCGGGACTACGTTTCCGCGGCGTCTTCACGCACGCCGGGCAGGGCTATCATTGCGACACCGAGGAAGGCCTGGCCGAGGTCGGTAGACACGAGGCCGAGACGCTGTCCGCGGTCGCGCGCGAGCTCCGAGCGGCCGGTCTCGACTGCGAAGCCGTGTCGGTGGGCTCGACCCCCACGGCCATCCACGCGATGCGCGCCGACGTGACCGAGGCGCGCCCCGGAACCTACGTCTACTACGACGCGACCCAGGCCAACCTGGGCCTGTGCACGCTCGACGACTGCGCGATCACGGTCCTGGCGACCGTCGTGAGCGTGCCTGCCGCCGATCGGGCGGTGCTCGACGCCGGGACCAAGATGCTGACGAGCGATCCGCTCCGCCCCAAGCCCGTGGCGCATGGTTTCATCGTGGGACGCGCGAGTCGGCTGCAGCGGCTCTCCGAGGAGCACGGCGTCGTGGCGGTCGCCCCGGGCGAGTCGTTCCGCGTCGGCGACCGCGTCCAGGTCATCCCCAACCATGCCTGCGTCGTCTCCAACCTGCAGGATCACGTCTACGCCGTGCGCAAGGGCCGGATCGAGGCCATTTGGCCGGTCGCCGCCAGGGGCAAAGTGCTGTGACGCGCACCGCACATCCTTTGACTTGACCGCGCCCAACCCGGCCTCTATCGTCGACCTTTGCCGTTCAAGCACAAGGAGCGAAACATGAATCGTCGGTTTCTTCTGACGCTGGCCGCGGGCCTGTTGGCCGGCTCGGCTTCGGCGCAAGACGTTTGGACCGTGGACAAGAACCACTCGGAGGTGGGATTCCAGGTTCGCCACTTCATCGCCAAGGTGCGCGGCCGCTTCACCGACTTCACCGGCTCGATCACGGCCGATTCCGCCAAGCCCGAGGCTTCGAGCGTCGAGTTCACGATCAAGACCACCAGCATCGACACCGACAACGAGGGCCGCGACAAGCACTTGCGTTCGGCCGATTTCTTCGACGTCGAGAAGTTTCCCGAGATCACCTTCAAGAGCAGCAAGGTGAAGCCCGCCGGCAAGGACAAGTACGACGTCACCGGCACGCTCAGCCTGCACGGCGTCGTCAAGGAAGTGACGCTGCCCGTCAGCTTCGGCGGTGTCATGACCACGAAGAACCGTGAGGGCAAGGAGCTCCTCAAGTCGGGCTTCGAGACACAGGTCACGCTGAACCGCAAGGACTACGGCATCGTCTGGAACACCGTGCTCGATTCGGGCGGCACCGTGCTCGGCGACGACGTCAGCGTGCAGATCCAGATCGAGGCCACCAAGGCCAAGTAGGAGGCTAGACTCGGGGCCGCTCGAAAGGACGGCTCCATGTTCGGCTTTACACTCGCTGCGCTGCTGTCGCTGGCGCAGGCTCGCCCGAGTCCCGCGCCAGCGCCGCCTCCCGCCGCCGTCAACCGTCTCGATGTGTCGTACGAGATGCTGCGGCTCCGCAACGGCCTGACCGTGATCCTCCACGAGGACCGCTCGGCGCCGATCATCACCGTCAACGCCTGGTATCACGTCGGCTCCGGCCGTGAGCGCCCGGGCCGCACCGGCTTCGCGCACCTCTTCGAGCACCTGATGTTCGAGGGCTCCAAGAACGTCCCCGAAGGCGCCTTCGACCGCTGGCTTGAGGCGGCGGGCGGCAACAACAACGGCTCGACCAACAACGATCGCACCAACTACTTCGAGGACGCACCCGCCAACGCGCTCGAGATCCCGTTGTTCCTGGAGTCAGACCGGATGGCGTACCTGCCGCAGGCGATGACGCAGCAGAAGCTCGACGGCCAGCGCGACGTGGTGAAGAACGAGCGCCGCCAGTCGTACGAGAACCGGCCCTACGGGATGGCGGAGCTGAAGCTTCTGGAAGCGATGTACCCGCCAGATCATCCCTACTCGTGGCCCACGATCGGCTCGATGGCCGACCTGAGCGCCGCCAAGCTCGAAGACGTCACGGGCTTCTTCGAGCGCTTCTACGGCCCGGGAAACGCCAGCCTGGTGGTAGCGGGCGACTTCGACGCCAGGGAGGCGCGCGCGCTGGTCGAGAAATGGTTCGACGAAGTGCCGATGCGCGCGGCGGTCGACCCGATCGCGCCCAAGCCTGTCGTGCTCCGCGAAGAGAAGCGCCTGATTCTCGAAGACAAGGTGCAGCTCCCGCGGCTCTACATCCAGTGGCCCACGCCGCCCTACCTCGCCCCCGCCGACGCCGCGCTCGACGCGCTCGGCGCGGTGCTCGCCCAGGGCAAGAACTCGCGGCTCTACAAGCGGCTCGTTTACGAGCTGGAGGTGGCCCAGGATGTCGAGGCGACGCAGGACTCCGCGGCGCTCGTCTCCACGTTCGGCATCACGCTGACGGCACGCTCCGGCGCAAAGCTCGAGGAGCTGCGCGCGATGGTCGACGAGGAGGTCGCCAAGCTGCGCGAGCGGCCGCCCACGCCTCGCGAGATGGAACGTTTTCGAAATCAGACCGAAGCCCGCTTCTACGACCGGCTCGAACGCGTAGGCGGCTTCAGCGGCAAGGCCGATCAGATGAACCGCTACTTCTTCGCGACCGGAAATCCGGACTACTTCGAGGAGGACCTGGCGCGCTACCGGGCGCTTTCGCCGAAGGACGTCCAGGCCGCCGCGCTGCGCTTTCTCGGCCGCGAGCGTGTGCTGCTCTCCGTGGTGCCTGAAGGGCGCCGCGACCTGGCGGTTCCGGAGAACGCCAAGTGAGGGCGCGTGCCACGCTCGTCGCTCTGCTGCTGATCGGACCCCACCCGATGCGGGTACAGGCGGCCCCCGCCGATCGGAGCAAGCCACCGGCGGTGGGTTCACCCAAGCCGCTGAAACTGCCGCCCCTCCAGAAGCTCGCGCTCACGAACGGCCTGCCGGTGATCCTGGTCGAGATGCGCGAGGTGCCGTCGATCGAGATGCAGCTCGTGGTCAAGGCCGGCGCCGCGAGCGATCCGCTGAACCGCACCGGTATCGCCGCGATGACGGCCGAGATGCTGGACGAGGCCAGCGGCGCGCGCGATGCGCTCGCGATCGCGGACGCGCTGGAGCTGCTCGGCGCGGAGCTACGCACGAGCTGCACCTGGGACGCGACGAGCGTTCGGCTGCATGTGCCGGCGCCGCGCTTCGGAGCGGCGCTGCTCACGTTCAGCGACGTGGCGATGCGGCCCGCGTTCCGACAGAAGGACCTCGACCGCGTGCGGCGCGAAGCGCTCACCGATCCGCTCCAGGCCCGCGACGACCCGCGCCGCCTGGCGAGCTTCGCGCTGAACCGGGCCGTCTTCGGAGAGGGGCACCGCTACGGGCTACCGCTCAGAGGCGACGGCGCGTCCCTCCACGGGCTCAGGATCGGCGACCTGCGCAACTTCCACAACAAACAGTTCCGGCCCGAGAACGCCGCGATCGTCGTGGTCGGCGCGATCGACGCGGGGACGCTGTTGCCGCTCCTGGAAAGAGCGTTCGGGGCCTGGCAGAAGGGCGGCACGCCGGCGCCTCAGGCCGGCGACGCGGCGCAGACCACGGGCCGGCAGCTCTGGATCGTGGACCGCCCCGGCTCCGCACAGTCCGTGATCCGGGTGGGGCGCGTCGGCCCGAGCCGCGCCACGCCCGACTATCACGCGCTCGAGGTCCTGAACACGCTGCTGGGCGGCTCATTCACGTCGCGGCTCAACGACAACCTGCGCGAACAGCACGGCTACTCGTACGGCGCCAGCTCGCGCTTCGACTACCGCCGCGCCGTCGGCTTGTTCGCCGCGGCCTCAGACGTCTTCACGCCCGTGACCGCCGACGCGCTGCGCGAGTTCATGAGCGAGCTGGTGCGGATCCGCACACCGGCGAAGAAGGAAGAGATCGAAAGGGCGCGCGGCTATCTGGCCGCCAGCTACGCACAGGATTTCGAGACGACACGCCAGATCGCCTCGAAGCTCGCCGAGCAGTTCGCATTCGGGCTTCTGGACGACGAGTTCTCGAGCTTCGTACCCAAGGTGATGAACGTGGACGCCAAGTTGGTCCAGAGGGCGGCCGGCGGAAGCATCGACCCCGGCCACCTCGCGATCGTGATCGTCGGCGATCGCGCCAAGATCGAGAAGGCCGTCCAGGCGCTCGACCTGGGCCCGATCAACGCGCTCACGGTCGACCAGGTGATGGGCCCGGCGCCTAGGATCGAAGGCCCAGCCAAGCCGGAAGGCGATTGATGCGGCGCGCGCTGCTGATCGCCACGGCAGCCTGCGGATTCGCTTCGGCACAGGCGCCGTCCCCCGCTCCACCGCCGCCGGTGGCCTCTGGTGGGGTCCCCCTAGCCAGCCTAGCCGCGGAATAGGCTCCCCCGCTCGCCTGTATTAGGGGTGGAGGTGAGCATGAGCAAGACCTTGGCCGTACCCCTACTCTCCCTGGCGCTGCTGGGCTGCGCGGGCCCCGCGGCGGGCGACAGCTTCTCCTCGACGCCCGGCTC
>CAZVOI010000701.1:0-1774 GCA_964628275.1 uncultured Acidobacteriota bacterium | reverse complement strand
CAGCACCTTCCCGAGCACCTGCTCCGGGGACATGTACGCGACCGTGCCCAAGGCCGTGCCGGGGCTCGTGAGATGCTTCTCGGCCGCGGCTGTCTCGGCCTTGGACTCCGCGGACTCCCGCTCGCTCGTCCATTTCGCCAGGCCGAAGTCGAGCACCTTCGCGTCGCCGCGCGCGGTGACGAAGATGTTCGCGGGCTTGATGTCCCGGTGGACGATCCCCTTCGCGTGGGCGGCGTCGAGCGCGTCGGCGATCTGGATCGCGAGATCGAGCAGCTCCGCCGTCTCCAGCGGCTTGCCGGCGATGCGGTGCTTGAGGGTCTGGCCTTCCAGCAGCTCCATGGAGATGAAGGGCCGGCCCTCGTGGGCGTCGATGTCGTAGATGGTGCAGATGTGAGGATGGTTGAGGGCAGAAGCGGCCTTGGCCTCGCGCTGGAAGCGCTCGAGCGCCGTCGGGTTGTCGAACTGCTCCGCGGGGAGGAATTTCAGGGCAACGGTTCGGTCGAGGCGCGTGTCCTTGGCCTTGTACACGACACCCATACCGCCGCCGCCGAGCTTCTCGACGATCCGGTAGTGGGAGACCGTTCGACCGATCATGGCCCTTGAGCCTTCCCCGAGTCGGTTGTCGGCGCTCGTTTGGCCAATGGTACACGAGTCTTTCGCGCCGGCCGGCGCCTCCGCGTGACCCACGGAACACATCGCTACTCGCTCGAGTGGAGCGGCCAGTACGAGAACATGCTGCGGGTGCGTGAGCGCTTGAAGGTCGTGAACACGAAGTCGGGCGTGAAGGCCGGGATCGTGATGCTGGCCGTCCCCTTCTCGGTCGTGGGGGCGGTCTGGCTCATGTACCTTGCTCGACTACAACGTGTCGATTGCGGCCTGGGTGGGCATGATCGCGCTCATGGGTCTCGACGCCGAGACGGGTGTCTTCATGCTGCTCTTCCTGGACCTCGCCTACGACGAGGCGAAGGCGAAGGGACGCCTGCGCTCCCTCGCCGAGCTCCACGAGGCGATCATCCACGGGGCGGTCAAGCGCGTGCGGCCCAAGATCATGACGGTGACCGCGGCGTTCATGGGCCTGATGCCGATCATGTGGTCGACCGGATCCGGCGCCGACGTGATGAAGCGCGTGGCCGCGCCGATGGTGGGAGGCCTCGCGACCTCGTTTCTGATGGAGCTGCTCGTCTACCCGGCGATCTACCTGCTCTGGAAGTGGCACACGGAGGTCCGGCACCAGTCGGAACCGGCCGGCGCGTAACGCTCGTGCGCGTTGGGCCTCGTTATCCGACCGTGCCCAGGATCGTGCCCGCCTCGGCACCACCTCTGACTTTCTGGACCTCGCTTAAGACGAGGCGAAGGTCAAAGGCAGGCTCCGCTCCCTGGCCGAGATCCACGAAGCGATCATCCACGGGGCCGTGAAGCGCGTGCGGCCCAAGATGATGACGGTGACCGCGGCTTTCATGGGCCTCATGCCCATCATGTGGTCGACCGGCTCCGGCTCCGACGTCATGAAGCGCGTGGCCGCGCCGATGGTGGGCGGCCTCGCGACGTCGTTCCTGATGGAGCTGCTCGTCTACCCGGCGATCTACCTGCTCTGGAAGTGGCACACGGAGGTGAGCTCGCCTTCTTCCGGGCCTACAGCCCGGTGGAGAGCGTCGTGCAGCAGGCCCTGCCGGGGCTCGAGTTCAGCATCGACTGCTTCGGCGACCTCGACGGGAGGGCCCTCGGCGGGCTTCTTCTTGAGGCCCTGGCCCTTGACGAGGACACCCTGGCCCGC
>CAZVOI010000700.1:0-24171 GCA_964628275.1 uncultured Acidobacteriota bacterium | reverse complement strand
CGTTGCGCGATCTCCTGTGCGACGTCGCCGCAGTTCCCTTGCTCGGCCTGGTGTTCGCGGCGATCGCCGAGATCGTCTCGCGCTCCTCCCTCGACCTCGACCAGATCGCTTTGGCGCCCGCTTCCGCGGGCCTCTTGTGCATGCAGACGGCTCTGCTCGCGACGCTGGCCTGCGGCCTGGCGCTCTTGGTTTGCGTCTTTTCCGGGGCGGGACGCTTCCCTGACGGCTTGGGTCCGACCAGTCTCCGGCTCGCGGGCTGGGCGGCCCTGTTCGGCATCGCGAGCCGCTTCTGGCCGCGCGAGCGCCTCGGGCTGCCTCTGCTGCCAGCGCTGCTGCTAGTCGCGACCGCCGCGCTACTGAGCGGCCGCCGCGAGACGCTCATGGCCTGGCTCAAGAGCGCGTCGCCCGGGGCGCTCGCCGGAGCGTCGCTGGGAGCGCTCGCCGGCCTGTCGCTGCTGCTGTTTCCAAGTGTCGTTCACTTCGAAGAGAAGAAGCTGCGCAGGGCGATCGAACAGGTCGACGCCCCACTGGTTCTGCGGCAGCCCGATTGGCGCGACTACGTTCTGCGCGAAACGCGCCGCAAGATCGACGAGTTCGGGCTGTTGGAGGACGCGCCGAAGGGGCCGCGCCCTCCGGAGCTCGAGGAGCTCGCCTACGCCGTCTGGTCGGCCACCGATCTCGCCAGCTACGGCTTCACGTCTGCGGTCGAGGTGCAGGACCTGAAGGGCTCGGTCGTGAGTCGTTTTGCGCTGAACCTGCCCTCGATTGGCGCGGCGCGTCGGCCGCTGCCCCGGAGCACGGACTGGGAGATCGCGCGTGAACGCTCGACCGTCGCTTCGGCGGAGGTGCCGGTCCTCCACGCGCGCCGCCTGCTGGCCAGCGACGGACGGGTGAGCGGAGCCGTTCACGTGTTCGTCGGCGACGACTACTGGAACCTGCCGTTCCTGACCAGCCGCGACCCCTACTCGATCCTGTTCCGGCGCGCCGCCGTCTCGCCCCGCTCCAACCGCCCGCTGGGACTGCTCGTGTTCGACGCGGAGCGCCGACCGCTGTTCAGCTCCGACGACCGGCCCCCGACGCTGGATCCGGAGTTGGACGAGCGCGTGGCCGCTTCGCCCAACGGTTTGTGGGCAACGCTGCGCGTGGACGAACGCTGGCAGCACGTGTTCCTGCTGCGACAGGGCCGGACCAGCTACGGGGTCTTCTACCCGCGCACCAGCGCCGGACGATTCCTGGCCGATCTGCTGGAGTCCGCGCTGGCCACGCTGCTGCTCGGCACGGCGCTGCTCGCGGGCAGCATCGTGCTGCGAACGCTACTGCGCCGGCCGAGCCTCACGCTGCTCTCGCTCCTGGCCACGATTCGCCAGCACTTTTCGCTGCGCCTGTTCGTGGCATTCGCGCTGGTGGCGTTCGTTCCCGTGATCGTGCTGCAGGCGGTGCTCGAGCGCTTCGTGACCGAGCGCTTGCGCGCCCAGGCCGCCGAACAAGCACAAGAGCTGGCGGGCGTCGCCAAGAAAGCGGTCGAGGACTTCGCTCTGTTCCAGCGCGACGAAGCGCCCGGCGATCAGCCCGTCACCGATGCCGCTCTGGTCTGGGTGGCGAGCCTGATCCGCAACGATCTCGACGTCTTCGAGGACGGGCGCCTGCTGGCCTCGAGCAAGCGCGAGCTGTACGCCTCGGGCCTGTTGCCGCAGCGGCTGTCGGGCGAGGCCTATCGCGCGATCGCGCTCGACGGCGAAGCGAACACGCTGCGCACCGAGCAGATCGGCGCCTTCTCGTATCAGGTGGTCTCGGTGCCGCTGCGCTTCGAGTCCGGCGCGACGCGCGTGCTCTCGATACCGTTGGCACTCCGGCAACGCGAGCTGGCGAGCGTCGTGGACGACCTGCGGCGCACGTTCCGGCTCGCC
The DNA here is from genome assembly GCA_964628275.1 of uncultured Acidobacteriota bacterium. Taxonomy (GTDB): domain Bacteria; phylum Acidobacteriota; class Vicinamibacteria; order Fen-336; family Fen-336; genus CAZVOI01. The sequence goes on along the minus strand of CAZVOI010000700.1, from coordinate 22,264 downwards.
TCGGTCGGCTTCCTGCTCGCAGCCGCGTTTGCCGCATTTTCGATGGCGCGGCGCATCTCGGGCCCGGTGCGCGCGCTGACCGCCGCGACCGAACGGCTGGCCGCCGGCGATTTCCAGGCGCGCGTCAGCGGCACCACCGAGGACGAGTTGCAGGACCTCGTCAGCTCCTTCAATCGAATGGCCGAGGACCTGCTGCGCCAGCGGCAAGACCTCGAGCGCACCAATCGGCTGGCCGCCTGGGCCGAGATGGCGCGTCAGGTGGCGCACGAGGTGAAGAACCCGTTGACGCCGATCCAGCTCTCGGCCGAGCACCTGCGCCGCGTCTACGCCAACAAGAGCGCCGACTTCGCGCAGACCCTGGACACTTGTACCGAGACGATCCTGAAGCAGGTGCGCACGCTGCGCGGCATCGTGACCGAGTTCTCGTCGTTCGCCCGCCCGCCCGCGCCCGTCCTGGAGCCGGTCGAGCTGGCGTCGCTGGCGCAAGATGTGGTGCGCCAGTACGCCCCCGCCCTGCCCGCCGAGGTGTCCCTGGAGATGGCCTCGGCGGAGCCGTTCAGCGTGATGGCCGACGCCCGGCTGCTCGAACGGGCCGTCGTCAACCTCGTGGAGAACGCGCTCCAGGCCGTCGGCGATTGCGGCCACGTGCTGGTTCGCGTGGTCGGCGACGGCAACGGGCGCGCCGTGATCGAGGTGGAGGACGACGGTCCGGGGCTGGATGCCGAGGCGCAACTGAAAGCCTTCGAACCGTTCTTCTCGACCAAGTCCGGCGGCAGCGGGCTCGGCCTCGCCCTCGTGAAGAAGATCGCCGAGGACCACGAGGGCGGCGTGTCTCTCGCGAGCGCGCCGGGCTCGCCGACGCGCGCCCGGCTCTGGCTGCCGGTGATCGGGGCTACGCCCGACGCTCCGCCCAGCGCCGAAACCCCTGCTGAATGACTTCGAGCGTCTTGTCCGGCAGGTCGTAGGCGCCGAGGTCGTTCGGGCCGGCCCAGGCGACGGCCTCGGCATCCGACGCCGCCCGAGCTTCTCCCGGCCCGGCCTCGCACAAGTAGTCGACGATCACGTAGTGGTACACGAGAGCGCCGTGGCTGCGCTCGATGCGCTCGAACACGGTCAGAAACTCGACGACGACGGCGGCGATGCCGGTCTCCTCGCGGATCTCGCGGACGACACCCTGGTGGAGCGTCTCGCCGGGTTCCAGAGTCCCGCCCGGAACGCTCCAACGCCCGCGCAACGGTTCCTTCGCGCGCCGGATCAGCAGCGCCTTGCCGTCGCGCAGCACGACGCCGCCGACTCCGACCGTGGGACGCACGCCCAAGCCGCCCTGGCTAGTGGGCTTCACTGGCGGCCACCAGCGGCGGCGGTTCGCCCCGGCGGCGCGTCAGCAGGGAAAAGACGTAGGCCGCCGGGCCCGAGACCGCATACAGGCTGGCAATGCCCAATAGCATCGCCTCGGGGTGCAACCCGATCACGCCCAGCATGATCGCGATCCCGAGCAGGTTGGTGTAGTTGCGGCGGCGGCGCAGGTCGACGTTCTTGAACGACTGGTAGCGCAGCGTGCTCACCATCAGGAACGAGAGCGACATCACCGAGAGCAACGCCAGGCTGCCGTGGCTGCGATCCACGAGAGGCTCTTCCAGGAACCACACCACGGCCGCGATCGGCGCCGCGGCGGCTGGAATCGGCAAGCCCACGAAGTAGCGGCCGTCCACCGCGTGGCGTTGGACGTTGAAACGGGCGAGCCGAAACGTGCCGCACATCAAGAACAGGAACGCGACCAGCCAGCCATACCGCGGCAGGCTCGCGAAACCCCAGCGGTAAACGAGCAGGGCCGGCGCGACTCCGAAGGAGATCACGTCGGCGAGACTGTCCAACTCGCCGCCGAACTCACTGGCAGTGCCGGTGAGCCGGGCAATGCGGCCGTCGAGCATGTCCAGCAGCATCGCGCCCAGCAGCAGCGGCGCGGCCTCCGCATACTGGCCGTTGATCGTCCGGATGATGGCCCAGAAGCCGAGGAACAGGTTCCCGGTCGTGAACAGGCTGGGCAGGATCGAGGCGCCGCGCCGGAACCGCCGGACCGTTCCTGCGCCCGGCTTCACTTCAGCTCCGCGAGCACCGAGGCCCCGCCCTGCACGCGGTCGCCCAGCTTCACGCGGATCACCGCGAATGCCGGCAGCATCACGTCTACGCGACTGCCGAACCGGATCAATCCGACGCGTTCGCCGCGTTCGACGGCATCCCCGGGCTGCTTGCGGAACACGATGCGACGCGCGATCAACCCCGCGATCTGCTTGAACACCACGCGCTGACCGTTGCGCTCCACGGTCACGGTGTTCTGCTCGTTGCGCAGCGAGGCCTTGTCGTCCCATGCCGGCAGGAACTCGCCCGGCTGATAGTCCACGCGCTCGATACGGCCCGCGATCGGCGAGCGATTCACGTGCACGTCGAAGATCGAGAGAAAGATCGAGATCTGCTGCGCGCCCTCTCCCGCGGCCGATCCCGGCGACGCCGCCGCGACCTTCACGACCTTGCCGTCGGCTGGCGACACAACCAGGGTGTCGCCGGCGGGTAGCACCCGTTCCGGGTCACGGAAGAAGAACGCGCAGAACAAACCCAGGGCGGCGAGCGCGCCCGCTGGCCACGGAAAGCGGAAGGCGAGCAGCGCCGCTGCACCCATGAGAACGCCGATGAAGGGCCAACCCTCGCGCGCAATCGACATCCGTGCCTTTGAAACTTACCCCGAAAAGAAAAAGCGGAGAAGCCCGGTTGGCCCCTCCGCGGTCACGAACTACAGCGATCCGACGCTACGGAACAGACGTGGCCCGTGTTTCGCGAGCGATCGCCTCCATCCGGTCCTTCACCTGCAGCTTCTTCTTCTTGAGCGTCATCTCTTCGACTTGTTCGTCGTTGGAGAGCACGACCTTAGACGTCAGGTTGATCAAGCGGGCTTCGTACTGATGGTGTTCCTCATCCAGACGACGATATTCGTCGCTCGTCTCGATGAGCACGTCCCGACCGGAACCCGACAGCGACATCGGCACCTCCCTGATTTCCTGGAAGCGATCTTCCGTGGATCTCTCCTGTGCACGAGGCAGTGGACCAGGAGCGACTTGCTCCTGCTGACCGGAACTTAGCATGTCGCGCAAGCGCGATTCAAGAAAGCTGAAGCCTCAGGAGCAACGCATCCTCGCGAGGGCTTTCGTAATAGCCGGCTCGGCGCCCGGCGACCTCGAAGCCAAGCCCGGCATAGAGAGCCAGCGCGGCCGAGTTGCCCTCGCGGACCTCGAGATGCGCCACACGGGCGTGGACTTCGCGAGCCGTGGACAGGGCGCTTTCGAGGAGCGCGCGAGCCACGCCTTGGCGGCGGGCCGCGGGCTCGACCGCCACGTTGTGCACGTGCATCTCGTCGCCGACCACCTGAAAGACTCCATAGCCCAGCAGCGGCCCGTCCGGTTTTCGGACCGCCACGCACGAAAAGCGCTCCGGCAATGAAATCGCCTCGCGCAGGCTGGCTTCGGTCCAGGGATGCGAGTAGGCGCGGCGCTCCAGGTCGAGCATCGCGGGCAAGTCGTCGAGCGTCGGCCGAAACAGGTCGGCATCGACCTTCATCAGCCGCGTCGCCAGATGCCGGCGTCGCGAACGTACAGCGGCCGGAGCGACTCCGGGCCGAGGCCCGCTTGCCGGGCGAAGCGCTCTTGGGCGATCAGCCCGACGCTGCCCGCGAGCAGCGGTGCCGGGCCCAGGATCAGAGCCGACGCATCCTGCGCGGCGACGGCGGCGGCGTAGCGGTCCGCGCCCGAGCCGAGATAAGCGGCGCCAGGGCCCACGCGCTCGACGAAAGCGCGAGGCGTCAACAGCAACGGCCCGTCGATCGAGTTCTCGTCCGCGGCATACAGGGCTCCGAAGACCTCGTCGCGGAAGGCATCGATCATCGCGGCTACGCCACGGCCGTGGTGTCGCGCCTGCCGGCCGAGCGCATCGAGCGTGGAGACACCGCAACAGGGCCGCGGGCTCGCCAAAGCCAGCCCTTGAACGCTGCTGATCCCCACGCGAAGGCCGGTGAAGGAGCCCGGCCCGATCGCGACCGCGTAGCCCTCCACGTCAGCGAGCCCGATCCCGCTCTGTGACAGCAGCAGCTCGATCGCCGGCATCAGTTGTTCGGCATGACCATGCCCCGGGCCCGCGTAGAGGCCCGTCTCGGCCCGCACGCGGCCCGCTTCGACGAGCGCCACGCTGCCGCGGTTGCTGGTCGTGTCGACGGCGAGCACGCGCAAGAGACGGGGAGCTTATACTCCCCGCCCGCGGCGCTGAACACGCCCTGACAACCTCGTGACCCAAGCACACCCTCCCGCACTCGCGTCGGAGACGCCCGCCATGCAGCAGTACCACCGCATGAAGGCGGAGCATCCTGACGCGCTGCTGTTCTTCAGGATGGGCGACTTCTACGAGATGTTCTTCGAGGATGCGGTCGCCGCGGCCAAGGCGCTCGAGATCGCGCTGACCTCCCGCTCCAAGGACAGCGCCGGGACGCCGATCCCGATGTGCGGGGTGCCGCATCACGCGGCGAACGGCTACATCGGCCGGCTCGTCCAACAGGGCTTCAAGGTCGCGCTGTGCGAGCAGATGGAAGACCCTCGCACCGCCAAGGGGGTCGTCAAGCGCGAGGTGGTCCGCGTCATCACCCCCGGCACACCGCTCGACGCGTCGGCGCTCGACCCCGGCACGCCCGTCTACGTGGTGGCGCTGGCGCCCTCGGAGATCGGCCTCGGGGTTGCGGCCCTGGACGCCACGACCGGCGCGTTCGCGACACTCGAGTGGCGCGGCCCGGATGCCTGGTCGCGGTGCCGCGACGACCTGGCGGCGCTCCGACCTCGCGAGATCCTGGTTCCGGAGGGCGTGACGCTGCCGGCATTTCTACTCGCCGCGCAGGAACCCGAGTCGCGCATCCCGCGCACCGCGTTGCCTGCCAGCGCCTTCGATCCGCGCGGCGCCCGACGCGAGCTGCTCGCCCACTTCCAGGTGGCGACGCTGGAGGCGTTCGGCTGCGAGACCCTGCCTCAAGCCACCGCCGCCGCCGCCGCCGTCCTCCGCTACGTGCGCCAGACCCAGAAGCGCCCGCTCGGCCACGTCACCGGGCTCCTGACCCGGGAAGCCGAAGACTTCCTGATCGTCGACGCGCTGACTCGTCGCAACCTCGAGCTGGTGGAGAACCAGGCCGATTCCGGCAGTGCCGGCACGCTGCTCAGCACGCTCGACGCCACGCGCACCCCGCTGGGCATCCGCCTGCTCCGACAGTGGATCCTGCGGCCGCTGACGTCCGTCGCCGCGATCCAGGACCGGCTGGACGGCGTCGAGGAGCTGGCGTTCCGCACGCTCGAACGCGGCGCGCTGCGCAAAGCCCTCGAGCCGATCCAGGACGTCGAGCGGCTACTGGGCCGGGTCACGTTGGGCAGCGCATCGCCACGCGACGTGCTCGCACTCGCCCGCTCGGTCCACGCGATGCCGGCCTGCGCCGCGGCTCTCGACCTGATGCAAGCGCCGCTGTTGCGACGCCTGGCGAAGGACCTGACGCCTCCCACGGACGTCGCCGACGCGATCGTTTCGCGACTCGCGGACGAGCCGGGAGCGTCGCTCAGGGACGGCGGCGTGATCCGCGACGGCGTCGACGCCGAGCTGGACGCGCTGCGTTCGCGTAGCCGCGGCGGGCGCGCCACGATTGCCAGCATCGAGGAGCGTGAGCGGCAGCGCACCGGCATCGCTTCCTTGAAGGTGCGCTTCAACCGCGTGTTTGGTTACTACATCGAGATCAGCAAGTCGAACCTGGCGCTGGTCCCCGCGGACTACGTCCGAAAGCAGACGATCGCCGGGGGCGAACGCTTCATCACGCCCGAACTGAAGCAACATGAAGACGACGTCACCAGCGCCGACGAGCGAATCCTGTCGCGCGAGAGCGCGCTCTTCGAAGAGCTTCGCCAAGCCGTGGCCGCCGCGGCGCGCCGCATCCAAGAAGCCGCCGGCGTGATCGCGTCCAGCGACGTGCTGCAGTCGCTCGCCGAAATCGCCTGCCGCAACGACTACGTCAAGCCGCGGGTCGACGCTAACGACGAGCTGCAGTTCGGCGAGGGCCGCCACCCGATCATGGAACGCGTGCTCTCCGATCCGTTCATCGCCAACGACCTTCTGGCCGGCGGCGAGGCGCCACGGCTCTTCATCCTGACCGGTCCGAACATGGGCGGCAAGTCGACCTTCCTGCGCCAGACCGCGCTGATCGTGCTGATGGCCCAGATGGGCTCATTCGTTCCGGCGCGCGACGCCAGGGTCTCGGTCGTGGACCGCATCTTCACGCGCGTTGGCGCCAGCGACCAGATCCTGCGTGGCCAGTCGACGTTCCTGGTCGAGATGCAGGAGACCGCCCACATCCTGAGGCATGCGACCGCGCGCAGCCTGGTGCTGCTCGACGAGATCGGCCGCGGCACCGCGACCTTCGACGGGCTCTCGATCGCCTGGGCGGTGGCGGAGGCGCTCGCCCGCGACCCGGAGCGGCGCGCCAAGACGCTCTTCGCAACCCACTACCACGAGCTGGTCGACCTGGCGGCCGACCTGCCAGGCGTCGGCAACCTTCACGTGTCGGCGCGCGAGTGGAAGGACGGGCTGGTCTTCCTGCGCAAGATCGAGCGCGGCGGGTCCGATCGGTCGTTCGGGATCCAGGTCGCGAGGCTGGCCGGCTTGCCCGCGTCGGTGGTGGCCCGCGCCCAGGAGATCTTGCGCAACCTGGAACGCACCGAGTTCGACCGCGAGGGCCGGCCGCGGCTGGCGCACTCGGAAACGTCGGCCAGCGACGCGCCGCGCCAGCTCGCCCTGTTCTCAGGATCGGAGGAGGCGGCGCTCGAAGAGCTCCGACGCCTCGACCCGGATCGCCTGACGCCGCTCGAGGCGCTGGCGCTGCTGGCCGAGCTGAAGCGGCGCGTTGACCGATCTTGACGAGCGCACGTATGCTCGAAGCCGCGTGAGCTTCCGCGTCTTCGACCCGCTGCGCGACATCCTGAGCCTGCAGGAGCGCATGAATCGACTCTTCGAGGAGAGCCTGTCGCGCGAGCGCGAGCTGCCGCCGGGCGAACGCGGCTCCGCCTGGGCGCCGGCAGCGGACGTCTACGAGACCGCCGAATCGTTCGTGGTCCTGGTCGAGCTGCCCGGCGTCAGCGAAGACGACGTGGTCGTGTCGGTGGACGGCGACGAGCTGCGGCTTCGCGGCCAGCGGCGCCATCCCGGTCCGCGTCCCGAGAGCTTCGCCAGGCTCGAGCGCAGCTACGGCCCGTTCGCCCGCGACTTTCGCTTCTCGGCCGAGGTCGACCCGGACCGAGTCAGCGCGGAGTTCCACGACGGCCTGCTTCGGATCGAGATACGCAAGCTTTCGGTGCCGCCGCGGCGCGACCGCGAGTGAAGCTGCGGCTGCTGCTGACCGGCTTCGGCCTGGCCTCTCTGGGGCTGGGCCTCGGCGCGGGCCTGCGGTTCGGTGAGCGCTTCACGGGGGGGGCGAAGGCGAGCACGCCCATCGTTGCGCCGGTCCTGGCCGCGGCGCCTGCGGCCGACTTCACCGCGATCGCGCGCTCGGCGACACCCTCGGTGGTCAATATCTCGGCGCTGCAGGTTTTCCAGAGCCAACGCTCGCCGTTCGCCAGCGACCCCTTCTTCCGCGAGTTCTTCGGCCGCGACCTGCCGTTCCGGATTCCTCTCGAGGAGCGCAAGACCAGCCTGGGCTCCGGCGTGCTGGTCGGCCCCGACGGCCTGATCGTCACCAACAACCACGTGGTGGAGCACGCGCGCCAAATCGCCGTCACCACGGCGGACGGCAAGCGCCACAAGGGCAGCATCGTGGGCGCCGATCCGGCGACAGACATCGCGGTGGTGCGGATCGAAGCCAAGGGATTGCCGGCGCTAGCCTGGGGCGACTCGGCGAAGGCCGCGGTCGGCGAATACGTGCTCGCGATCGGCAATCCGTTCCAGCTCAGCCAGACGGTGACGATGGGCATCATCAGCGCGGTCGGCCGCTCCAACGTCGGCATCGTGGACTACGAGGATTTCATCCAGACCGACGCCGCCATCAACCCCGGCAATTCCGGCGGCGCGCTCGTCAACACGCGCGCGGAGCTGATCGGCATCAACACGGCGATCTATTCTGAAACGGGCGGTTATCAGGGCGTCGGCTTCGCGGTGCCGGCGAATCTCGCGCGCAAGGTCGTGGAGCAGCTGGTGAGCCGCGGCCGCGTGGCACGCGGCTCGATCGGCATCACGCAGATCCGGCCCGTGGACGAGGAGACGGCTGCGGCGCTCGGGCTGAAGCAGGCCACGGGCGCTCTCGTTTACGAGATCCTGCGCGGCTCGCCGGCGGACCGCGCCGGCATGGAGCCCGGCGACGTCGTCGTCGCGGCGGACGGCGAGCTGATCCCCGATGCCGCGCGCCTTCGACGCAAGCTGGCGGCGGCCGAGATCGGCGGAACACTGCGCCTGACGATCATCCGCAACGGACGCACGCGCGAGATCAAGGTGCCGGTGCAAGAAGCCGAGGCGGCGCCCGCGCGTCCCTAGAGGTCTTAGAGGTCTTAGAGGTCTTAGTCGAACGCCCGTTCGAAGTCCTGCTCCACCACGATCTCTTTGCCGGAGACCTTGATCATCCCTTGACGCTGCAGGTCCTTCAGCATGCGCGTGACCGTCTCGCGGGTGGTGCCGATGCGGTTGGCGATCTCCTGGTGGGTCGGACGCTGAAACGCGATCCGTCCGTCCTTCAGGCGGCGGCCCTCGTCGCGCGCCAGGTCGACGATGACCCGTGCCACGCGGCCGTACACGTCGAGCAGCGCCAGCGTCGAGATCTGATGGTTGGCGTGCCGCAAGCGCGCGCTCAGCACCCCGATCAGCGTCGTCATGATTCCCGGGTTTTCCTTCATCAGGCCTGCGAAGTCCGCTCGGCTCAAGCTCAGCAGCTCGCTTTCCTCCGCGGCGATCGCGGTGGCGGAGCGGGGTTCGTTGTCGAGCAGCGACATGTCGCCGAAGAAATCGCCGGCGCCCAGCACCGAAAGGATCACCTCGCGTCCGTCGTCACCCAGGATCGTGACCTTGATCCTGCCGTCGGCCACCATGAAGAGCGTGTCACCGGCTTCGTTCTCGAAGAACACGACGCCGTCCTTCGGGTAGCGCTTGCGCGCGGCTAGCCGCACCAGCTTGTCGAGATCGGCGGGCCCCAGCTCCGAGAAGATGGGGACGGTGCGTAGCAGCTCCCGGTCATCCATGGCGATCAGGCGGATGCTACTACGGGCCCACCAGCCGCGCGAGCGCCTCGACCATGGCCATCGCGTCCTTTCCCGAGACCTGACGCCACGCCTCGAAGGCCCCGTCGGGCGTGACGTCCATCAGACCCGCCGACACGACTCGCGTCACGCCCGGGTACAGGAGGTTGGTCGGGGAGACGTCCTTCAACACGGGAGCGGGTCGGGCCGGCCAGCCGAGAAGATCGAGCGCCTTACCGAGCGCCGCCGCGATGTCGCCGCGGCGCACCACCGCGCCGGGTTGGAAGGTGTGGTTCGAGTAGACGTCCATGACGTCCAGCGAAAGCACGCGCAGGATGTGCAAGCGAGCCCACGAACCCGAGATGTCGGTCGCGACCCGGCCTTCGGCGATTGGCAGGCGTTGCAGCGCCGTGATCTTGACCGCGACCATCGCCGCCAGATCGGCGCGCGTCACGCGCGGGGCTGAGAGGATGCGCCGATATTCATCCGGCATCTGCGAGAGCTCGAAGGCGCGCCGGACCTCGGCCGCCTGCTGCCGAGCCTGCGTGTCCTGAGGATTCCTGTGCAGTAGCTTGCGATAGCTCTCGAGCGCTCGCGGGTAGTCCTTCTGGGCGAAATACAACTCACCCAGCTCGAGCAGAACGGAACGCTCCGGCGCCGGATCGGCTTCCAGGACCAAAATCGCGGCCGCGGCGTCGCCCTGGCCGAGCAGCAAGCGAGCTAGATCGATCCGGACGTCGGCCAACTCAGGGGCCGTGCCGAGCGCCGCGCGCAGCTCCGCCGCCACCGCCGGGAGGTCGCCCTGCTGGCGTGCTGCCTGCGCCTGTGCGACGTGCCGCTCCGTGACCTGGAGCTTCACCTCGCCGAGTCGGCGCCGCGCGACCGGATCCTGTGGCGCAGCCTCCAGCGCCCGCCGATAGAATCCGAGGGCACGGTCGGGATCGGCTCGCCGACGCGCTACCGCTCCCGCCCCGAGCAGTCCGGGCAGGTACTGGGGGTCCTTGGCCAGGGCCGCATCGAAGGCCTGCGCGGCGCCGGCCCAGTCCCCCGAGCGCAGCCGGGCAAAGCCAAGCGCAGCTTCGAAGGTCGAGACGCCGGGCCGCTCGCGACGCAGCCTGTCGATCGCCGCCACGGCGTGCGGGTCGCCCGCGAGGACCTTGCCCCACGCGTCCTGGAGCCGCCGGCTCTCCGCCGGTTTCAGCGCTCCCGGCGGGCTTGCCGGAAACACCAGGTCGACGCCCTCCGGCAGCGGCACGCGCGCACGCGGGGCGCAGCCCGCCAGGCTCGCGACCAGCGCCAGTGCGGTGACGGCACGAAGCGACCGCCTACGCAAGGTGCCGCCGGAAGCGCTCGACGAGCCGCTCGGAGATCTCGGCCTCGAGCACCACGGTTCCGGACTCTTCTTCTTCGTGGGAGAGCACGCGGCCTGCCTTGTAGACCGAGGCCAGCGCGCGCGCGTCCTGGCGCCGGAAGCGGAGCCGCACGTTGCGGGCGCCGAGACGGAGCCGCGCCGCCAGAGCGGCCCGCAGCGCCTCCAGCCCCTCGCCGGTGCGAGCGGAGACCTGCACCGCGTCGGGGCGCGTGGCCTGCAGCCCGCGACGCCTTCCGGCATCCAACGCGTCGACCTTGTTCAGTACCGGGATACAGGGTCTCTCGGCGGCCCCGATCTCGCCCAGCACCGTGCGCACCGCCGCCTCCCGCTCCTCCATGTCCTCCGCCGACGCGTCCATGACGTGGAGCAGCAAGTCGGCCTCGACGACTTCCTCGAGCGTGGCGCGGAACGCCGCCACCAGCGCGTGCGGAAGTTTCTGGATGAATCCGACCGTGTCTACGATCAGCAAATCGCGACCGCCTCCGAGTCGTGCCCGCCGGACCAGCGGGTCGAGGGTCATGAAGAGCTGGTCGGAGACCTCGGTGCGCGCCGCGGTGAGCGCGTTGAACAGCGTCGACTTGCCCGCGTTGGTGTAGCCGACCAGAGACACCGATGGCGATTTCCTCTCGCGGCGGCCCTCGCGTCGGGTGCGACGCTCGCGCCGCACCCGCTCGATCTCGCGCTTCACGGCCTGGATGCGCTGCCGAATCCGCCGCCGATCCGTCTCCAGCTTCGTTTCACCGGGCCCGCGTGTGCCGATACCGCCGCCGAGCCGCGACAGCATCACGCCCGATCCGACGAGCCGCGGCAACAGGTAGTCGAGCTGGGCCAACTCGACCTGTAGGCGGCCTTCGCGGGTGCGCGCGCGTTTGGCGAAGATGTCGAGGATCAGTTGCGTTCTGTCGAGGGTCTTCTTGCCGATCGCCTCCTCGAGATTGCGCTGCTGCGCCGGCGACAGCTCGTCGTCGAACAGGATCAGGTCGGCCTTCTGATCCTCCGAAAGCCGCTTGACCTCTTGGACTTTGCCGTGGCCGAGCAGAGTCGCCGGGTCGTGCCCGGCGCGATGCTGGATCAGGCGGCCCACGACCTGGGCGCCGGCGCTGGCGGCGAGCAGGCCGAGCTCGGCGACGCTCGCCTCGACGCGGGAACGCGGACTCTTGCCGACGGAAAGCCCGATCAGAAGTGCTCTTTCGTGGGTCTTGCGAAGGTCTTGGCTCGTACGCGGGATGGTGAGGTCGTCCTCTCTACCGTTCAGTTTGCAGCGGAGCGCCCTATTCGCGCAAGGCCCGCTCCAGGGCCTCCATGCTAAGCGCGCCGGCGCGCAACAGGCGCAGCGGTCCCACGAGCGACACGACCGTCGAGGCTGTTCCGGGGAGCTTGCCGGCGTCGAGCGCCAGGCTCGCCGCAAAGCCCACGCCAGCGACGGCGCCGGCACAGGTGTCGTGGGCGGGCTCTCCCGAGCGGTTGGCTGAGGTCGCGATCAGCGGCCCGGCGGCTCGGCACAAGGCGCGTGCGGCCTCCAGCGACGGGGCGCGGATCGCGACGCTGCCGGTGCCGGCCGTGATCTCCGCCGCGACGCCAGAGCCTGCTTCCAGTACGAGCGTCAGCGGACCGGGCCAAAAGCGTCGCGCCAGGGCCTCGGCGACGCCGTTCCACGCGCACAACGAGCGAGCAGCGTCGGCATCGGCGACGATCAGCGGCAACGGCTTCCGATCCTCGCGACCCTTCGCCAGCCGGACCCGGCGCGCCACGTCAGCGTTCGCGATACCGCCCAGGGCATACAGCGTGTCCGTGGGATAGACGAGAAGCTCGCCCCGCTGCAGCGCCTGGGCCGCGTGCTGCACGACTACGGGGTCCGGCGCATGCGGATCCAGGGGCCGCGTCTCGATCACGCTCACGAGCCGCTTCGCAGCCGCTCGACCTCGTGCCCGGCCCAGCCGATCTGCCGCGCAATACCCCGGAGCAGCGTCGCTTCGCGCGGCGTGGCGGCCGCGCGAGCCAGCAGCCGTCGCAGCTCGCCGAGGATCGGCCCGGGAGCCTGTGGGTTCAGATAGCCGATCGCCACCAGGCCGGCCTCGAGCTCGTCGAGCGCCGACTCCAGGTCGCCCGTCTTGGCGGGCGCCGCGAGCTCCTCCTCGACGGGAGCGGCGTCAGCGATGCGCAACTCGTAGGCGGCCAGCAGAACCGCCTGCGCGAGGTTTAGCGACGGCTGCTCGGGCGCGGTCGGGATCGTCACGGTCGCGTGGCACAGCCGGAGCTCTTGGTTGGTCAGACCCGAGGCTTCGGGACCGAACACGAGCGCGAGCCGCCCGGCGCCGACGCGCCTGCGACTCTCGAGAGCCAAGGCGCGCGGCGTCAATGACATGGGGCCTCCGCGTCCACTGAAGCCGGCCACGAAGCTCGCGTCTCGGACGGCTAGCGGGAGCGCTTCGACCGACGCTGCGGCGTCGAGCAGGTCCCAAGCGCCATAGGCGAGCGCGCGAGCTGAAGCGTCGCGCAGCCCTTCGCACGCGCCGACGAGCCGCAGCGAGCCGATCCCCATGTTCTTCAGCGCGCGCGCCGCCGCCGCCACGTTCGCGGCTCGAGCCGGACGCACCAGCACGACGTCGACCCGCGACAGATCCACGGCGGCCAATCTAGCAAAAGGGTCAGGCCCGTATAATGGCCTCTGATTGCGCGTTCTCCTGCTGCGTCCCCTCCCGCGTGCAATCGCCCGCCCGCTCGCCGTGCTTGTGCTCGCGGCCTGGATGGTCCAGATGGGCATGTTGCTCCGCCACACGGTCCAGGCCGGTTCGCTGCCGCTGGCGACGGATCTGGCCAGCTATGGCAGCAGCGCGCGTTGGCGCGGCATCTACTACCGCGGGGAGAAGATCGGCTTCAGCGTGTCCCAGACCACGCCGACCGCCGACGGCTACGAGATCAAGGAAGACGGGCAGCTTCAGCTCACCCTGATGGGCATGGGGACGCCTGCCAAGATCCGCACGTCGGTCAAGGTGGACCGGGCGTTTTCGCTGCGCTCGTTCGCGTTCTCGCTCGACCCCGGCACTGGAGCGACCGAAGTCGCCGGAACGCTCGAAGGAAGACGCCTCGAACTCGGCATCAGCAACAAGTCGGGAACGCGCAAGGAAACGAGAGAGCTGAAGGAAGCACCGAACCTGTCGCTCAACCTGTCGCGGCGCCTCGCCACCGAGGGTCTGGCGCCCGGAAAACGCTTCACGATGTCCGTCCTGGATCCGGCCACCCTGAGCAATGCGCCGATGACGATCGAGGTGCTTTCGCGAGACGTGCTGCGCGTCAGCGACAAACCCACGCCGACGTTCAAGCTGAAGACCGAGTTCTCGGGCATCACCTCCCATTCCTGGGTCACCGAGACGGGCGACGTCGTGCGCGAGGAGAGCCCGCTGGGTCTGGTCGTGGTGCAAGAGACTCGGGAGCGGGCGACCGCCTTCGCCGTCTCGAGCCAGATTCGCTCCGACATGTACCAGGCGGCCGCCGTGGTGCCAAAACCGGATCGGCGGATCGACGATCCGGCCTCGGTCGATTTCCTGCGCCTGTCCGTCAAGGGCGTCGATCTCGAGTCGCTCGAGCTTCGCGGCGCCGGCCAGCGGGCGCAGGGAGACGTCGTGGAGATGCGCGACGCCGAGTTCTTGCCGCCGGACAAGCCTGACGCCGACCTCCACGCGCTGCTGGCGCCCGAGCCGTTCATCGAGAGCGATGCCCCGGAGATCGTGGCGGAAGCTCGCTCGGCCTTGAAGGACATCGCCGGCGACCGGGCCCGCGTCGAGCGACTGGTCCGGCACGTCAACGCGCTGATCGAAAAACGCCCGACGCTCAGCCTGCCCTCCGCGCTCGAGGTGCTGCGCACGCGCGTCGGGGACTGCAACGAGCACACCGCGCTCTTCGTCGCGCTGGCGCGCGCGGCCGGAATTCCGGCGCGGATCGCGGTTGGCCTCGTGTACTTGCGCGGCGCCTTCTACTACCACGCCTGGAGCGAGGTCTGGCTCCCGGCCCAGGCGGGAAACGGGCGCTGGATCCCCGTGGACCCGACGCTGAACCAGTTTCCCGCCGATCTCACCCACTTGCGGCTGGCGCGCGGCGGGCTCGACAGGCAGGCCGCGATCCTGGCGGTGATGGGACAGATCAAGCTGGGCATCCTCGACGTCAAGCTGAAGCCGGGCACGGCCCCGGTTCTGGTCGGCCGCCAGGCGCCGGACAGGAAGGAGATCGCGATCGACCTGCCGGTGCGCGACGGCTCGTCGCGGCTCTCCTGCTGGTCGAAACCAAAGTGATCCGAGTCGAAGACGTGGTCAAGCGCTACGGCGGCTTTACCGCCGTCGCGGGAGTCTCCCTGGACGTGTCACCCGGCGAGATTCACGGCTTTCTCGGCCCGAACGGGGCCGGCAAGACCACCACGATCCGGATCATCGCTGGCCTGCTGAAGCCGACGTCCGGAACGATCACGATCAACGGCCACGATCTGGCGAAGCATCCAGAGGCCGCCAAGGGATCGCTGGGATTCATCCCGGATCGTCCGTTCCTCTACGAGAAGCTCACCGCCGGAGAGTTCTTGCGCTTCCACGCCGGCCTCTACGGCATGGACCCCGGTCGCACCGCCGAGCGCGTACGCGAGCTACTCGATCTCTTCGAGCTCTCCAACTGGGAGAAGGAGCTGATCGAGAGCTTCTCGCATGGCATGAAGCAGCGCCTCGTGATGTGCTCTGCGTTCCTGCACCGCCCGCAGGCGGTGCTGGTGGACGAGCCGATGGTCGGCCTGGATCCGCGCGGCGCCAGGTTGATCAAGCAGATCTTCCGCAAGATGGCGGAGCGCGGCGCCGCCATCCTGATGAGCACCCACACGCTCGAGGTCGCCCAGGAGATGTGCGATCGGATCGCGATCATCCTGGGCGGGCGCATCATCGCGCGCGGCACCGTCGACGAGGTGCGCGCGCTGGCGGGCAACCCCGACGAGGAGCTGACCTCGGTGTTCCTGCGCCTCACCGGCGGATCGGGCCTGCAAGAGATCGACGAGGCGGTTTGAACGACGCCTTCCCGTACCTGCTGCTGCCGTCGTTCTGGGCCGCGCGCAACCGCGCCCGCCACCGCGAGCGCGGCGACGCCATCCGCGCCACCCTGTTCGGCGCCATTGGCCTGGTCGTGGCGCTTTCGATCGGCGCCGTCTCCTTCTGGCTGACCTGGCAGGTTCTCGATTATCAGGAGCTGGGCGAATACCTGATCCGGCTCGGCCTGTCGTGGCTGTTCCTGACGTTCCTGTCGTTCCTGGCGTTCAGCTCGATCGTGACGGCGCTTTCGACGTTCTTCCTGTCGGAGGACTTGCGGCTGCTGCTGGCCGCCCCGATCGCCGGCGAGCGCTTCTTCTACTCCCGGTTCGCCAAGACCTCGGGGCAGGCGTCGTGGATGGTCCTGGTGTTCGTGACGCCGGTGCTGCTCGGAATCGGCTTCGCGCGCTGCGCGCCGCTCAGCTACTACCTGGCGATCGTGATGACGCTCGTCCCGTTCGTCCTGATCCCGGCTGCTTTCGGCTCGGTGGTCACGCTGCTGCTGGTCAACGTGTTCCCGGCGCGCCGCGCGCGCGACATCCTGATGCTGCTGGGCCTTCTGTTCGGGATCACGCTGGTGATGCTGCTCCGCTTCCTGCGGCCGGAGCGCCTGCTGTCGGTCCAGTCGCTGCCAGACCTGACCGCGTTCTTCGCGACGCTCCAGTCGCCGGTCACGCCGCTCTTCCCCTCCTTCTGGGCGGGTGAAATACTGTTCAGCGCGCTCTCCGGCGGCGCGGATTGGCTGCACGTCGGCAGCTTGTGGACGAGCGCGCTCGCCGGCACGCTGCTGGCGAGGATCGCGTTCCAGCACTTCTACTTCGCCGGCTGGAGCAAGGCACAGGAGGCGCGCAAGGCGCGATTCACACAGCTCGGCTGGATCGAGACGCTCGCCGGCTGGCTGCCGATCTCGGCTGTGCCGCGAAGCCTGCTGGTCAAGGACGTCAAGGTGTTCCTGCGCGACACGACACAGTGGTCGCAGCTCTTGTTGCTGCTGGCGCTGGCGGCCGTCTACGTCTACAACTTCCGAGTCCTCGACCTCGAGCGAATTCCGTACATGAGCCGGCTGGTGAAGAACGCCTACGCCTTCGTGAACCTGGCGATGGCCGCGTTCGTGCTCTCCTCGGTGGCGGTGCGCTTCGTGTTTCCCGCGGTCTCGGCCGAAGGCGCGGCGTTCTGGATCGTGCGCACCGCTCCGATCCGGATGAAGGCCTTCCTGTGGTCGAAGTTCTGGACCGGGCTGGTCCCGATCCTGGTTCTCGCGGAGCTGCTGACGATCGTCTCCAACGAGTTCCTCGGCACGCACGTGTTCCTGAAGTGGTTGGGCGCGGTCGCGATCTTCTTCATGAGCTTCGGCCTGGTGGGCCTGGCCGCGGGAATGGGCGCCCGCTACCCACGCTTCAACGCGGAGAACGTGACCCAGGTCGCAGGGTCGTTCGGCGGCGTGGCGTTCATGGTGCTGGCGGTGCTCTTCATCCTGATCGAGATCGTGCTGCTGGCCTGGCCGGCCTCGACCTTCCTGTGGGCGCTCTATTCGGAGCGGACGATCGCGCCGCTGCGGGCCGGGCTGATGGGTGTATCGTTGGCGATGGCTGCTGCGATCGCCGTTTCGACCTGGCTCGTCGCGATGCGCCAGGGCGTTCGGGCGTTGGAGGCGATGGAGGGCTAGGAAGATGCTGCTGAAGGCCGACTTCCACACCCACAGCCGAGAAGACCCGCACGACTTCATCCGCCACACCGCCATCGAGCTGATCGAAGCAGCCGCCCGCCAGGGCTTCGACGTGCTCGCGATCACCTGCCACAACAAGCGCATCCACACTTCCGAGCTGGAGCGGCGGGCCGCCGACCTGGGCCTGCTGCTGATTCCAGGCGTGGAAGCCTCGATCGAGGGCCGTCACACGCTGCTGCTCGACATGCCCTACTCGCGGCTGAAGGTGCGGCGCTTCGAAGACGTTCGCCGCCGCAAACGCGACGGCGGCCTGGTGATCGCGCCGCATCCGTTCTTTCCGGCCCCGAAGTGCCTGAACGCGAAGCTGTCCGAGAACCTCGACCTGTTCGACGCGATCGAGTTCTCGCACATGTTCACGCAGACGATCGACTTCAACCGCAAGGCCGTCGAGTACGCGCGGCGCATGGAGATGCCGCTGGTGGGCAACTCCGACACGCACCGGATGAGCCAGCTCGGCAGCGCCTACACGCTGGTCGAGGCCGAGAAGAAGACGATCGAGTCCGTGTTCGCGGCGGTGCGCGCCGGACACACGCGGGTAGTGAGCGCGCCGCTGCGCCCACTGGCGGGTCTGAAGAAGATGCTCCGGAGCCGCTCCGAGCCGCTGCGTCGGTTCTTCGAAAGCGGCGCCTAGCGCCTGCGTTTCGGTCTCGCCGCTCGCTTCTTCTTCCCGGGTCCCTGGATCTGCGACAGCATCGTCCCGAGCGACGCGTCGAGCCCCCCGCTCTCCCGCTTCGCCAGCGCGATCATGTGCCGCACCTGCCCGGTCCAGCGCTCGCGCGCGACCCGCTCCAGCTCCTGAGCTTCTTTCGCGGTCGGCGTGCGCCTCCTGCGCATCCAGAACGCCAGCGCCGCCAGTGTCTCGGCGGTGTTGATGCCCTCCACGATGTTGATCGCGGTCTGCGTCTCCACGTCCTGCCGCAGCGCAGCGAGCTGCGCGAGGATCTCGTCTTCCTTCATATCGAAATCATATCCCGCTGGCCGCGGATGCTACGATTCTGGTTCGCGCCGTACGCGCCTGTAGCTCAATGGTAGAGCGCCGGCCTTTTAAGCCGTGGGTTGTGGGTTCGAGCCCCACCGGGCGCACCAATTGGGCGTTCCTGCTCGGGGCTCACCTGTTGCTGGCTCCGCTCGACCACGCGCAGACTCGAGGCCAGGCTGCTGCGGTCGCGCCGGCGCGCCTCGAAGATCTGGAGCGGCTCGAGGTCGTGGTGCTGGACGCCGCCCTCGACCATGTCCAGGGGATCGACGTCGAGGCCGACTCGCTTTGGGTCAGCTCGGTTGACCGCACGGCGAAGAAGGGTTACCTGCATCTCTTCGATCGGGCCTCCGGCCGGCTGCGTGCACAGGTGTCGCTCGAGCGCGGCGCCCGCTACCACCCCGGCGGCCTCGCCCTCGACGGCGACTCGATCTGGGTGCCGGTCGCCGAGTACGTTCGGAACGGCACCACGCTGATCCAGCGCCGCGACAAGCGCAGCCTCGAGCTCCAGGCTGAGTTCGAAGTCGCCGACCACATCGGCTGCGTCGCCGCCGGCGAGAACCTCGTCGGCGGGAACTGGGACAGCCGCATCTTCTATTCCTGGTCCCGCGACGGCCGCCAGTTGCGGCGCCGCGACAACCCGTCGCCGAACGCCTACCAGGACCTGAAGCTCGCGGGAGGCCAACTGGTGGCCTCGGGAAAGCTCACACCGGACCAGGGCGCAATCGATTGGCTCGACACGGGCTCGTTGGCGCTCGTCCGCCGGATCGTGACCGGCAAGACCGACCGCGCGGTGCTGTTCACCAACGAGGGCATGGCGGTCCGCGATGGCAAGCTGTACCTGCTGCCCGAGGACGGTCCGAGCCGGCTGTTCGTGTTCCGGTTGAGGTGAGCCCATCCGATTGACGCGTCACACCAGTGCTACTCTCGCGACTCTCATGGAAGGGGGAGACCCATGAGCGTTCCGAAGGCGTCCGTCCGTGCGCTGCGAAACATTGGCGCGGCCGTGTTCCTGGCCTGTGGCGGTGCGGGCCAGGTACTGGCCGAAGCGGACACGGCGATGGCCGTGAAGACGAGGACCGACGAAGCGGCCTCGCATGCCCAGCGCCGCCACCCGGCGCGCGGTGTCTCCGATTCCCACGAACGCGGCGGCAGAGAATGTCACGCGGCATGCCCCATCCACTCGGACTCGGACGGGAGCGCGAGACCCCGCAGGGTCAACGAATCGACGACGAGCGTCGCCGTCTTGCCTCGCCCCGCGCGCATCGAGACCGGGCGGCGGCGCAACTGTCCCCAACGGCAGAAGGGCCTGACACCTTGGGATCCGACCTGGCTCAGCCCCGAGGGCGTCGCGGAGATTCCGCGTGGAACACGCGCGCTCGTCCGGGGCAACGACGACATCTCGGCGCAGACCTTGATCCGTTCGCTGGTCGTCCCCGCCGACAGCGAGCTGATCTTTGCCGATCAGGAGGCGACGTTTCGCGTCACGGACGTACGCGTGGCCGGGGCGCTACGCATGGGCTCCGCCACCTGCCGACTACGGAGCCGGATCGAATTCGTGTTCGACACGGACGAGGATGTTTCGGATGCGAACGTCCGCCAGGCGATCTACGAGCGCTCCGGCCTCGGGATCGTGGTGGAGCCGGGTGGTGTGCTCGAGGTCTTTGGACGCCTCTTCCAGCCAACATGGACACGGCTGGCCAAGACGGCTGTCGCCGGCGCGCGGAAGCTCCAGCTCGCCGAGGCGGTGGACTGGCAGCCCGGCCAGCAGATCGTGGTGGTGACCAGCGCGCTCCGCGACTATCCCTATCTCGACGAAAACGAGGTCCACACCATCGCGGCCGTAGTGGCGGGCAAGACGGTCGCGCTCGACGCGCCCCTCGCCTACCTGCACTACGGCGGTCCGGAATACCAGGTCGAAGTCGGACTGCTCACGCGATCGATCGTGTTCCGAACGGCGGAGCAGGTGCGCGCCGCGGCGCCGACGTTCGGCGGCCACATCATGGCTCACGCAGGCGAGGCCCGGGTGTCCGGCGCGGAAATCGTGGGCCTCGGGCAACAGAACTTCATGGGGCGCTATCCGCTCCACCTCCACCATGCCGGGGATGTCGCGAGAAGGTCCTATTTCACCGACAACAGCATCTGGCGCTCGAACTGGCGCTGCGCGGTCATCCATCGCACCGACAACGCGGTCGTGTCCCGCAACGTCGCCTTCGACGTTTCGGGACACTGCTACTACGTGGAAGACGGCGTGGAGCGCGGCAACGAGCTGTCGTTCAACCTGGCGGCCGGGATCAAGATCATGGGCCCGGTCGATCCGGACGCGATCGACGCGCTGAAAGTGCCGAACCAGGAAGGCTTCATCCTCCAAGAGTCGAGCGAGCTCGCCAACCCCGCGGATCGTGCCGCGGCGGGCTTCTACATCACCAACGGCGACAACCGAATCGTCGGCAACGCCACCTCCGGCGGTTTCGTCGGATACTCGTTCCCCAACTTGCCCGAAGCGATCGGCGGCAGCGAAGCCGGCGTTTCCCCGCTGAGCTATGGGATCAGCCACTTCGATGGCAACTCCGCTCACACGTCAGCCTACTTCTGGGGCGACGCCGGCTGTGTCTACGTCGGCGGCCTGTTCCAGGTCGTCGACGACAATGGGGCGAAGAAACTCCAGTACAAGAGCGGGCGCCCGCACGCCTGGGAGCATCTGCGCCACCAAGTCGACACCTTCTCCAATACCAAGACGTTCCTCTGCGGCGTCGGCCTCACGCATTGGGGAAACCAGCCGCGCCTGGTCAATCTGGAGTCCTGGGACAACGAGTTGATGGCCAAGGTCTTCGGTTCGGCGTCGATTCGTTCCGCTGTGGTCGCCGGCGAAACCGGCCACACGCGGGACTTGACCTTCCCCTCGCTAACCGGTTACCGCCGAGGTTTCCAGTTCTACGACACGGGTACGCAGACGATCCTGCGAAGCGTGGTTTTCAGGAACTTCCATCAAAGCCCATACGCGGGGGCACAGCGGAGCCAAAACAACTGTGCGCTCTATTCCATGACCCATTCCGACGAGTTCACGCCGCAGCGAATGAACGCGACGGCGCGGCTGTATTTCCACGAGGTCGATGAAGCGCAACGGATTTGTCACGACGACACCGGCACGCTGTCCTCGCGCAACTTCAACTTCTTCGATGCGGACGGCAGCGCCACACGGTCGCTCGGAGACGGCCCTCGCCCGGGACCGCGGATCGTCGGTTCTGGCTACACGGACACCTGGCGCTTGTCCGACGATTGCGTTCGCAACGACGCCTGGGGTCTCTGGATCTGCCCACCGAGCGGCACACAGAACGTCGCTGCCGTCGCCACGCGCCCGAACCGCGGGGTGCGGGTCGCTATGTACGATCTCCAGGGCAGGACGCTCGGCGAGAATTGGTACTCGACGACGACCGACTTCGAAAACGCGCAGATCACCGGCCCATCCGGCGTCGGCTGGCACCACTCGTTCCCCGGCGGGGTTCCAGAGCGATTCGAGGTTTGGACGCTCCAGGTCCCGGCGTCCAGCTTCGTGCTCTTTTCCTTCTCGCTGCCGCCCGGGGTTTCCTGTTCGATCAACGAGGCGGGCTGGCAGGCCCGGCCGAACCTGGCGAGCTTGCTCGCGGCGGACACCGCCGCCTACGCCATGGATCGCCAGACCTGTTTCGTCCGCCTGCCACCGACGGACATTGGGGCATTCGAATCGGCTGGGCTCAGCATCCCGAACCAGACGTGGCGAGGCAACCCCACCCCCATCACCTACTTCACGGTCATCACGGGATGCACCAGCACCAACCCCGCCTGCCAGCAGATCGTCTCGACGATTCCGGT
>CAZVOI010000699.1:0-2778 GCA_964628275.1 uncultured Acidobacteriota bacterium | reverse complement strand
CGTCGAGATAGTGCTGGCCCCACGCCCAACCGCTTCGCAAGGGAGCCGGGCTCGAGAACCACGCCACCGGCCGAATACCCTTCGCGGCCGCGTCGGGGCCCAGGCGCATCACGGGCGAGTTGTCGTAGAAGACGTCGACCTCAGACGGCATGCCCCAGGCGAGCGGCTCTCGCGAATCGACCGACGTACGAAGGACCGAGCCGGGCACGTAGAACTTGTCGCGCCCGAGCCGGCGCTCGCCGGTCGCGGTGCGCTCGACCAGGTAGTCGTAGACGGGCAGCCCGAGGTGCCGAGCCAGGATGGTCGAGGACCCGATCGTCACCACCGTCCCGCCGCCTTCGATGAACACCTTCAGTTGCGGCACGGTCTTGGCCACCGTCACGTTGCCGAGCCAGCCCTTGAACTCCGCCGGCACCCGGTCTTCGGAAGGCTGCCGGTTGAAGAGCGCTTCGACACCCTCGGCCGGCGCGCTGTCGCGCTCGGGGATGGCCTGGGCCGCGAAGATCAGCACGTCGAATCGGCTCGCCAGGTTGCCGGCGTCGAGACCCTGCGGGTAGACGACCTCATAGGGGAACTCGTACTGCTCGAGCAACCAGCGCATCCAGCCCGAGGGCATCGAGCCGGCCCAGCGATCCCACAGGCCCACGCGCAGCGTCTTCAGCCTCTGCGTGTCGCCCGCCGGTTTGGTGTTCACGCCGGTCGCGGCCACGCCGACATCGCTCGCCGCCTTTTGGAGCACCGCGAGCGCCTTCGGGCTCGCGGGTACGTAGAACGATCCCGCCTCGGCGCCGGTCTTGACGCGATGAACCTCGTTCCCGTCCTTCAGCAGTCGATTCACCACCAGGAACGCGTCGTTGGTGCGCGGCGCGACCAGGAAGCCGGCGGCGCCGGTCGCATTCGTCACCTGACCGGCGGGCGGGGTCGCGAGAGCCAAGAGCTTTTCGAACGGTCCGTCGAAGCTTTCGAGCTGCCGGTCGAACTGGATGCCCATCTGGTAGGTCAGCGTCCAGCCCGCGTTGTCGTAGGGCGGGATCGGCGGCCCGCCCGGAGACGCGAAGTCGTTCGGGTGGTCCTGCGGCTCGAACATGTCGAGCACGTGGGGCCGGAACGCCTGCGCGGTCTTGATCACGAACGAGCCGGCGGGATAGCCCTTGCCGCCGACGCTGAACTCCCTGGTCGCGCGCTGCACCGTGACGCCAGCGCGCCACAGCGCGTTCACGAACTTGACCGCGGTCAGGAAATCCGGCTGGTTCGCGGGGATCACGTAGCCGCGCGGGTCGCGATCTTTGGGGTCTTTCAGCATGTCGTAGAACTTGGTCGGCACGACCGGCGAGCGGCCGCCGGCCGAGGCCACGAACAGCCCGCCCACGGCCGCCGCCGGGTTGAACGCGCCCTGCGACGGGGCATTCGTCGCGGGCGCGCGCAGCTCCTTGTCGGCGGCGGCGCGCACCGCGTCGACTTCCTTGGGCGTCGTGGTCCAGGAGTCGCGGTTGCCGCGCTCGATCGCGTTCTTGCCCATTTTGTAGATGTTGTAGAGGAACTGCTCCCTGTGCCGCGACGCGACGTCGAGCACCGCGCGGTTGGCGGTCAGCGAGTACTCGACCGATTGCTTGAAGTGCCACGGCTGCGGCGCGATCGGCAGCGGCATGTCGCCGTTCGGAAGCAGCCGCGACGGCACGAACTCGATGTTGATCGGCGTCGGGTTGCCGATCGTCTCGGTCAAGAGGCCGATCTGGTTGTGGAAGTAGACGCTGGTGCGCAGCCCGCCGTTCCACCAGGTCGAGTAGTTGGCGCCGCGCCGCATCGTGGCGCCCGGCTTGTTCTCGACCACGAAGCGGTTGTGCATCGAAGCGCCCACCAGATCCAGCCCGGTCACCACCAGAGGGTCGATGTTGTAGTTGAAGGGGTCGCGGAACGGCGGCGCGAACAACACAGCGCCGGTCGGTCCGGTCTGGTGATGGTTGTACATGATCTGCGGGAACCACTCGCGGAACAGGATTCGCGCCATGTTCTGCGTTTCGGGCTGGTTCAGCATGTAGAAGTCGCGGTTGTTGTCGTGCCCGATGTACTTCTGGTAGAGCCGCGGGATGTCGCCGGAGACTCGCTTTTTCTCGTCCGGTTCTCTCATGTACCAGTTGGAGACGAGCTCCATGCCATCGGGGTTGGCGTGAACGCACAGGATCACGACGTCGTTCAAGAAGCGCAGCGTCTCCTCGTCGTTGCGGCTCAGCAGCTCGTAGACCGTCTGGGTGAGCTGCGCCGCCCCCAGCACCTCGGTCGCGTGCAGCCCGCCGTCGATCCAGACGACGGCCTTGCCCTCCCTGGCCAGCGCGCGCGCCTGCTCGTCGCTGAGCCCCTCGGCCAGCGAGAGCTGGCGCGAGATGTCCTTGTAGCGCGCCAGGTTCTTGTGGTTCGCGGGCGAGGTGATGATCGCCATCAACTGCTCGCGACCCTCGGCGGTCTTGCCGATCGTCTCGAGCTTCATGCGGTCCGACTCGGCGTCGAGCTTCTTCAGGTAGGCCGCGAGCTGGGTGTAGTTCGCCAGCCGATAGTCGTCGCCGATCGCGAAGCCAAACTGCTCCTTCGGACTCGTGATCTTGGCTTGCGCATGAGCCGGCGAAGCCGAAGACGCAAACGCCAGAACGGCCGACAACGCCATGGACACGGCAGGCTTCATAGGATCTCCTCTGGAACGCCGCGATTCTAGAGGATCGCGGGCCGGAGGTAGGCTCTCCAAGGCATGCCCGAAGGCGACACGATCCGGCGTACGGCCGAGAT
>CAZVOI010000698.1:0-5115 GCA_964628275.1 uncultured Acidobacteriota bacterium | reverse complement strand
TCGTTCCATCCTGACGAAGACAAGATCCTCTGGCAGCTCGAACGGATGCGGCCGTCGCAACTCGATCTCGACCCGAAGGATTTTGGCTGGGGCAGCCTCGAGACGTACGTCGTCGGAGCGAGCCTCGCCGTGGGCGACCGCGTCGGGGTCTTCGATGAAGCGCGCTGGCGCGCGGCTTTTCGGGACGCGCGCGAGCCGTTCTTTGGGCGCGTCTTCGTACTGGGACGGCTCTGCTCCGCCGGTTTCGGGCTGGCCACGGTTCTCCTGGCGTACGGCGTGGCGCGGCATTGCGCCGGGCCGGTGGCAGGAACGTTGGCGGCGGCGCTCGTCGCGGTCAGCCCGCTCCACGTCCTCCACTCCCACTACCTGACGAGCGACGTGGCGCTCGGGTTCTGGCTGCTCGCCGCCGCGTGGTTGTCGCTCCGCGATCGGCCGCTGGCCGCGGCATTCGTGGCAGGGTTGGCGCTCGCCACCAAGCCGAGCGCGTTCGCCGTGGCGCCTGTCTGGCTCTGGGCGCCGAACCGGACCGCGTTTCTGGGCCGAGCCGCGGCCTTGGGCCTCGGCTTCCTGATGGGCGAGCCGTACGCCTTTCTGGCGTTTCGCGACTGGTTCGCGCGAACGCGGGAGATAGCCTTGGCGGTGTCGGCTCCCGGTACGGAATCGATTCCTGTCGTTCGCCTGACGTTCGAGCATGGCTGGCAGGTTGCGGCCTATGGTCTCGGCCCCGTCGCGCTCGCCTTCGCGCTCATCGGCCTTGCACGCCTGCCCCGGCGCCTCGCCTCGCTGTGCGCCGCGCTGACGGTCTCGCTCTTCTTTTCCCGGTTCCCGATGTCGCGCTACGTCGTGCCGCTCCTGCCGCTCCTGGCCGTCGCCGGCGGCGTCGCGCTGGCCAAGCTGCCGAGAGGCTGGCTCGCAGGCGCGTCCACCCTGGCCCTGGCTCCGCCGCTCGCCATGTCGCTTGCTCTCGTCGGGGTCCTGCGCGACGAGCACACCGCCACCCGCGCCGCGCGCTGGGTGCTCGAGCAGGCGCCGCCCGGAACGCGCATCGCCAAGCTGTGGGACGAGATCCCGCTCCTCGACGCCGCGCGCCACCGGCTCGAGCCGCTCTCCGATCCCTTTGGGCTCGAGGCGCGGGTGTACCCGGAGAGCGCCATCGACCTGATGATCCTCGACGACCTGCCGATCCACCCCTGGCGCCCGGAGCTTCTGGAAGATCGCGAGCGGCACTTCCGGCTGGCGGCGGTCTTCTCGAACCCGCCGCGGCTCCTGGGCCTGCCGTTGCCCGAGCCGATGGCCGCCCACGACTGGAAGTACACCCACCCCGTCATCCGGATCTACCAGCGGCGGCCGTAGCCGTCGACCCGCTGCGCCGCAAACCTCAGCTTCCAATCGCCAGCAGGCTCGACGCAGTTCAGCCACAGGGGTCTGGAACATCGGTCCGGTGACGTTCCAGTGGAAGTTGTACGTCTCGAGATAGAGCGTGTACGAGTCCGCGAGCACGCGGGAGAGCCCCCCGCGATCTCGCCACGCTTACCCGCGTCGATTCCGATCTCGACCTTGATGGCGTTCTCGTTTCTCCGAGACTACGCAAGGTCGTAGCGATCAAGGTTCATGACCTTACTCCAGGCCGCCACGAAGTCACTCACGAACGCCGACTGCGAGTCGTTGCACGCATAGACCTCCGCGAGGGCTCGGAGCTGGGAGTTCGAACCGAAGACCAGGTCAACGACGGTGCCCGTCCACTTGACCCTGCCCGTCGCCCGATCACTCCCCTCCAACACGCCTTCGGCGCTGGCAGACTTCTGCCACTGCGTGTTCATGTCGAGCAGGTTGACGAAAAAGTCATTCGTCAACGTCTCGGGCCGCGTGGTGAAGACACCATGCTTGGACTGGCCGGCGTTCGCGTTCAGAGCCCGCATGCCGCCGATCAGAACCGTCATCTCAGGCGCGGTCAGGGTCAGCAGTTGCGCCTTGTCCACCAGCAGTTCAGCCGCCGATCCCTCGCATCCTTTTCGTACGAAGTTGCGGAACCCGTCTGCCATGGACTCGAGCACGGCGAACGATTCCACATCGGTCTGCGCCTGCGTCGCGTCCGTGCGCCCGGGCGAGAACGGAACCTGCACGTCGTGGCCGGCCTTCTTCGTGGCTGCCTCAACCGCTGCGCAGCCGCCAAGAACGATCAGGTCGGCAAGGGAAACCTTCTTGCCGCCGGACGCTGCGCTGTTGAACTCCTTCTGGATCGCTTCCAGCTTCTGAAGGACCTTGGCCAGTTCGGCGGGCTGGTTGACTTCCCAGTCCTTCTGCGGGGCGAGGCGAATGCGGGCCCCGTTGGCGCCGCCGCGCTTGTCACTGCCACGGAAGGTTGAAGCAGACGCCCAGGCGGCGTTCACCAGTTGGGAGATGGACAAGCCTGCGGCAAGCACCTTGGTCTTCAGGGCCGCGATGTCCTTGTCATCGACAAGCTCGTGGTCCACGGCGGGAACGGGATCCTGCCAGATCAGCTCCTGCTTCGGCACGAGCGAGCCCAGGTAGCGGGTGATCGGACCCATGTCGCGGTGGGTCAGCTTGAACCATGCGCGGGAGAACGCGTCCGCGAACTCCTGCGGGTTCGCCATGAAGCGGCGCGAGATCTTCTCGTAGGCCGGATCCATGCGCATGGCCATGTCCGCGGTGGTCATCATCGGGGCGTGGCGCTTCTTCGGATCATGGGCATCCGGCACGCTGGTCGCCGCGGCGGGGTCCTTGGGCTTCCACTGGTTGGCGCCGCCGGGGCCCTTGGTCAACTCCCACTCGTAGCCGAACAGGGTCTCGAAGTAGCCGTTGTCCCACTTGATGGGATTGGGGGTCCAGGCGCCCTCGATGCCGCTGCTGATCGTGTCCACGCCCTTGCCGGAGCCGAAGCTGTTCTTCCAGCCCAAGCCCTGCTCTTCGATGCTCGCGCCCTCGGGTTCGCGACCGACGTACTTGCCCGGATCGGCAGCACCGTGGGCCTTGCCGAAGGTGTGGCCGCCGGCGGTGAGGGCCACGGTCTCTTCGTCGTTCATGGCCATGCGGGCGAAGGTCTCCCGAATGTCCCGGCCCGACGCCACCGGGTCCGGCTTGCCATTGGGCCCTTCCGGGTTCACGTAGATCAGGCCCATCTGGACGGCGCCGAGCGGATTGGCGAGCTCGCGGTCGCCGCTGTAGCGCTCGTCACCCAGCCACTTGGTTTCCGGACCCCAGTAGACCTCTTCGGGCTCCCAGATGTCCACGCGGCCACCGGCGAAACCGAAGGTCTTGAGTCCCATCGAATCGATCGCCACGTTGCCGGCGAGAATCATCAGGTCGGCCCAGGAGATCTTGCGGCCGTACTTCTGCTTGATCGGCCACAGCAGGCGACGCGCCTTGTCGAGGCTCACGTTGTCCGGCCAGCTGTTGAGGGGAGCGAAGCGCTGCGCCCCGCTGCCACCGCCGCCGCGACCGTCGTGGATTCGGTAGGTGCCCGCGCTGTGCCAGGCCATGCGGATGAAGAACGGCCCGTAGTGGCCATAATCCGCGGGCCACCAGTCCTGCGAATCCGTCATCAGGGCATGAAGGTCCTTGACCACGGCGTTCAGGTCGAGGCTCCTGAATTCCTTGGCGTAGTCGAACGACTCGCCCATCGGGTCGGATTTCTCAGAGTGCTGGTGCAGGATCTTCAGGTTGAGCTGTTCGGGCCACCAGGCTGCGTTCGATGGGGTTCCGGCCACGGCTTGCTTGGCGCCGCCCGAGAACGGGCACTTTGCTTCGTTGGTCAAGGTTCTCTCCTTTTGGTTCGGCGGTCCGCAATCTACTGCCCGACGCGACGCCCGAGGTCAAGTCTAGGCTGGTGGCCCGGCCTGCATCGAATCACCACGTCGGCCTGACGATCAGCGGGCTTTCGGCGGCCAGAGCAGCAGCCGGCTGGTGCGTTGCACGTGGGCTTGGTACTGCGGGTTGTCGCCCCACTTCTTGCGGGCGCTTGCTTCCAGGGTCGGGATGCCGGTCACCTTCAGGAGGATCCAGGTTATGGCGAGAGGACCGATGAGCCCGGCCCAGGCCCAACCCGAGTAGTCGCCCGCCACAAACACAAAGACGCCCCACCAGCAGAGCAGCTCACCAAAATAATTCGGGTGCCGGCTGTATCTCCACAGGCCGGTCGTCATCCAGCGCAGGGCTCCTTCCGGCTGCTGTTTGGCCGCGAACTTCTGCGCGTCGGCCACGGTTTCGATCATGAGTCCGGTCGCCCATACGGCAACGCCTATGGACATCCACGGTGTCCACGGACCCGGGGCTTCGAACCAGATCGTGACCGGGAGCATGATGACCCACACCGCCACCCCTTGTCCGAACCAGAACTTGAAGAAGGCCCAGAAGCGTTCTCGGATGCCATCGAAACGGGCGTCACGGCCCATGTGGACAATGCGAAACAGCAAATAGCCGGCCAGACGCACGCCCCAGACCATCACCATCGCGGCCAGGATCAGTTGCGCCGGTTCGGCCGGATTCCCGCGGGCCAGCAGAATGGCGGCGAGGATCACGAAAGTGAGCCCGTAGGACAGGTCGGTGACCTTGTCTGTCTTGAGGGTCGCGGCGAACGCGAAGAACAGCGCCTGAATGAGGAGGCTCACTCCCAGCGTCATCAACACACTCTGGAGCACCATGGTCAAGAGCAGAGTTTGCGGACCGCGACCCGTAACCCGAGGTAGTCCCCAAGGGAGGCAGGGGTATCCCGCTGGGCAGGAAGGCGGTGACTCAAGGTCTCCAACACAAAGGGCGGAGCCATGTTGACACGGCGCGGCGTTTTGTCAGAACGAGGAGGTGCTCGCCGAGAGCAAATTGCGGTGGTCTCGGAACGAGAACGACGCCAGGCGCAGTTCATTGAACCAGCGCATCGCCCCGCCGGCGGCCACCAGCTCGTCGAAATAGTCACGCCCCCGCCGCGCTAGACTTCCCGACATGATCTGGATGTATGTCGGCTTCATCGTTCTCGTGCTCGTCCTCCTTGCTCTCGACCTGGGCGTGTTCCATCGCAAGGCCCATGTCGTTTCGGTGAAGGAGGCGCTCGGCTGGTCGGCCTTCTGGATCGCGCTCGGCCTCGGCTTCGCGGGCTTCATC
>CAZVOI010000697.1:0-3855 GCA_964628275.1 uncultured Acidobacteriota bacterium | reverse complement strand
CGGGTGGTCGGCACGGACGGCCGGATTCGGACCGTGGCCGGCACCGGCGAGGCCGGATTCTCGGGCGACGGCGGCCCGGCGCGCGCGGCGCGGATGAACGGCCCCAAGCACCTGTTCGTGGAGAAGTCCGGGGACGTGCTGCTCACCGACACCGAGAACCACGCGATCCGGCGCTACTCCCCGAAGGACGGGACGATCCGGCGCGTGGTCGGCACCGGCGTCAAGGGCAGCGCCGGCCTCGGCGGCCCGCCCGAACAGTGCCAGCTGAACCGGCCGCACGGCGCGATCGTGCACCCGG
The DNA here is from genome assembly GCA_964628275.1 of uncultured Acidobacteriota bacterium. GTDB lineage: Bacteria > Acidobacteriota > Vicinamibacteria > Fen-336 > Fen-336 > CAZVOI01. Next base: position 3,557 of record CAZVOI010000697.1, on the reverse strand, counting down.
TCACCGGCGCCCTCTACGTCTCCGACTCGGACAACGACCGAGTCGTTCGCATCGACGCGCGCTGACTCTAACCAGGGTTCCAGGCGGGATCGCGGTAGACCTCGACGCCGTCCAGCAGCGTCCACAGGACCCTGGCGGAGTGAATCTGGTCCGGCGACAGGGCGAACAGGTCGCGCTCGAGCACCACCAGGTCGGCCGCCTTGCCGACCTCGATGCTGCCGGTCGTTCGTTCCTGCCGGTTGGCGTACGCCCCGACCGACGTGTAGGCCGCGATCATCGTCGCAAGGTCCACCCGCTGCTCCGGGAGCCAAGCCTGCCGATTCGAGTCCCCGACGGGACGGCGCGTCACGCCCAGCTCGATCGCGCTCAGCGGGTCGAGCGACGAGACCGGCCAGTCGCTGCCGCCGGCAACCCGGGCGCCGCTCTTCGCAACGCTCCCGATCGGATACAACCAGCGTGAGCGCCGTTCGCCGAGCTTTGGCTCGGTCAGCTCGGTGATGTATTCGTCCGCCTGCGCCCACAGCGCCTGGAAGTTGGCGATCACGTCGAGCTGCCGGAAACGCGGGACGTCGGCTGGATCGATCAGCTGCAAGTGGGCGACCTGGTGGCGCGCGTCGCGGCGGCGATTGGCACGCCGCGCCGCCTGGTAGGCATCGAGGGTGATCCGGATCGCGCGGTCGCCGATCGCGTGGGTGTGGACCTGAAAGCCCTGCTTGTCGAGGCGCCCCACCAGGCGCTGCAGCGCTTGCGGCTCGAAGTTGGCCAGGCCGCGCTCTCGCGGAGCGTCGAGGTAGGGCTCGAGCAGCGCGGCCGTGTGCGATTCGATGACGCCGTCCGCGAAGATCTTGGCGGCGATCGGCCGCAGCCGTGCCCCCGCGTAGGCCCCACGCAGGCGCACCATGTCGCTCACCTGGGCCTCGTCCCGCATCGGATCGGTGCGCAGCGCCGCGACGACCCGCAGCGTCAGCGCGTTCGCGCGGTCCAGCTCCGCATAAGCCCGTAGCCGCGCCTCGTCCGCGTTCGCCTCCTGGATCGAGGTGATGCCGAGCCGATTCGCCTCGGCCATGCCGCGGCGCAGCCCGCGGACGTAGTCGGCCGCGCTGGCGGCCGGGATCTGGGCGCGCACCAGCTCGGTTGCCGCCTCGCGCAGCGTGCCGGTGGGCTCGCCGCTCGTCGGATCTCGTTCGATCCGACCGTTCGGCGGGTCCGAGGTTTGCCTCGTGATTCCGGCGATAGCCAGGGCCCGCGAGTTGACCCACGCGGAGTGGCCGTCGGCCGCGGAAAAGAGCGCCGGCCGGTCCGGGACCAATGCGTCGAGAAGCTCCTTCTTTGGGTGAGCTGCTGGGAAGAGCGGCAGCTCCCAGCCACGGCCGACGACCCACGGCCCGGGCGTGGCCGCGCACGTGCGCACCTGCTGCTCCAACTCGGCCCGGGTCTTGGCCGAAGCCAGGTCGCACGCCGGCTCGACCATCCCCCCGCTGATCAGGTGAACGTGCGAGTCCTGGAAGCCGGGCAACACCATCCGGCCTTGGAGATCCACGCGGCGTGTGCCGGGACGGACCCATGCTTCCGACTGTGCCGAGGTCCCGACGAAGGCGATCTTCCCGTCGACGACGGCGACCGCCTCCGCCCAGCTCCGCGCCGCGTCCATCGTGTAGACGCGGCCGTTGAGCAGCACCAGCCGCCCGTCCGCAGCCAGGGTCGAAACCGCCGCCAGGCACGCGAGCCCGGCCGCTGCCAGGATCGCGCTACGTGCCACCTTGCTTCGCGCTGACGAGCCGCTAGACCTTCTCGGGTACCGCGAAGCCCTTCCGATACTCGCGCGTCAGCAGCTTGTCGGCCGCGGCGTCGCCGACGAAGCGCTCGGTCTTGCCGTCGAAGCTCAGCCTGCGGCCGACGCGGTACGAGATGTTGCCGAGGTGCGCCAGCGACGACGAGAGGTGCCCGTCCTCGATGCCGCAGTTCAGCTTGCTGGCGTCGTTGGCGCGGATCGCGTCCACGAAGTTCTGGAGGTGCGGCGACTCCATGCTGGTGAGCACGTTTGGATCGCTGCCGCCGGCTTCCGCGCGGGGCACCGACCCGCCGGGGCCCTTCTCGCTCTTGCGGCCGAAGTACGACTGCCAGCTCCGGCCGTCGCCGTCGACCCAGACCCAGCCCTTGCTGCCGTAGAAGAGGTTGCCGATCGTCTGGGTGCCCTCGTCGTTCGTCGGCGTGCCGCGGGTGGCGAACTCCAGCACCTTGCCGTCGGCGTAGCTGAACAGGCTCGTCTCGACATTCGGCGTCTCTTGCGAGGTGTTGCTGTCAGCGAACAACCCGCCGCTCGTCGACACCGAGACAGGATGCTCTTGCTTCCGAAGCCCCCAGCGCGCGATGTCGAACTGGTGCGGACCCTGGTTGCCAGAGTCGGCGTTGCCGAAGTCCCAGTGCCAATGCCAGTTGTAGTGGAAGCGGTTCCGGTTGAACTCGCGCTTCGGCGCGGGCCCGAGCCACAGGTCGTAGTCGACGCCGGCCAGATAGGCGGTGTCGTAGGTCGGCTCGTAGTTGTTGGCCTCGACGTTCAGCTTGTACTTCTCCCCCGGCTGCATCGGGCCGTCCGCGTACTTGCCGATCGACGGCCGCGCCTTGTAGCAGAGGCCGCGCGCCATGTAGACGTCGCCGATCCCGCCCTCGTGGATGAACTTGATCGCTTCGCGCACCGCCGGCCGGCTGCGGTTCATGGTGCCGACCTGGACCAGCTTGTTGTACTTCTTGGCCGCCTCCATCATCTTGCGGCCTTCCCAGACAGTGTGGCTCGCCGGCTTCTCGACGTAGACGTGCTTGCCCGCCTGGAGCGCCCAGATCGTGGCCAGCGCATGCCAGTGGTTCGGCGTCGCGATCATCACGCCCTCGATGTCCTTGTCGTCGAGCACGCGGCGCAGGTCCTGCACGCAGCCGGGCTTGAAGCTGGCGACGTCCTTCAGGCGCTCGTCCTTCATGCGCGCGTCGAACAGGTTCGAGTCGATGTCGCACAGCGTCTTGATCTCGACGCCCGGGAGGCGCGCGAAGCCTCGCTTCAGCGCGTTGCCTTGGCCGCGGATGCCGATGCTGGCCAGCACCATCCGGTCGTTCGCGCCGAGAACGCGCAACGCCGGCGTGCCGACCACGGCCGCCGCCGCCAGAACCGACCGACCCGTGAACTCACGACGCGAGAGGCCCTGCTTCTTCGAACTCATTGCTTCCTCCACCGCTTGACGGCCTGAAATCGTTCGGACGAGTATAGTCGCGCTCGGGCCCTCGCGTTGCAAGCAATAAGAGGGTATCCCAGAATGAAATACACCCGCCTGGCTGCCGCGTTGTTCCTGTTGATGGCCGGCCCGGTCGAGGCTCAGAGTCCCGCCGAAAAGGCCTTCCGCGCCGCCGCCGACAACGGCGAGCGCTCGGAAGAGGTCTTCCGGCGCACCCGGCGGATGCTGCACGCCTGGCTCGCCTACGCCGACCCGCGCACGCTGCTGCTTCCCGACTACCTCCCGGGCATCAAGCGTGCCACGGCGCCGATGGACCTCTACACGCCGCACAAC
>CAZVOI010000696.1:0-6414 GCA_964628275.1 uncultured Acidobacteriota bacterium | reverse complement strand
GGGACCGAAGCTCGAGGCCGCCTACACGCTGATCCGCGAGGCGGTGATCGCCGACACCAAGAAGCCGAACAGCAACGGCGATTTCGAAACGAGCGTGGCCGGCCTGCGCGGCATCATCGCGAGCCGCCAGGCCGACGTCGCGGCGCAGGCGCCCTAGTCGAACGGCGCCGCTCATTTCTTGAATGTTGTCCGCGTCGGACAGATTCAATAAGATTGGGTGACAGGGGATTGCCATGGCGTCGAAACAGGTATCGATTCGATTGAACCCGGCTCAACTGCGCCGCGCCAAGAAGCTGCTCTCCGTCCGGAGCACGTCGGAAGCGTTACGAAAGGCGCTCGACCTCGTGACCGAGAAGGCTGTGCACGACCGGATCGTTCGACGGTTCGGTGGCGTCGGGTCGCGGAATGCCTTCAGGGAAGATTAGCTTCGCGGTCTTCGATACTTCGATCTACATCGAGAACTTCCGCACCGACCGATTCACGCTCGCGATCGCCGCGTCGACCTGGATCCCGAGGTGCTCTTCCGTCGTGCTCCACGAGTTGCTGCGCGGAGCACGCGCTCGGGTGGAGCAGGCTTTCGTGCGAGCGCTCATGAAGAACTGCCGCATCCTGACTCCGACTGAAAGACACTGGCGCGAAGCCGCCGAAGTATTGCGGGCGGTCAAGCGCCACGAGCATTACGACGTGAGAAAAACCAGGGAGCTCGCCTTCGACGTTCTGATCGCCTTGACAGCCCGAAGCATCGGAGCCACCCTGATCACGGCCAACAAGAGCGACTTCGAGGCGATTCGCCGCCACCTGAAGTTCGAGGTCGCCTACTGGTAGGTCGGGACGTCCACGTGATCACGCAGCACGGCTTCTCCAACGCAAGCAAGTACGAGCGGATCGGTCAGCGGATGCTGGGGCTCGATCCCGAGTGGCCATTCTACGCGTTCTGAGCCGGACGCTCACGTCTCCCGGGAGCCGGCGGAGCCGGCCCCGCGGCCCGACAGTGTCAACAGGATGTCGTTGCCGAAGGCCTTCGACACCCGGCTCAGCTGGAGACCCTCCTCGCGCGCCATCTCGGCCAGTACGACCCCGGGACTTGTGCCAGCTTCCACGGACGGCGCGATGAGACGCCGGGTGCGCTCGAAGCCGTTCAGCACGTGGGCGCTCGAGCGCTCACGTGTCGCCGGCGCGCCCGAGCGCAGCTCCTGGGCGACCACGGCGCTCATGTACTCGAACGGCGCGAACGACCGGTGGAACTCCTGAAGCGCCTCGTTAGCTCCGGGCTCGCGGAACCCCCGGATGAAGAGCTGCGTGTCGAGGACGTACTTTCGGTTGCGACGTCTCACCGCTCCTGGTCCGCGGCGGCGATCCGAACGCCGAGCATCGCGCGCGTCCCGTGCACGAGCTGGCTTCGAAACACCACCAGCTCGAGCGCGCGCTCGATGGCTTCCGTCGCCGTGGTTACCCCGAGCGCGCGCTTTGCGGCGAGCAGTTTGGAGGGCGTCAAGCGATAGGTCCGTGGCACGCGCCGTCCTCGGGAAGGCGTTCGGATGCGGCGAGGATTCGTCGGCGGCATGTCATGCAGTGTATTGACGGCCGGCTGCAAGTGTCAATACGTCGCCCAGCACGCGACCTCGGTGGGGCCCGCCGCCGCTCCGCGAGGGACGTGGCCGGCTAGGCTGCGAGGCCTCGAGCGCGCCGGTAGGCGGGGATCGCCTCAGCCAAGATGGCCACCGAGGCCACCAGGTCGGCTTCCTTGAGAACGTACGCGATCCGCACCTCGTCTCGTCCCAGGCCCGGCGTCGCGTAGAAGCCCGGGGCGGGCGCGACCATCACCGTCTTCGCGTCCTTCTGGAAGTCCGCCAGCAGGAAGCGCGCGAAGGCCTCGGCGTCGTCGATCGGCAGCCGCGCCACGAAGTAGAAGGCGCCCTCGGGCTTGCGCAGCAGCACGCCCGGGATGCGGGTCAGGCCTTCGAAGAGGACGTCGCGGCGTCGCTGGTACTCGGCCACGATGCCGCTGGCGAAATCGACAGGCAGCTCGGTTGCCCCGCACGCCACGAGCTGTCCGAGGCCGGGCGCGGACAAGCGCCCCTGGGCCATCATCAGGCAGGCCTCGTGGACGTCGCGGTTGAAGGTGGCCAGGCAGCCCAGGCGAATGCCGCAGGCGCTGTAGCGTTTCGACAGGCTGTCGGCCATCACCACCAGATCGCGCATGCCGTCGAGCTGGAGCGCGCTCGTGCCGACGCGGCCGTCGTAGACGAACTCGCGGTAGACCTCGTCGGAGACGAGGAACAGGCCGTGATCGCGGCAGAAAGACGCCACCAGCTCCAGCTCCGGGCGCGTGTAGACGGTGCCGGTGGGGTTGTTCGGGTTGCACAGCAGCACCAGCTTGGTGCGCGGCGTCTTGGCCTTCTCCCACGCCTCGCGCGGCGGCAGGTGAAAGCCGTCCTCGGCCCTGGCCAAGAGCGGCACCAGCCGGACGCCAGCCATCGCCGCGAACGCGTTGTAGTTGGTGTAGAACGGCTCGACCACCAGCGCGTCGTCCGCCTCCCCCGCGCAGGCCAGCATCGCGAAGAGGATCGCCTCGCTGCCGCCGGTCGTCGCCAGCAGCTCGTCGCCGGAGAGCTCGAGGCCGAGCCGCTTGTAGTAGGTCGCGAGCGCCGCGATGTACTCCGGCGTGCCGCCCGAGGGCGTGTACGCCAGGATCTTGTCGAGCCGCTCCACGCGCCGCCGCATCACCTCGGGGGTCTCGATGTCGGGCTGGCCGATGTTCAGGTGATACACGTGGACGCCGCGCCGCTTCGCTTCGTCCGCAAGCGGCATCAGCTTGCGGATCGGGGACGGCGGCACCCGTCGCGCGCGTTCGGAGATCTCCGCCTTCATTTCGAAGCGATTGTATATTGCGAGTAGCGGTTCATACGATTGAACACGGCTCTCGCGATTTCGCGAGAGGCGTGTCAACGTCAGGGTCTTGGCGCGCGTCTCAAGTCCGGTGTTCCGCCTCACCAGGTTCTGCGCCGGTCTCGTGTGCGTCGTGGCCGTGAGGGGATTCAATCGCAGCGAGCCGAACTTGTTCTACTCGCGTCGCATGGGACGCAGCCCGCAGGGCGAGGCCAATTCGGAGTTCGTCGATCGGCCTCAGGCCACCACCATCCTGGGCGCCGCCGAGCTCTTCTCGGCCTCGGGCGACGACGTGTTCTTGGTGAAGTTCAGCTACCGGCTGGGTCGATAGCTACTTCGAGCGATCCAGGCCGATGAACTCGCCGTCGTCGATCGCATCGCCGGTCACGCGGTAGAGCGTCACTCCGGAAGGCGACGGCAGGTTGCCCCGAGTCGGGCCGACGACAGCCGCGGTTTGGTGAAACCGCGTCTTGGCGGTCCCTGGTTGAAGCTCGAGACGCTCGTACGCATGGTTGTGGCCGCCGAGCGCGAGCGAGTGGCGGTGCGCCTGGAGACGCACCAGAACGTCCCTGGAGTTCGAGACGACATGGCGATAGGCGGTCTTGCCGTCGACCTTCAGCAGCGACGGCGCCGGACCGTCGTCGGTGTAGCCGCCGACCGAGAGCCCGGCCGTGAACAGCGGGATGTGATTGAAGGTAACGACCGTGGTTCCGGGCGGAACTTGGGCGAGGTCCTTCTCGAGCCAGGCGAGCTGCCCGGCATCGACGTGGCCGTAATAGCGCAGGTCGTCCACGTCGACCGTGTCGAGTGCTATGAAATGGATCCGGCCGCGATCGAAGGAATAGTAGTTCGGTCCCAGAAGACTGCGGTACAGCTTCTTCTCATACAGCGGATGCTGCGGGCTCACCAGCGACAGGTGCCGCTCGATCCCGAAGATCTCGTGGTTGCCGGGACAGCTCCAGACGGGTGCCGCGAACTTCGCGATCTCGCCCAGGTAGAGCTCGTAGTAGCCGCGCGCTTCGGACTCGGGCACGCGCAGCGCGTCCTTCACCAGATCGCCGGAGACCAGCACGAAGTCGGGCCGGCGCTCGGCCACGATCGCGGCCAGCATCCGCGTGCGGCCGACGCTCTCCTCGCTGACGTGGGTGTCGGAAGCGTGGATGAAGCTGAAAGCCTCGGAATCCGGCGCCGGGGCCAACGGGAAGTCGACCGCGCCGCTCGTGACCGGTCGCCAGAAGCCGTTCACGGCGCGGTGGCCGCGCGGCTGGCGCACGAAGACCACTCCATGACCGGGCCCGGGAAGCTCGTAGCGCCCGTCCGCGGTGGCACGCGCCACGTCCCTCTGATTCGAGACCACGATCCCGGACAGGCCCGGCTCGCCGGTGTCACGCGTTCCGTTGCCGTTCCTGTCCAGGAACACCACGCCGGAAACCGGCGCTTCGGCGGCGGCCAACGTGAAGCAGAGAACGGAGCCCGCGAGGAATCTCAGCATTCGGCCATTCTACGGAACTGGCCGCCTAGAGACGCACCACGACCAGCGTCATATCGTCGTGCTGTTTGGCGCCGTTCGCGAACGCATCGGCGTCGCGCAGGACCCGCTCGATCACTCCCGCCGCGGCAAGCCCATCGCAGCTCCGAATCGACTCGATCAGGCGTTCTTCGCCCCACTCCTCCTCGTCCGGGCTCATGCACTCGCTGATCCCGTCGGTGAAGCCGACCAACAGGTCGCCCGGCTCGAGTGTCACGAGCGCTTCGGTGAACGCCGCGGGAAACAGCAGACCGACGACGGGGCCGCCGTCCGAAAGGCGGATCAACTCTCGCTGTCCGGTCCGTCCGCGGAAGAGCATCGGCGCGTTGTGCCCGGCGTTGACGTAGCAGAAGCGGCGAGTGCTCGGGTCGTACTGGCCGTAGAAGAACGTCGCGTAGCGGTTGGACGGCGACGCATCCACGATCAGGCGGTTGACGTTCGTCATCAAGAGCGCGAGATCGGCGCATCCCGCGAGCGTCTGCCCGCGCAGCGACGCCTGCAGCCCCGCCATCAGCAGCGCCGCCGGGATTCCCTTGCCGGCAACGTCTCCGACCGCGATCCCGAGCCCGCCGTTCGTGAGAGGCAGGAAGTCGTAGTAGTCGCCGCCGACGCCGGCCGCGGGCCGGCAGTGGCCGGCCAGGTCGAGCCCGTCGAGCCGCGGATAGCTCTGCGGGAAGAGCTGCTCCTGGACCTCGTGCGCGATCTCGATCTCGCGGTCGAGCCGGGCCGCGCGGGCGACCTGGGCTGCCACGGCCGCGGTCAGCCGGCTGTTCTCGAGCGCGAGCGCCGTCTGGGCCGCGACCGAACGCAACAGCCGCACGTCCGAAGGGGAGTACGGCTCCTCCGACGCCTTCGGACCCAGCGCCAGGAAACCGAGCAGCTTGCCGCGGTGCGACAACGGGAGCAGCAGTTGCGCCCGTAGGGCTTCGAGAGCCGCGCGCTCGTCGGTGGGCAGCTCGCGGTTCACCCACGACTGGGGGTCGTCGAGGTACACGCGCAACGCGTCCTTCGTCTGCGCGAGCCGGACGGCCACCCGCCCATCGGTCGGCAACGTGACGGCCGGGTCGTCGCCCGCGCCGGCGCGGCGGCGCACGCGGAACACCAGGCCGTCCTCGAGCAGCGCCGCCGACGAACCGGCATGCATCGCGTCGGCGAGACGCCGCGTCACGGTTTCCAGCAGCGGGTCGGTCTCGACGATCGTCCGGACCTCGTCGCCTAGCTCCGCGAGCACCCGCTCCGCGTCGACGGCCTCGCGGAAGAAGCGGCGATCAATCGCGCCGCGCGCGCGCTCGGCCAGTCGCTGCGACAGGCCCACGAACGCGACGCCCCAGGCGACGTACTGGATGCGCCTCGGCCGCCGCACGCCGGGTTCGAGCGCCAGATTCATCACGAGCGCCATCACGCCGAGAGAGGCGAGTCCCTGGACCACGCGCACGCCGCGCTGCGCCAGCGCGTATTGGAGCCCCTGCCGGACCACGACGCGCACGCCCAGCGCGCGCTCCACCACGATGACGTAGGCGAGCGTTATCGGGAAGACCGGCAGAGCCAGCAGCGCCGGCAGCCACAGGTACACGGGAACCGACGAGAATGGCTTGCCCGTGATCAGGCTGTACAGCACGACCATCCAGATGGGCACGAGACCGATTCCCGAGCCCCATTGAAGCAGCCGAAGCCGCCTGCGGGCGTCGGGCGTCTTGGAGACGGCGGCGCGATAGCCCAGGTTCGCGAAGAAAGTGCCGATCGCGATCATCTGGAGGATCATCGGAACCGGCTCGATCGCGCCGAGCGCCGCCGTCAAGCCCGCTCCGGCCGCGAAGCTCTCGGCGTCCAGCACCTCCGCGAGCGCCCTCAGCAGGGCGATCGTCGCTAGCGGCGCGATCAGCAGTCCTTTCAGCCAGGGCCAGCGTCGATCGACGTCGAGCCGTTCGGGGAAGAACGCGCCGAAGAGCAGCATGCCGATCGACCAGCAACCCCGGGCGAAGAACTCGTAGAAGATT
>CAZVOI010000695.1:0-6147 GCA_964628275.1 uncultured Acidobacteriota bacterium | reverse complement strand
CGCCGCATCTCTCGGCCACCCAGATACTCTTGCCGTCACGATCGATCTCGACCGCGCTCGTGGCCCCCCAGGTCCTCCCCTCCGGCAGCTTCGCCCAGCCCTCGACCGTCTGATACGGATTGGGCAGGGAGTTGACGGGTTGAGCGTCGGTCTGGGCGGATGCCCGCCCTCCACAAACAGCGACCAACGCGACGACGACGGCGCGCGAATGCAGCATGGCACTACCTCCCTGGGAGAAGACCGGACCCGAGTATCACTTGACCGGTGGGCCTAGTATATCGGGGCATGACCAAACTGCCGAGGAGAACGTTGATGCACTTTCGTCGACATATGAGAGTCGGGACCGCTGCCGCCGCGCTCGTGTGCATCGCGACCATGGCCTACGCGGACGGTCTCGTCGTTGCCAAGCCCGAAACCGTCGGGCTGTCGTCGAAGCGGCTGGAACGCCTCTCGAGCACGCTCCGGGCCGACGTCGAGAAGGGCAGGATCCCAGGTGCCGTGATGCTGGTCGAGCGCCGCGGGAAGGTGGCCTACTTCGAGAGCTTCGGGATGCGCGACAAGGCAAAGGGCGCGCCCATGACCAAGGACGCGATCTTCCGCATCTACTCGATGACCAAGCCGATCACGTCCGTGGCCACGATGATGCTCGCGGAGGAAGGAAAATTCCGGCTCAACGACCCGGTCGCGCGACATCTGCCAGCGCTCGCGAACCTCAAGGTCGGCGTCGAGAAGCCCGACCCCGCGGGCGGCGCGCCGACGCTGGAGCAGGTCGCCGCGAGCCGCCAGCCGACGATCCAGGACCTGCTACGCCACACCTCCGGTCTGACCTACGGCGTCTTCGGGCGCTCCGCGGTCAAGACCCTCTACAACCAGGCCGCCGTGGGCCGGCCGGACGACACGAGCGCCGACATGGTCGAGAAGCTCGGCAAGCTGCCGCTGGCCTATCAGCCCGGCAGCACCTGGGAATACAGCCACTCCACCGACGTGCTCGGCCGCTTGGTCGAGGTCGCGTCCGGCCTGCCGCTCGACGAGTTCTTCAAAGCGCGCATCTACACGCCGCTCGGCATGAAGGACAGCGGCTTCTCCGTCCCCGCCGAGAAACTCGACCGTCTGGCCGAGCCTTCGACGCACCCTGAAACCGGGGCTCCGGAGCGAGTCATGGACGTGACCAAGCCGCCGAAGTACGTCTCGGGCGGCGGCGGCAGTGTCTCGACGACCACGGACTACCTTCGCTTCTGTCGGATGATGCTCAACGGCGGCGAATTGGACGGGATGCGGCTGTTGGGTCGCAAGACCGTGGAGCTGATGACCTCGGACCATCTCGGCCCGGTGACCGGACCGAGCTTCATCCCCGGGGCCGGCTTCGGCTTCGGCCTGGGCTTCGCCGTCCGCAAGGAGATCGGAGGGCCCGCGATGCCCGGCTCGCCCGGCGACTACTACTGGGGCGGCCTGGCGGGGACCTACTTCTGGATCGACCCGAAGGAGAAGCTGATCGCGATCTTCATGATCCAGGCGCCTTCGCAGCAGCCCTACTATCCGGCGGTCATCCGGATGCTCGTCGAGCAAGCGATCGTCGACTAGCAATCGTCGAAACAGGAGACATATCCATGAATCGCCATCACCTGGCGCTGGGCGTGGTCTTCGCCGCTGGCTTCTCGGCGATCGCGCATGCCCAGCCCACTGCCGCGCAGCCCACCACCGCGCCGTCGGCGGTCGCGCCGAACGACTATCGCGATGCCAAGAGCTGGCTGTGCCGGCCGGGTCGCGAAGACTCGTGCGCCTTCGATCTCACCACCACGATCGTGGCCGCCGACGGCAGCTTGACGCGCGAGGCCTGGAAGGGCGATGCGACCGCGCCGATCGACTGCTTCTACGCCTACCCGACGGTGTCCACCGATGCCACGCCGAACAGCGACATGACGCCGGACCCCGCGGAGATCAACGTCGTGCGCCAGCAGCTCGCGCGCTTCGCGTCGGTGTGCCGACCCTACGCGCCGGTCTACCGTCAGGTCACGCTGGCGGGTCTTCGCAGCATGCTCGGAAGCGGCGGCGGCGGCGTGACGTCGCTCGCCAGCGGCGTCGGCTACGACGATCTGCGCGACGCGTGGAACTCGTACTTGCAGCACGACAACAAGGGCCGGGGCGTCGTGCTGATCGGCCACTCGCAGGGGTCGTACGTCCTCGCCGAGCTGATTCGCAGGGAGATCGACGGCAAGCCGGTGCAGGCGCGGCTGGTCTCGGCCCTGCTGCTCGGCGCCACGATGGCCGTGACGAAAGGGAAGGATGTCGGCGGCGCGTTCCAGAACATCCCGGTGTGCCGTTCGGCGGCGCAGACCGGCTGTCTGATCGCGTTCTCGTCGTTCCGCTCCACGCTGCCGCCGCCCGCCAACACGCGGTTCGGCAAGGTCGGCGACCCGGAACAGGTGGCGGTGTGCACGAACCCCGCAGCGCTCGGCGGCGGGACGGGCGCGCTGCGCGCGTATCTCTCCGCCGCCGGCCGCACCATCACCGGCTCCACGCCGCCGAAGCCGTGGGTCGTGCCCGAGCAGCCGATCGAGACACCCTGGGTCAGCGTGCCGGGACTGCTCAGCGCGCAATGCGCCAGCAACGAGCACGCGACGTTCCTCGAGGTCACGGTCCACGGCAACCCGTCCGACCCGCGCGTGGACGACATCACCGGCGATCTGGGCGGCGGCGGTCAGATACTCGCGAGCTGGGGCCTGCACCTGATCGACGTGAATCTCGCGATGGGCAATCTGGTGGACATCGTCGGGCAGCAGTCGAAGGCATATGTGGCGAAGAAGTGATGAGGACGTCGTGGCGGTCCTTGCACACGCGTCCGCTATGCTTCCTGCGATAGGGAGGTCGAGGTGGGAACAGCGGCCCTGACCACGGCCGGGCAGGAAGCTATCGCCGAGATGGCGCGCTGTATCGTGGAGCGCTTCGATCCGGAGAAGATCATCCTCTTCGGGTCCCATGCTCGCGGCACCGCGGGCCCGGACAGTGACGTGGACCTCCTGGTGGTCATGCGTTTCCAAGGATCACGTCGGGGATTGGCTACCGCCATCGACATCGCGCTTTCGAATCGCCAACTGCCCCTGGATCTCATCGTGGTGACACCCGAGGAGTTGGAGCGCGACCAGGATCGTGTGGGGACGATCATCCGGCCGGCCATGCGCGAGGGGCGGATCCTGTATGCCCGTTTTGCCTGATGTTCCGGGCGCCCTGGGATGGCTCGAGAAGGCCGAGCACGATCTTCGCAACGCCGAGCATACCCTGACTCTCGACGACGATTGCCCGTTCGACACCGTTTGCTTCCACGCCCAGCAGTGTGTGGAGAAGTGCCTCAAGGCCGTGCTCGTGCTTCGCCGCGTCGATTTTCCCAGGACACATGATGTCGTTGTTCTCATGCGTCTCGTGCCGGCGGATTCGAGATTCGACCTCGGCGTCGCCGACCTGGCGGCTCTCAACCGATACGCGGTCGAGACACGGTATCCCGGCGACTGGGAGCCGATCGGGCGGGTGGAGGCGGACACCGCGGCAGCACTCGCGCGGCGGGCTCGGGACTCGGTGCGCACCCTGATCCAAGGACACGCTGCCGGGGACTGAGCACGAAAGCGGCGACCGGACGCAATGGATTTTGGGGCGAAGCTCTGACCGCGACCGGCCTCAAGAGCCTAGAAGACGAACCTCGCCGCCCCGAGCCCACATGAATGCGAACGTTAGAACGATCTGGGTTCGAAGCCCTTCGAGTTCAGCACTTCGACAAGGTTGCGGTCGAGCCCGAAGGCGAACAAACCCCTGCCTTCGGCATCCCGCACCAGCGAGTCATCGACATGAAAAGATGCCACGGCCCCGAAGACCCTGCGGCCCTCGGCCCACTCCGGGAAGTAATCCCGCACTTCCGAGAGCTTTTCGGCGAGCCGCGACAGGTCTCCCGGGCCGAGCCGGGACTTCACTTCGACGACCAGCAAGACGTCCCCACCCGCGGCAACAGCGTCGAGCTCGATCGTGTGTCCGGGCTTGGAGCGGTGGGAACGCTTGACGCGGATTCCCGCGACCGCGATCTCGGGGATCTCGAAGAGCTGGCCGAACAAGGCCGGAATGCTCGGTCCGACGATGTCCTCGACGAGCCGGCCGAGCTGGTTGGTCAAGCTGCCCATCCGCCGGTCGGCGGCGTCGGACGAGGCTTGGAGCTTCTCGTTAGAAGCCTGGAGCTTCTCGTCAGAGGCCTGGAGCTTCTGGTAAGAGACTTCCATCCTGTCCTTGAACGCCCGCATCTCTTCCTTGAACCCCCGCATCTCTTCCGTAAGCCGGTCGAGGTTGGCGCTGCTACGAGCCTGCGCCAGCGCCAGCTCGACCATGGCTTGTTCGAGGCTCGTGACACGAAGTGCGGTGCTCACGAACACAAGTGTAGCGCCGAGCCCAGCCCAGCGAGGTCCGTTGCTCAGCGGGCCGCCGACGTCAGCCCGCGGCGAATCGAATCAGACCGGCTAGAAGGTGAACCTCGCCGCGAGTTGCATCTGCCGCGGCGCGGCGGCCGAGGTGTACTGCGCGTACGTAGGCCGAGGAGTGCCTGGGAACGCGCCCGGGCCGAACACACCGTCGATCGCGGTGAAGTTGGCGCGGTCGAAGAGGTTGAAGACCTCGAAGATCCCTTCGACGGCCGTTCCCTTGCCCAGGTTGAAGCGCTTGCTGACTCGGGTGTTGGCGACCAGGATCCCTCGCACCCGCTCGGCGTTTCGCCGCACCTCGGTACCCGGGTCGGCTGGGTTGGTGCGAGCCCGGTCGGCTGTGTCCCCGTTCTGATTGAAGTCGGTGCCGGAGCCGGCGGTGAACGGACCGCCGCTGGCCGCGGTCACCACACCCGACACCAGGATCCCCCACGGCGCGCGGTAGAACCCGGAGACGACCAACCGGTGGCGCACGTCGATGTTCAGGCCCGGGCCGCGGTCGTAGAACGGGTCGAAGCCGATCGGCAGCCCCGTGGGGTCCGCGGGGTTCCGGCCGAAGCCGTGGTTCTCGGGCACGCTGGTGTAGACGTCGGCCATGTTCTCCGCCTTGGCCAGCGTGTACGAGACCTGGAACTGGTAGTTGTTGGAGAGACGCTTGTTCAAGGAGACGGTCAGGCCGTTGTACCAGGTCTGAGCGTAGTTCTTGTATTCGCGGACCTGGCCCGACGATCGCGGGATCCCGAGCGCCGAGATGTTCTGGCCGGCCGGCACCGTCGCCGCCACGCACGTGGCGGACGCCGCCCCGCAGGGCGTGTCGTTGACGCGCCGTGCCGCCGCGGCGCTCGGGCCGAGCACGGGGTTGTATTCCACGGTCGCCGTGTAGTTCTTGCCGCGGACGCCGATGTAGTTCACGGACAGGCCGATGTCCTTGGTCAGCTCCCTGTCGAAGCCGGCTGAGAACTGGTGCGTGAACGGCGTGTCGTAGTCGGGCGCTATGCCCACGCTGTTCGGCGCGGCGGAACCGGCCGCCGGCTCGGGGATCCTGTGGCCGGGCGCCGCCCAGGCCGCGGCCGCGGCGCCGCCGAGCAGCGTGTATGGCCTGCGGCCGCTTCCGCTCGGCCGGTCGCCGTCGGAGATCGCGATCACCGCCGAGAAGTTGTAGTCGTGGTAGAGGCCGTAAGCCCCGTGCACGCTGGTCTTGCCGTTCCCGGTGACGTCCCAGGCCGCGGCGAGCCGGGGCGCGAAATTGTTCGTGTCCTCGGGCACCGAGTAGCTGAACCGCTGGTTGCCGGGCGTCGAAACGTTGTAGCCCAGGTCGGTCCAGTATTGCCTCTGGTAGCGGAGCCCTGCCTTGAGCACCAATCTCGGGGTGACTCGCCAATCGTCCTGGGCGAAGAACGAAAGGTCGTCGAGAGGGTAGGTCCCCGTGGGGTTGCCGTAGGCGATGCTGTAGCTGGTGGGAGTTCCGGCGGAGAAGGCTGCCAGGCTGGTGAACACGTAGCTGCCCTTGAAGAAGATCGGGAGCGTGTTCTTGATGTTCCGGACCCGGTCGTACTCGAAGCCTCCTTTGACGGTGTGGTTCCCGCCGAGGTAGGTCAGGGTGTCCGCGACCTGGACTCGCGAGTTCAGACGCGGCTGCGGATGCAGCGTCGTCCCCAAGCTGGCGACGCCGACGATGGTAACCAGGGGGGTG
>CAZVOI010000694.1:0-1789 GCA_964628275.1 uncultured Acidobacteriota bacterium | reverse complement strand
GTCTTCACGCCCGGCTGGCCCGTCTCGCGGGCCGCGATGGCGTCGCGCAGCCGGGCTCGAGCGGCGGGCTGGACGACAGCTCCGTCTTGAGTTGCTACCTTTCGTTACTCGTTCCGGAACGAGTAACGGAAGGTAACGCTCGCGCGGCCGTTGCGCAGTATCGCGGGGCGGTGCAGCGATTCTGGCCGAAGCCTTCGTGACACCGGCCCCGAGTCTCCAGCGTCGCCTTCATGAGCTAGCCCCCGGTCTGGTACGCTCACTCGGTGCTGAGCTTTACGCCACCGGAGCGGCTGACCGACGCGCGGAACCGCCCGTACTTCCTCTGGGATTGCGATCTGACGCTGGACCAGTTCCGGAAGGGCCTGGGCGATCCCGACCCCGATGTTCGCGCCTATCTCGTCGGCAAGCTGATGCGGCAGGCCAAGCCGGACGACGTCTTCCTGTTCGTCCGACCTCGAGAGATCCGCGAGCTCTGGCCGCGGCTCTCCCGGTACCTCGGGCGGACGCGGGAGTTCTGGTCGTGGCTCTTCGAAACCTGGGAGGGCCAGGGTCGTGTCTGGCGATAGGCTCACTCCACTCCAGCGGCGGATCCTCAAGCAGCTGGCTGGCATTGCCCCAGCGTGGACGCTGACCGGCGGGGGCGCTCTCGCGGGTGTGCACCTCGGTCACCGTGAGACACGAGACCTGGACCTGTTCTGGAGAAACCGGGCTGAGCTGGGGTCGCTTGTGGCCGATGTCCTTGCGGCGCTGCAGGCGGGCGGACTCGTCGCGGAGGTTCTGCGCACGGCGCCCGCCTTTGGCGAGCTGCGGGTCTCGGACGGAGGCGATGCCTGTATCGTCGACCTGGTGGCGGAGCCATTCGGGCCGATAGCGACCCCCGATCGCGCGGTCATCGAAGGCGCCACCATCCAGGTAGACAACCGGCACGAGCTCCTCGCCAGCAAGCTCGCGACGCTGCTCGAGCGGTCAGAGATCCGCGACCTCGTGGACGTGAAGGCCCTCCTGGATGCCGGGGGGGATTTCCACGCGGCGCTCGCTGACGCTCCGAAGAAAGACGCCGGTTTCTCTCCCTTGACCCTCGCCTGGGTGCTGAAGGGCTACGATCCGCGTCCCGCGGCCAAGGCTCTCGGCTCGAGCGCGACCCAGACGGAGGAACTGCTGGCTTTCAGGCAGTGGCTGATCGACAGGCTCACCGCAAGCGCTGTTCCGGAGTAGGGCGACCTGTGGTCGGACGTCCGCGGCTCATCGCTCCCGAGCGGCTCTGAGCGCCCCGAGTATGCGGTCCGGGTCGTAGACGCAGCCGCGCCAGATACCGCCGCTCGCGTCCTGGAGCGCGGCCCAGAGGCGGGTGTCGGCCGGGAGGTCGGGCCGCGGGGCGAGGCCGGGGTGGGGCGGGCGTGAGGCGAGCAGAGCCTCTGCCGCCTCCGGGGCCAGGGCGCCGTCAGCGGTTCCGACGAGGTTCACGCGGCCCTCGTGAGCGGTACGGTCGATCTCGATCTCGACCGTGTCGCCGTCGCGCAGTCGGCCGATCGGTCCACCCGCCAGCGCCTCGGGGCTGACGTGGCCGATGCAGGCGCCCGTCGAGACGCCGGAGAAGCGGGCGTCGGTCAGCACCGCGACCGACTTGCCCCACGGCAGGAACTTGAGCGCCGAGGTCACCTGGTAGGTCTCTTCCATGCCGGTGCCGAGAGGCCCGAGACCGGCGAGCACGAGGACGTCGCCGGGCGCGACCTTCGGCTCGGTCAGGCCCTTGATCGCGGCGATCGCCGCGGCCTCGGAGGTGAAGACG
>CAZVOI010000693.1:0-3076 GCA_964628275.1 uncultured Acidobacteriota bacterium | reverse complement strand
TCCTGGCCATCCCTCGAGCTCGGGCTCCATCGGGACGAATGCCCTGATTCGGGATGGAGCGCGGCTCGTTCGCGATGCCCAAGACGTCGCTCTCGAACTCGGTTTCGACGCGCCCCGTTTGGCCGATCCGGTCGCCCCCGGGCTGCTTTCGGCGATGCAGGTTGACAAGCCGGCGACACTGGAAGAGATCGCCGCAAGCAGCGGCCGGGCTCTGGCCGAGCTGCTTCCCGAGCTCTTGGAACTCGAGCTCCAGCGGAAGGTACGGCGGCTTCCGGGGGCCCTTTACGTGAGGAATTGAGAACCGTTGGCAAAAAACCTGGTCATCGTCGAGTCGCCCGCCAAAGCCAAGACGATCAACAAATACCTGGGGCGCGACTACACAGTCAAGGCCTCGATGGGCCACGTCCGCGACCTTCCGAAGAAGACGCTCGGGGTCGACCCCAAGAAGGGCTTCTTGCCCCAGTACGAACCACTCGCGGCGCGCAAGAAGATCCTCGACGAACTGAAGATCGCGGCCAAGGACGCCACCACGATTTTCCTCGCGGCCGACCCCGACCGCGAGGGCGAGGCGATCTGCTGGCATCTGGCCGAAGAGCTTGGAGCACGCGCGAAGAAGAAGGTGCGCCGCGTGGTCTTCAACGAGATCACCAAGCGCGCCATCACCCAGGCCTTCGAACACTCAACCGACATCGATCTCAAGAAAGTCGATGCCCAGCAAGCGCGGCGCATTCTCGACCGGCTGGTGGGGTACAAGGTCAGCCCGCTGCTTTGGGAAAAGGTGCGTCGCGGCCTGTCCGCCGGCCGCGTGCAGTCGGTGGCGTTGCGCCTGATCTGTGAGCGCGAACGCGAGATCCGAGCCTTCGTCCCCGAGGAGTACTGGAGCATCCTGGTTCAGCTCGAAGCGGGAACGCCGCCGGTGTTCCCGGCCAACGTCGCGAAACGCGACGGAAAGAACCTCGAAGTCACGAACGCCGATCAGGCGGCTGCCGTCCGGGCCGACCTCGACGCGGCCCGCTACGAAGTCCAGAAGGTTCAAGCGCGCGAACGCAAACGCTACCCCGTGCCCCCCTTCATCACGTCCAAGATCCAGCAGGAAGCCTTCAAGAAGCTCCGTTTCTCGGTCAAAAAGACGATGCAGGTCGCGCAGCGGCTCTACGAGGGCATCGAGCTCGGAGCGGACGGCAGCGTCGGCCTGATCACGTACATGCGCACCGACTCCACGCGCGTTTCGGATGACGCGCTTTCCGCCGTCCGCAACCGAATCAGCGAGTCGTTCGGCGCCGAATACCTTCCCGAGGCTCCAATCTTCTACAAGACCAAGAAAGGTGCCCAAGACGCGCACGAAGCGATTCGCCCTACCGACCTGGACCGCGACCCCGAAGCCGCCAAGCGCTATCTCTCGAAAGACGAGTACGCGCTCTACAAGCTGATCTGGAACCGCTTCGTCGCCTCGCAAATGAAACCCGCCGTCTACGACGAGACACTCGTCGAGATCGGTGCTCTGCCCCGGTCTGACAAAGGCCCCACCTACCTGCTTCGCGCCAAGGGCTCGACGCTCAAGTTCAAAGGCTTCCTGGCCGTGTACGAAGAGACGCCCGACGAGAAAGTCGAGGCGAAACCGTCGGCGGAGGAAGCCAACAAGAAAGTCGAGGAGGCGGAACCCGACGCGGACGCAACGCTGCTGCCGCCGCTTCAGGAGCGCGCCGCCCTGGCGCTGAAGAAGATCGACACGGACCAGCATTTCACTCAGCCGAAGCCACGATTCAGCGAGGCGAGCCTCGTCAAGGAACTCGAAGAGAACGGGATCGGTCGCCCCTCCACGTATGCGTCGATCATGTCCACGATCGAAGCCCGCGAGTACATGGAGAAGCGTGAAGCCAAGCTGTATCCGACGGAGCTCGGTTTCCTGGTGACCGACCTTCTGGTCCAGCACTTTCAGGACATCATGAACGTCGAGTACACGGCGGCGATGGAGCAAGAGCTGGACGAAATCGAAGACGGCAAGGACACGCTCCTCAACACGCTCGCCCAGTTCTGGAAGAAGTTCGAAAAAGATCTCAAGAAGGCCCAGGCCGAGATGAAGGACGTCAAGACCATGGAGGAGAAGACCGACGAGGTCTGCGACAAGTGCGGCTCGCCGATGGTCATCAAGTGGGGCCGCTACGGGAAGTTCCTGGCCTGCTCGGGATATCCGGAGTGCAAGAACACCCGCCAGTTGACGGGTGAGGGCGGGGACGGCGCCACCGAGGTCGACGAGAACCTGGCCAAGGAGGCCTGTCCCAAGTGCAGCTCGCCGATGGTGGTGAAGAAGGGCCGTTTCGGACCCTTCCTGGCGTGCACCAAATACCCTGAGTGCAAGACCACCAAACGTCTCGTGCGCGGCGAGGGCGGCAAGCTCAAGGTCGAAGAGGAAAAGCCCATCGACGAGAAGTGCCCCGACTGCGGCAATCCGCTGCAGTGGCGTCGAGGCCGTTTCGGCGCCTTCATCGCGTGCAGCACGTACCCCGAATGCAAGTACATCAAGAAGAAGGAAGCTCGCGACATCGGCATGTCGTGTCCGGAGTGCGGCGAGGGCCAGGTGGTCGAGAGGAAGGGCCGCTGGGGGCGCTTCTTCTACGGCTGCCGCCGCTATCCTGAGTGTAAGTTCACCGCCTACAGCAAGCCGATATCGGGCCCCTGCCCGGACTGTGGCCGGTCCTACCTTCTCGAGAAGGAAACCAAGAAGGAAGGCCCGATCGTGTTCTGTGGCAACGAAGCCTGCCACTTCAAACGCGACGCGACCACAAGCGCAGCCTGAGGCTTCGTTCCGGTCGCCCCTTACACTGAAACCGATGGAAGCCCGGGTGACGATCGTCGGTGGCGGTCTCGCCGGCTGCGAAGCCGCGTGGCAGCTCGCCAAGCGGGGTATCGGCGTCGATCTGTTCGAGATGCGGCCCGTGAAGACGACACCCGTGCACCAGACGGCCGACTTCGCCGAGCTGGTCTGTTCGAACAGCCTTCGCGGTGATGCGCTGGATCAGGCGGCCGGCCTCCTGAAAGAAGAAATGCGGCGCATGGAATCGCTGATCCTGCGCGT
>CAZVOI010000692.1:0-5293 GCA_964628275.1 uncultured Acidobacteriota bacterium | reverse complement strand
CGAGCAGGGCTCGACGCTCGTCCATTCGACCAACAACAAGGACGTCCTCGCCGGCGCCGCCACGATCACGCTCGAGATCGTCGAGGAGGCGCCGTCGCTCGACGCCCTCGTGATCGCGACCGGCGGCGGCTCGCAGGCGGTCGGCGCGATGACGGTGGCGCGCCGGCTGATGCCGCAGCTGGCGGTGTACGCCGTCGGCGCCCAGGGCGCTCCGGCGCTGCACGACTCGTGGCTCGCCAAGAAACCGGTCGAGCACGAAAGCGTCGCCACCTTCGCCGAAGGCATCGCCACCCGCCGCTCCTACGAGCTGACGCTCCCGGCTCTGATCGAGAGCCTGGCCGGCTTCGTCACCGTCAGCGAAGCCGAGATCGAAGACGCGCTCCGGCTCTACCTCGCCACCGCCCACCACCTCGTCGAAGGCGCCACCGCCGCCGGCCTCGCCGGCCTGCGCAAGCTCGCACCCCGCCTCTCCGGCAAGACCGTCGGCCTGATCGCCTCGGGCGGCAACCTGGACATGAAGACCCTGAAGCGAGTGCTCGCCGCCTAGAGGAGGCGGCCGGAGACAGGCCCGGCCAGGGTGTACGATGAGCAGGGTTGAGCGAGATCCTTGCTCGATTTCCTTTTCACGGCGCCCCCGCAGCCGTCGCCGCGATGAACGTCGATCGCTCCTGCTGGCTCGGTTCCGGAGGGAGTTCCATGAAGAAGCATCTTGTCGCTGGCGTCGGCGTTCTACTATTGGTCGGTTCGTCGGTCGAGGCTCAGACCCTGGGCATCGAGCATCAGCCTGTGGGGTGCGCGGTGGCGGAGAAGTTCCCGCGGCTTGAGGCGCGCTTCGCTCCGGCGGCGAGTGTCGCCACCGCTCGGGTCTTGTTCCAGGGGCAGAACCCTGAGTGGTATTCGGTGGCGATGAAGCCGGAAGGAGCCGTTTTCGTTGGCATCCTTCCCAAGCCGAAGAAGAGCTTGAAGGCCTTCCGTTACTATATCGAGGTCACGGACCAGGCGCTCGGCACGAATCGCACGGCGGATTTCACGGCGAGCGTAGTCGACAACTCCAGCTCCTGCCAGGGAAAGATGATGGCTGGGGCGCTCGCATCGGCGTCGGTGGTGCTCCAGGGCCCGGCCGGTGTCGCCGCGCTGCCCGCGGGTTTCGCGTCCTCGGGAGTGGTGGCGGGTTCCGCCGCAGGTTCGTCGGCCGGCGCGTCCGCGGGAGCCGCCGGTGCCGCGGGCGGCGGGATCAGCACCGCCGTGCTGGTGGCGGGGGGGGTGGCCGTGGCGGGAGGGGCGGCGGCGGTTGCGGCGAAGTCGGCAGGCGCCGGCGGCGGCCAGCAAGACAGGGGCGTGACCATCGAGGTAACGCCGCGGCAGGTGCGCGTTCCGAACGGAGGCAGCGTGCAGTTCACGGCGGTCGCCAAGAACGAGTCCGGCAAGCCGATCAGCCCGCAGCCCCGCTTCTCGTGGTCCAGCGGGTGTCCCTGCATTCGCGTCACTGAGAACGGGCTCGCCACCCTCAGCTCCAGCTTCGGTCCGGGAACCTGCGGCTCGGTGTTCGCGACGGCAGAACCGGGCGGGTCGGCCATAGGCGCTCTGGGCCTGGAAGGCGTTTCCGGCGCCGCGTGTGGGCCGTGAGGCGAGCGAGACATCCGGCTAGCCCTCGCCATTAGTTCGATAATCGTGGAGCGTTAGGTTGTGCCTCCAATGCTGTGCCGGATAAGGGCCCGCGCTTCACGGTGCCCGCCTGAGTGGGCGCTGGACGATCTCGGGCACGTCCGGCAGGTCCCGGAACTGGTGCGGGCGCGCAAGTACCTGGCCGACGCGGGCCCGCTCGGCGCGTCGTACCAGCTCAAACCGTAGCCGCCTGCGCCAGGCCCCCGTACAGAAACTTCGGAGGCGCTTCGGGCATACCTCACGTTGTGCGCGCGCTACCGCCTCGCGGGGCCAGGGCGCAAGTCAGACGCGCCGTGTTCAAGTATCCTGCGAGCGACCAAGCGCGACGGAGGTCCTGTGATTCCCGCTGTTCCCTACGACACAGCGCTCGCGGAACGTCTCTTGAAGATGCCGCCCTCGCAAGCCACCGACGCCAAGCTCATCTCCCGGCAAGCTCACGACCTCTGGAGTAGCGGCCAGCACCGGGAGGCCGCCACTCTCTTTGCGGTTGCCGCAGAAGTTGCCAACGAGCACGCCGGTGCTGGCATCTCGGAGTTCATGCGCTACTACTCGCGAGCGGCGGTCACTCTCAACATGGCCGGCAGACGAGAGCAGGCCAAGCCCCTGCTCGAGGCAGTCATCGAGTACGACTGGGCTGCGGCCGGGTTGGCGAACGACAGGTACTTCATCGAGTGGGCCTTCTGCGAGCTACTGAAGAACGCGGCCGATGAAGGCCGCGAGCCGTTCATGGCTCTATTCCAAGCGGCGCTGATTCGCTGTCGGAACCTCGGACGGGAGTTCCTCACCTGCAACCATCCAAACCAGGAAACCCTCCTTGAGACCGCAATCAGAGTCGGTGCCCTCGATGTCGCCGTCCGCATCGCTGCCCTCATCCGCGCGCGCGCGCCCATCTCACCCGAAGCCCGTCGTCTCCTCGAGACCGTGGATGAGGCGAAGACCATGGATGAGGCGAGCGAACCTGTTCTCTCAGCCATCCTCCTGGCGCAGAGCGCGATCAAAGCGACGCCGACGGATCTGCCGGCGCTCGACGCGCTCTGCGAGGACCATCGTTCGGACGTCCGGCTCGGAGCCGTTCAGGCCGTGGCCTGGGCGTTGAGGCGCCACGGTGACACGGACGGGCTCACGCATCGGTTGGCCGCGAGGCTCGACGACGCGGCACCTTCCGTGGCCGCGCAGGCGGCGAATGGGGTCCGCGATGGGATTCGTGCCAAGGTCGTGCTGGGTGACGTGGGAGCTGGCGTTCTAAGCCGGTTGTGCCGTGGGATCAACTCCGGGAATTCTGAGTCGATCGCGACGTTTCTCGCGGAGTACGCCGCCAGCAATCCCGAGCGCCGCGAAGGGGTCCTGGCCGCGATGTCGGGTGCGACCCCCGGCGCCCGAGCCGCGTGGCTCGCGCGCGTCCTCTGCTGCGGACGCCTCGGCTCGCGTCAAGAATGGGGAGAGACGATCGGCGAGCCGGACGTGCCGCCTCCTCCCGAGTTCACCCGGCTGCGAAGGGCGGGCGAGTCACCGGAAGGTCACTACCAGCTCTATCGATGTCCCGACTGCGGCACTCTTTTCCAGATTCAAGTCGACGAGCAGGACGGTCAGGGCGGAAACTCGACGTGGGACTGGTACACGCTCACACCCTGGGGCTCGCCGGACGACCGCTCCGTTCATGACGCGGTCGCTTCGCGTGATGTCGGCGGGCTGGCCACGAAGCTGCAATCGGCCGATCCGGGGATCTGCCTCACGGTACTTCGTACTCTTCGCCCCCTCGTCCGCAGCGGGATCGATGTTCGCGCCCTCGAGTCGCCGCTGCGGCAGCTCCTGTCCTCGATCCCGGACCTCGCCGAGGCGGCCGCGGAGGTCCTCGCCAGCTCTCTTCTGGAAACGGACCGCGGGCAGGACGTCGACGACCTGCTGGTCAGCAGTCGACGCGAGGTCGTGTGGGGCGTCCTGGGCGCGCTCTGGTGGGCCGGACAGGGCACGAAAACCGAGCTACGCGCTCGTTTCCGAAACGTCCCCGCGCTGCTCGAGAGCGACGACGAGACGACGCGCCGAAAAACCCGCGCGGCGCTCTTGACGGAGGGAGGGCTCAAGAGCGCCGATGCGACGACCGCCGCCGCCTTGACCCGCCTCCTCGACGACGACCGGAAGGACGTTCGCGACAACGCAGCATCGCTCCTGTGGCGTCTCGCCGAACAGGGATTCGACATCCGCTCAGCGATACCGAAGCTCAAGGATTTGGCCGCGAAGGGTTCGACGGTTCCGGCAAAAAGCGCCGTCGTCGAGGCGGCTGTCAGCATCGCGCTCAAGGGCGAGATCGGACCGTTGCTCGACGCGTTACGCACTGACCCGGGGGAGATGGCCCTGGTCAGGGGGCTGTACCACTGTCAGGAGCGCGGGATCGACGTTTCCGCCGCGTTCGAGGCGCTGGGCGCGTCGTTGACGAGCGACCGGACCGACGGCAACCAGTGGGCGCTGTCGACACTGAAGAACGCCGTCGAGAAGGGGCTTGACGTCTCGCCCGCTGCGCCGGGATTGCGGCACCTCATCGCAACGCACGCCACCGAAAGTGACCCCGTGCGCGGATATAGAGGGGTTGGCGCCGCAGAGATCCTCATCCGGCACCTGGCCCAGCGACAGGAATGGGCGGACCTCGAGACGCTCCTTCGTTCGCTGCACGTGGAGTGGTTGCCGGGGCTCTCATGGGCAGTGCGAGTGGCCGTGGGGATGGTGCGCAAAGAAGCGCTGCTTCTCGCAGCTCGGCCACGGAAGGGGCCGGCGGTCACCGAGTGGAGCGCCCGCGACCAGCACATCAAGGTCGGCGACAGCGGAATCGTGTCCTGGAGAGAAACCGTGTCTTGGAGAGGCGCCGACGACACCTGGTCATTCGATGAGTTCCTGGGCGAGAGTCCTACCGCCAGCATGCGGTGGCGTTGGGTCTATGACACCTTCGGGCCTCAGGTCCTCGCCGAGATCGTCGAGGCGGCCAGGACGCGGCAGGCGCCACCGCGCGACCGATCGTGAGGCTGAAACCGGGCGATGACCCGGCCTGCCCGATCTGCCGCGGCGCTGGGCACCCGGGCGGCCTGGGTTCCCCACCAACGCTGCAATCCCTTCCGCCCTCCGAGCGGAGCCTACGTCACCACCGGGCTCGACTCCTGGCTTGGGAGTTTAGGTTCATTGGGTCTGCCGCCCTTTGAGCGCGCGCACGTGACACCCCCCGAAATCGGCGGCATCTCGCCGTTCTTCATCGTGCAAGACGTCGCGCGAGCACTTTCGTTCTATCGCGACCGGCTGGGGTTCGCGGTCACCTTTCAGGGATTCGGCGACGACCTCTTCTTCGGCATCGTGCAGCGCGGCGGCGCAATGATCCTGTTCAAGAGCGTCGGTGTCGATCCGCTCCCCAACTACAGGCGGGAGCCCGCGGCTCGCTGGGACGCATACCTTCACGTTCCTGATCCTGACGCGCTGGCGATCGAGTATGGATCGCGGAATGTCGAGTTCTCCGTACCACTGAAGAATACGGACGACGGTCTGCGCGGCTTCGAGCTGAAGGATTCGGACGGCTACGTCTTGTTCTTTGGTCGCCCTCGGCCGTAGTCTTTCGGTGATGAAGGTGTCGGTCTTCGTGGGCGCGAGC
>CAZVOI010000691.1:0-4318 GCA_964628275.1 uncultured Acidobacteriota bacterium | reverse complement strand
TGGTCCCCCGACGGCCGGGAGGTGTGGTTCGGCGGCGCGAGAGCGGGCAACGCCGCGGCGCTCTACGCGGTCGACCTCAAGGGCCGACTCCGACGGCTTCTGAACGCTCCCGGCTCTCTCGAGCTCCACGATGCGGCGAAGGACGGTCGCACCCTCGTGTCCCGGATATCCTTGCGAAGGTACGTCTTCGGGGGACGATCGGGGAGCGCCGAGCGCAACCTGGGCTGGCTCGACCTCTCCGCCGCGGTCGATCTGTCGAAGGACGGCCGCCGCCTCCTGCTTCGGGGGCAATCCGAAAACGCCGCCGGCGACTCGGTCATTCTCCGAGACATGCAGGGGACGCCGCCGGTGCGACTCGGCGAGGGCCTGGCCGAGCAGCTCTCTCCGGACGGGAAGTGGGCTCTGGCCAGGCGGGGCAGCGGGATCGTGGCCTTGGCCACCGGAACAGGCGAAGCCCGCTCCCGCGACACCGGGCTAGCCTCGGTCGCGGCGGCGCGCTTCATGCCGGATGGCCGGAACATCCTCATCGCGAGCGGCGAGGCGGACGGCCGCTCGCGCCTGCACCTCTTGGACCTGGACGCAAAGACGCCGCTGCGCCAGGTCGGCGAACCGACCTTTCTGCGCTCCCAGCCAGGGTATCTTCCCCTGGCGATTTCCCCCGACGGGCAGCGCGTGGCGGTTGCGAAGGACGCGGGCGGCATCGCCTTGATACCCCTCGACGGGTCGGCGTCGAAAGACCTTGCGGGCGGGGAGGCCACCGACTGGTCGATCCAGTGGTCGTCGAATGGAACGAAACTCTACGTCTTCGATCGAGGCGAGATCCCGGCCCGCGTGTTTGCCATCGACCTGCGAACCGGAAGCCGGGAAGCTTCTCTGGTCATCCGCCCGCGCGATGTGGCCGGAGTATGGGGCGTCGACACCGTGGTCATGACCCCCGACGCCCTCTCCTACGCCTACGGGTATTCGCAGTCCCTCTCGGATCTCTACGTCGTCAAGGGCCTGCGATGACCGGCGCCCGGGCGAGGGCATGAGCGCTCTCTCCATCGGCACGCGGCTCGGCCCATACGAGATTACAGCCGCCCTGGGTGCGGGCGGGATGGGCGAGGTCTTCCGCGCGCGGGACACGAAACTCGGCCGCGACGTCGCCATCAAGGTGCTGCCCTCCGCCTTCGCCCAGGATCAGGAGCGTCTCGCGCGATTCGAGCGCGAGGCCCGGGTGCTCGCTTCCCTCAATCACGCCAACATCGCCCATGTGTACGGGTACGAGAGCGCGACATTGCCGGACGGCTCGGTCGCGCACTTCCTCGCCATGGAACTGGTCGACGGCGAGGATCTGGCGGAGCGACTGAAGCGCGGGGCGATTCCCGTCGACGAGGCCATCGGGCTCGCGAAACAGATCGCGGAGGGACTCGAAGAGGCGCACGAGAAGGGCATCGTCCACCGCGACCTGAAGCCGGCGAACATCAAGCTGACCGCGGACGGCAAGGTGAAGGTCCTCGACTTCGGCCTCGCCAAGGCCTGGACCGGCGACGGCGCCGGAGGCACGTCCTCCGCCGACGGCTCCCACTCCCCCACGATGACGCGGGGCACCGAGGCCGGAGTGATCCTCGGCACCGCGGCGTACATGAGCCCGGAGCAGGCGCGCGGCAAGCCCGTCGACAAGCGCGCCGACATCTGGGCCTTCGGGGTCGTGCTCTACGAGATGCTGACGGGGAAGCGACTCTTCACGGGAGAGACCGCGAGCGACGTGCTCGCCGCGGTGCTGAAGACGGATTTCGACTGGAGCGCCCTGCCGGCTGAGGTCCCCCCGTCGCTGCGGCGCTTGCTGCGACACTGCCT
Organism: uncultured Acidobacteriota bacterium; assembly: GCA_964628275.1. Taxonomy (GTDB): domain Bacteria; phylum Acidobacteriota; class Vicinamibacteria; order Fen-336; family Fen-336; genus CAZVOI01. The sequence goes on along the minus strand of CAZVOI010000691.1, from coordinate 2,479 downwards.
GGAGCGCGACCCAAGACAGCGCCTGCACGACATGGGCGACGCCCGCATCGAGTTGCAGGAGATGGGCGGCGGCTCCACCGGGGATGCGCCGGCCGCGACCAGGGCGGCCCCCCGGCCGCGCCCCCGGTGGACGCGGGCCCTTGGCAGCACGCTCGCCCTGGCCGCGCTCGCGGGCGCCTTTGCTGCGGGTCGTGCCGGGCGCGCTCCCCGTGGCGGTGTTGCGCGCCTCGAGATCGTGCTCCCCCAAGGACAGGCGTTGACGGATTCCTTCCGGGGGGCGATCGCGATCTCGCCGGACGACCGGGCGGTTGCGTTCGTGGCCGAAGGTGGAGGCACCGCCAGGCGTCTCTTCCTCAGGTGGCTGGCCCAGACGGACGCGCGGGCGCTCGCGGGCACCGACAATGCCGACGATCCGTTCTTCTCTCCCGACGGGCGCTCGATCGGGTTCTTCGCGGATGGGCAGCTCAAGAAGATCTCGCTCGGCGACGGCACCGTGCTTGGGATCACTCCCATCACCGACGGCACGGGGGCGAGTTGGGCGCCGGACGGAACGATCGTGTTCGCCCCCGGCTATTCGAGCGGCCTGGTACGGGTCCCTGCCACGGGGGGCGAGCCACGACCGCTGACGGTGCGCGATGCGGCGGCGGGCGAGGCCGGCCACACCTGGCCCGACATCCTGCCCGACGGCGAGCACGTGCTCTACACGATCGAGCACGTAGGCCGCTCCTTCGAGGAGGCCACGATCGCCGTGGTCTCGCTCCGGACCGGCAAGAGCAGGGTCGTGCTGCGCGGCGGAAGCGCCGCGCGCTACTCGCCGAGCGGGCACCTCGTCTACGGCCGTGGCAGCCGGTTGCTCGCCGTGCCCTTCGATCTCCGGCGCCTCGAGGTGTCGGGTGAGGCGACGACAATTGCCGACGGGGTCGCCGCGGAGATCGGACGTGGCCGCTCCCACTTTGCGCTCTCCCGCGCCGGGTCCCTGGTCTACGTCCCCGGGGAGCTGAACGTGTCCGCCGCGGCACTCGTCTGGACGGGCCGCGATGGTGTGACGACCCCGGCGAGCCACGCGCGCCGCGGCTTCAGCGAGCCGAGCCTCGCCCCCGACGGCCAGCGTGTCCTCCTGCGCATCCTGGGCGCGGACGACGACATCTGGTTGAACGATCTCTCTCGTGACGTCTTCACCCGGCTGACCTTCGGGACGGAGAATGCCGCGCCCGTATGGTCAGCCGACGGAAAGCGCTTCGCCTGGTCATCCGACCGGGACGGCGGTTTCAACATCTACGTCGCCTCTCTCGACAGCCCCGCGACCGCCGAGAGGCTGACCACGAGCGGCAGATCGCGGAGCGTGGGAGGCTGGTCCCCGGACGGCAGCCAGATCGTCTACACGGAAGAGGATCCTGCGACGCGAGGGGACATCTGGACGCTCCCGCTGGCCGGGGACCGCCGCCCGAAAGCCCTGGTCAAGACCGCATTCGACGAACGTTTCCCCGAGCTGTCTCCCGACGGCCGTTGGCTCGCGTACCTGTCGGACGAGACCGGGCGGCTGGAGGTCAACGTCCAGACCTTTCCAGACCCTGGTCAAAGGCGCCAGGTTTCCGATGCGGGCGCTTCGGGTTTTCCCGACACGCTTCTTTCGCGGCCCCTTCGCTGGTCGCGCGACGGCCGCGAGCTGTTCTACTGGAACCGCAACCGCCTCATGTCCGTACCGATCCGCCTGGGTCCCACGTTCGACTCCGGCCGGCCACGGCTCGTCTTCGAGATGGCGGATGCTTCCGGGTTCGACGTGGCCCCGGACGGCCGCTTCCTGATCGCCCAGGCGATCAAGCCGACGCCCCTGCGGCGAATCGTGGTCGCGCTGGGCGGTGCTTCGGAGATCGGCAGGCCTTCCGGAGATCCCGCTCCATGATTCTGCCTGCCCATAGCCGTCTGGGTCCCTATGAGATCGCCGCGGCCATCGGCGCCGGCGGCATGGGCGAGGTGTACCGCGCGATCGACACGAGACTGGGTCGCGAGGTGGCCCTCAAGCTGCTGCCGGCCGCCTTTACGTCCGATCCAGAGCGCCTGGCGCGGTTCGAGCGCGAGGCGCGGCTGCTCGCCTCGCTCAATCATACGAGCATCGCCCACCTCTACGGTTTCGAGACCGCGGGGCTCCAGGACGGCACCACGGTCCACCTGATCGCGATGGAGCTGGTGGACGGCGAGGACCTCGCGGAGCGCCTGAAGCGGGGGGCGATCCCGGTGGACGAGGCGCTCGAGATCGCCAAGCAGATCGCGGAGGCCCTGGAGGAGGCGCACGGAAAGGGCATCGTCCACCGCGACCTGAAGCCGGCCAACGTCAAGCTGACCACGGACGGCAAGGTGAAGGTGCTCGACTTCGGCCTGTCCAAGGCGTACGCCGGCGAGTCGGCGACGCAATCCGGCGGCGATCTGTCGCATTCGCCCACGCTCGCGCGCACCGGCACCGAGGCCGGAATGATCCTGG
>CAZVOI010000690.1:0-1734 GCA_964628275.1 uncultured Acidobacteriota bacterium | reverse complement strand
CACGCCCAGCCCCGGGCGCTGGTTCGTGTACGCCTTGCCGTTCTTGAAGTCCAGGAACTCCGGGAGATAGTCGATCGGCCGGGCTCCGTAGTTGTACTCCAGCATCACCGGCCCTGAAAAGGTGGACAGGCAGTTGACGAGCCCGGCGGTGGCGATCGGGCCGGTGAAGTGGGGCACGATTCCGACCGCGTGCGTCTCGCAGAGCGCCGCGGCCTTCATCATCTCGGTGATCCCGCCGACGTTCGGCAGCGTCGAGCGGATGAAATCGACGTCGTGGTTCTCGACGAGACGATTAAAGTCCCACTTGAGGCCCCACTCCTCGCCGTGCGTCAGCGGGACGCTCGTCATCTGGCGCAGCTTCGGGATGTCTTGAAGCGCATGCTCGTCGCGGACCGGATCTTCGACGAAGAAGGGCTGGTACTCCTCGATCGCCTTGCAGCAGCGCAGCGCGTCGTTCAGGTCGAAGCGCTGGTGGAAGTCGATGCACCAGTTCCCGTCGGGGCCGACGCCTTCACGGGCGTCCTTGCAGTCCTGCGCGATCCGCCTGACCACCGAGCGCGTGTCGTACACGTCGCCGATCGGGACGTCGCCGGCGCCCATCCGGAACGCGCGATAGCCGGCCTCGGCGGTCGCGCGCGCGCGCTCCTTCAAGCTGAGCTTGGCGGCTTCGGGCACGCCACCGGTCGCGTAGCACTCGCAATAGTCGCGCGTGCTGCCTCCGAGGAGCTCGTGCACCGGCAGCCCGAGCGCCTTGCCCTTGATGTCCCAGAGCGCCAGGTCCAGGGCGCCGAGCGCGTGGGTCTTCTCCCGGCCTGGCGGGTAGAACCAGGCGATGTAGGCCTCCTGCCAGATCGCCTCGATCCGAAACGGGTTCTTGCCGATCAGCGTCCCCGCGCACTGCTCGAGAGTGTCTTTGGCGCCGCCTTCGCCGATCCCGGTGATCCCGATGTCGGTCTCGACCGTGACGATCATGTTGCTCTGGTTGAAGAGCTGGTTGAGATTCGGCGGGCGATAGATGCGCACCCGGGTGATCTTTGCCTTGGGTAGGTCGGCCGCGGCGTGTGCCGGCGGCAGCAGGCCGAGGGCCGATGTCGCTGCGACGGCTTCCAGAAATGTTCGGCGGTCCATGGATTTCCCTTCTGCGTGTGAGCTGAACCGGCTTGGGCGTGAGTGGACTATATTCTCGCGCATGCGAATTCGAGCCATCGGGATCGTTTTGTTGGGATGCGCGGGCTTCTTGTCGAGCGGGGCCGAGCTCGCCGCGCAGCAGCTCGAGTTCGGGCGGACGATCTTCGAGCAACGTTGTGCGCTCTGCCACGGCGCCGACGGCAACGGCGCCGACATCGGGCCGCCGATCGCGTTGCGGCTGGCGGCTCTAGACGATGCTGCCCGGACGAAGGTGATCCGGGAGGGGGTGATCGCGAAGGGGATGCCTCCCAACGTCGTTTCCGACCCCGAGCTGGCCGACCTGCTGGCGTTCCTGCGCACGATCGAGCGGCAGGCGCCTCCGATCGTGCGGCTGAAGGTCACGACCACGGATGGCCGGACGCTCGACGGCCAGGTCACGGGCGAAGGCTTCGACGACCTGCAGCTGCGCACCGACGACAAGCGCGTTCACTTGCTGCGCCGCGCCGGCGAGCGCTTTCGCGCCGTGACTTCCGAGACGCCGTGGCCGACCTACAACGGGGACCCCGGCGGGAACCGCTACACCAAGCTGGCGCAGATCGACAAGAC
>CAZVOI010000689.1:0-1625 GCA_964628275.1 uncultured Acidobacteriota bacterium | reverse complement strand
CCTGGTCCCGGCGCAGCTCGGGAAACTCCGGGGGATCGGGCGCCCACACCGCGGCCACGAGCGCGCTGCGGGCGAAGACCTCGTGACGGCTGTACGCCGTCTGGGCTCCGGCCGCCTCGTAGTCCGCGGTCGGGTGCCCGGCTGCGAGGCCGGCGTCCTTCTCGACCCAGACGCGATGCCCCTTCTGGACGAGCGTCCTGACACCCGACGGTGTGAGCGCCACGCGGTGCTCCCGGGGTCGCGCCTCTCTCGGAATCCCGATGTCCATGTTCCGCCTCCGATCCCGTGGCCCGAGTGCTTCGCCCGAGGCGGCCGCTCCGCTCAGCCCCCGTGCAGTCGGCTCCGCAGTCCCTCGAGAATGGTCGTCAGCTTGCGGCACTCGTCGCAGGACACGTCCGTCGTCGGACACGGCGCGCCGTCCGCCTGCATCTCCGCACAGCCGGGCGTGGCGACGAAGTCGCACAGCTCGCCGACGAGGGTGTGCATGAGATCGCGCAGGCGGCTCGGCGGAATCTCCCGCAGCGTCAGCAGGAGCCTCTGCTCGTCCGGGCTCAAGACAACCGGGCCGCTGGCACTCACGCGTCCCCCTTCCCCGCTTGCGCGGCCTGCTGCATGCCCCGGGCGAACGCCTCCTCGTTGAGCGGAATCAGGGCGCACTTGTCGGAGAGCGCCTGGCGCACCGCCGTCCGGAACGTCTCCTGCGGGAAGAGCCGCGTCGCCTCCTGGAGCGCCCCGAGCGCCACGATGTTCTTCACGATGATCTTGCCGAGAGAGGCGGCGATCTGGGTGAACGGAACGCCCACCGCCTTGACTCCCGGTCGGAGAGCCGGCAGCGCCGCCACCACCGAGCTGTCGTAGACCACCACGCCGCCCTCCTGCACGTGGGGTGCGAACTTCGCGACGCTTGGTGCGTTAAACGCCACGAGCACGTGCGGCTCCGGCGCGGCTGGCGAAAGCACCTCGTGCCTGGCGATGCGCACGTCCGCGTAGGACGTCCCCCCGCGGGACTCGGGGCCGTAGCTCGGGATGTGCGTGGCGTCGAAGCCCTCGTTGATCGCTGCGCGCGCCAAAAGCAGCGCCGCCGTCTGGGCGCCGTCGCCCCCGGCGCCGGCCAGCTTGACGGCGATGTCGTCGCCCCACGGCGTGCGCGGGAAGCCATCGCAGAAGCGCGGGGCGGCCTCGCTCGAGGCGCCGATCACTTCCAGTATCTTGTCGGGCCGGAAGTCCGGGGGCGAGGGCAGCGGCCACGCCTCCTCGCGTGCGACGTCCTTCTTCACCCCGAGCGGGTAGAGCGGGACCATCTGCTCCTTCACCCATTTCTCGTTCTCGACGGGTGTGAGCTTGAGGTGGGTCGGGCACTCGGCCAGCACCTCGACGAAGGAGAAGCCCTTGCCCTCGACCTGGAGCCGGATCGCCTTCTTGATGGCCTTCGCCGCCTTCACCCGGTTCTTCGCGTCGAACAGAGCCACGCGCTCGACGTAGATCGGCCCGTCGAGCCCCGCCATCAGCTCCGCGACCTTGAGCGGCTCGCCGGTGAAGCGCCCGCGTCCGTAGGGGCTTGTCGCCGTCTTCTGGCCCATGAGCGAGGTCGGGGCCATCTGCCCGCCCGTCATCCCGTAGATCGC
>CAZVOI010000688.1:0-11998 GCA_964628275.1 uncultured Acidobacteriota bacterium | reverse complement strand
CTGCTGCTGGCGCTGGTCGCTCTGCTGTTCGTGCGCTGGGCCACCCACCGGCGTGACCGCGACTTCTACGCCGCCTGTTTCGTGTATGCGCTGGCCTTCGGAAACCACCTGCTGATGGTGACGCTGCTTCCCGCGATCGTGGTCCTGGTCCTGCTGGTGAAACCACGCGCATTTGTGGAGCCGCGGCGTGTGCTCGGGGTCGCCGCGATCATCGCGCTCGGCGCAAGCCAGTACGGTCTCCTGCTGGCCCGCGGCGCCGACGGCGCCACGCCCTATCGCGCGGAGGCGATCAACGGTCTCGGCGACCTTCTACCGTTCGTCACGGGTGCGCAGTTCCACGACTCGATGTTCGGCTTCACCGCCGGGCAGGTCTTGGAGGATCGCGTGCCGCGCTACGTCGAGGGCGCGCTCCACGAGCTTGCGCCGCTCGCGATCTTCATGCCGGTCGGCATCGCCGCTCTCGGCCGGACGCCCGTGAACGCGTTCCTGCTGCTGGCCTTCGTCGGCAACCTCGTGTTTTCGATCGGCTACGACATCTCCGACCTGCAGCCGTACTTCATCCCCAACCACCTGCTGGGGGCGCTGTTTCTGGGCGTGGGACTGGATGCGCTACTGCGCCGGTTGGATGGCGGCCTCCCGGCGCGGGCCCTCGCAGTGATGGCCTTGGCGGCGCCGATCCTGCTCGGCGTGATCCGGGTGCCGCGCGTGATCGCCCAGAGCGGGCGCGACGCGGGGACGCACGCGCGCAACATGCTTACGGACCTCGGACCCGGCGCGGTCGTCATCGCCGAGTACCAGGACTTCCAATTCATGACCTACTACAAGCTGATGCAGAGCCGCTCCTCGGCCGGCCCCTACATCGCCCACGAGTCGGTCGATCTCGGAGATGTCCTGGCCTACCTGCGTGACGGGAAGGAATTGAAGCTGCGCCACCTCGGCCTCAGCCTTCCGCCCGGGCTCGATCTCTATAGTCAGAAGCTGTTCGCGCCGAAGCGCTACGAGCAGGCGGGCTTGACGGTCGAGCCGTGGCGCCACGAGCTCTACCGCATCACCTACTCGAAGCCCTAGCCAACTCGGAAGCCAGGCAATGCCCGTGGACGACGAAGCGGCGTCGCAGTCGCCGCCGCCGATCGACAAGCCGCAGCGAGCCGGTCGGTGTCGTGCCCGTCCTGCGGACGAGTCTTGAAGATCAGCTGGGCGGTGCGAAATGCCGTGTGCTCGTGCGGCGCGCGGGTGGTGTCCGCTCCGCCGAGCAAATGACGTCAGCCGCCCCCGATCGCCCCGAGGATCTGGTGCAGGCCGACCGGCGAAGCGGTGAAGTGCGTGCCGGCCTGCCGCGACAGCCCGTCCTGACAGCACCACATCACGACGGCGTCCACCTCGAGGGACACGGCGCGGGCTCCGTCATGCAGCAGGGTCTCGAAGCGGAGCTGAACCCTGGCGCGGTCGTCGAGGTGCTCGCCGACACGAAGCCGGCAACCGTGCTCGGAAAGATCCAGCACCGCGCACGGATTCCAGTGCTGGCCGGCTCTGTAGTGAGCGGTGAGCATGCACGCCACTCGCCTCAGGCGGCGCCGCTCGGCGGTTTCCTTCATGGCGGGAGAGATCCTGATCGAGTGTAGCAGTCGGACTCCGCGTGACGACGTGTTATTCTGCGTGCTCGTGGAACTGTCGTGCACCTTCTGAAGACCCCTCTCTTGAGACCCAGGCTCGCTGCTTTGCTGCTGCTCCCGCTGGTCGGCTGCGGAGGCGGCGACTCCCCGACCACGCCTTCGACGGCCGCCCCCACGACGGTAGGCGGCGACCTGAACGTGACCGTCTTCTACGACGAGAACGGCAACGGCGTTGTCGATCCCAGCGAGGGCACGCGGCTTCCCGATGTGATGGTCGAAGCCGGCGGCAAGAACAGCCGAACTGTCAAGGGAAGCGGCCGCGGGACGATCAGCGCTGTGCCGGGCGGATCGCAGTCGGTCTCGATCCGGACCAGCAGCCTGCCCGCCTACTACCGCGCCGGCGCGGCGGTCACTGTGACGCTCCCGCAGGACGCCAACCGCGAGATCCTGATTCCGGTGACGCTCTCGATCGGCTCCAATCGACCGAACGTCTACTTCGCGTTCGGCGACAGCATCACTGACGGCGACGGCTCGAGAGACCGCGACGGCTATCGCGGCAAGCTCGAGATGCGCCTAGTGCAGCAGTTGAACCGGGCCAACGTCAACGCCAACGGCAATCAAGGAACGACCAGCGCCGAGGGCGCGGCGCGCATCGGCCCGTGGCTTCGCGACTTCCGTCCCGCCTACATGCTGATCCTGTACGGCACCAACGACTGGAACACGAGCGCCTGCAACTCGGATATCGGGCCCTGCTTCACGGCGTCGGCGATTCGCTCGATGATCCAGCAAACCAAGGCCGCGGGCAGCCTGCCGATCGTCTCGACGATCACTCCCGCCAACACCGGCTACGACGCGCGGACGCCGCCCGATCGCAACATCAGGGTGCAGCAACAGAACGATCAGATCCGCTCGATCTGCCAGGCCGAGGGCGTGCCGGTGGCCGAGTCCTACAACGCGTTCATGACCGCCTCCGCCGGCAACCTGCGCTCGCTGTTCGTGGACCACGTGCACCCGAACGACTCCGGACACGACCTGATCGCGCAGAGCTTCTTCGAGGCGATCACGCGCGCGACCGGCGGCAACGCGGCTTCGTTCGGCGAGCCGCCCGAGATCGCGTTCGCGCCGTCCCGATTCAAGAAAGCGGGCAGCGAGGGCCGAATCCCTTTCGCTCCGACCTTCCCCGAGGGAAGTGCGATTCCGCGAGGGCGCCTGGATCTTCAGCTTCCCGAAAGAGACTAGGTCTCTTGAAGACGGGACGACTCCTCAAGTTCCACCGCAAGGAGGCCGAGGTGCAGGCTTATTTCTACCAGGACGCCGCGCTCCACAGGGCTTCGATCTACGTCCACCGCGCCGGCACGCGCTCCGGAGATAAGCCGCAGCAGGAGCTTCAGAGCCCAGTGGGCGCCACCCTCGAGGACGACGTTCGCGCTTGGGTTGACGCGCACTATCCGAGGTAACCTCCGGCATGCCCGAGCGCAAGATCGCGCGCGCCGAAGCTGTTGCGCTGCTCTTCGAGTTCACGGAGAGCGACGCGCTGCGCAAGCACGGCCGGGCCGTGGAACAAGCGATGCGGGCCTACGCGGGATTCTTCGACGTCAGCGATCCGGACGAAATCGAGAAATGGGGCATCGTCGGGCTGCTCCACGACTTCGACTACGAAAAGAACCCGAGCCAGGACACGCATCTCTACGTGGGCTCGCGGATCCTGCGCGAGCGCGGCTACCCCGAGGAGATCGTCCTTGCGATCGCATCACACGGCGACTACATGAAGATCCCGCGCGACACGCCGCTCAAGAAGGCGATCTACGCCTGCGACGAGCTGGTCGGCTTCATCGGCGCCTGCGTCAAGGTGCGACCGAGCAAGAAGATCGCCGACCTGCCGGTCGAGTCGGTGGTGAAGAAGCTCAAGGACAAGGCCTTCGCCCGCTCGGTGGACCGCAGCTACGTCTACGGTGGCGCTGAGGCCGTCGGCCGCGCGCTCGACGTGCACGTCGGGTTCCTGATCGAGGCGCTGAAGCCGATCGCCGACGAGATCGGCCTGTAGCCGAGCGGTCGTGCACTTCCGCCAGCTGATCCCGCTGATCGCAGTGCCGATCGGGCTGGTGCTGCTCGGCGCCTTGGGTTACGTCGCGATCGAGCGCTGGCCCTGGTTCGACGCGCTGTACATGAGCGTGATCACGCTGACCACGGTCGGATACCTCGAGGTCCATCCGCTGTCGGCCGGCGGCCGCGTGTTCACGATGCTGTTCCTGCTGGGCGGCGTGTTCACGCTCTTCGTGATGGCGTCGGAAGCCGTGCGCGTGGTGGTGAGTGGCGAGGTCACCAAGATCCTGGGGAGGCAACGCATGCAGAAGAGTCTTCAAGAGCTGAAGGGCCACTTCGTGGTGTGCGGCTTCGGCCGGATGGGCCAGTTCGTGTGCCAGGAGTTCTCGAACCTGAAGCTGCCTTTCGTGGTGGTGGAGCGCGCGGGCGAGCTGCTGCGCGGCTTCGAGATCCCCTACGGCATACCGCTCCAGGGCGATGCGACCTCCGACGACGTGCTGCGCCGCGCCGGCGTGGACCGGGCGCGCGGACTGGTGACCGCGGCCGCCTCCGACGCCGACAACCTCTACGTCACGATGAGCGCGCGCTTCCTGAACGACAAGCTGTTCATCGTGGCGCGCGCCGAGGAAGAGGGCGCCCAGAAGAAACTGTTGCGCGCCGGCGCAAACCGAGTTGTCTCACCGTACGCGATCGGCGGCCAACGCGTCGCGCAGGCGGTGCTGCGGCCGAACGTGATGGACTTCCTGGAGCTGGCCACGCGCAGCGAGCACCTCGAGCTGCAGATCGAGGAGATCGCGATCGGCGCCCGGAGCGGCCTGACCGGCAAGAGCCTCGACGACAGCCGGATCCGCCGCGACCTCGGCATCATCGTGGTGGCGATCAAGAAACCGTCCGGCACGATGTCGTTCAATCCCGACGGGGCGGCGATCCTGGATCCCGGAGACCTGTTGATCACGCTCGGCCACCGCCAGCAGCTCGACAGGCTGGAGCTGCTCGCGGCCGGCTAGCGGGCTGCTGAAGCACGCCTGGCGCTGCGTTGGTAGCTTGACCGCCCGAGTAGTATGGAGTCATACTCCGGCCGTGAAAGTGGCGATCTCGGTTCCAGACCCCATCTTTCGGGCGGCGGACCGGCTTGCGAAGCGAATGCGGGTGCCTCGGAGTCGCTTCTACGCCCGAGCAGTCGAGTCGTATCTGAAACAGCAAGATCGGCCCGAGATCACGGAACGGCTGAACGCCGTCTACGGCAGCGGCAAGAACAGCCCAGACCAGGCGCTTCTCGACTACAACCTCGGCAAGCTTCGCCGCGTCGAATGGGACGAGTAGTGCAGCGGGGTGAGGTGTGGTGGGCCAATCTAGGCAAGCCCCGCGGTTCTGCGCCCGGGTACCGACGACCGGTGCTGATCGTCCAGTCGGACGACTTCAACCGGAGTGGCATCTCCACCGTGGTCACCGTCGCGCTGACGACGAACATGTCCCTGGCTCAGGCTCCCGGAAACGTGGTGTGCCGCGCCAAGGCCAGCGGCCTGCCGAAGACCTCCGTCATCAACGTGTCGCAGGTAGCGACGGTCGATCGTGGTGCCCTTGCTGAGCGTCTTGGCCGCGTTCCTGACCTTCTCTTGCAACAGGTTGACGACGGCCTTCGGTCGGTTCTCTCGCTCTAGGTCCAACCTCTGCTGAGTCATCTCGCCGCCCCTCCGATCTGTCGTCTGTCTCTCTCCTGACGCAACGGCAATGGGCTCGCCAGGCCTGAGCGGGCCTCCGTACGCAATGGAGCTCGGCGGGTTCGACAGGCTGGCTCGGCTCGCGGCCGGCTGGAGGCGCAAGTCGGTGCGCCGGCACGCTCAACTGGATTACACTGCGCCGCCGATGACGGACCAGATCCGGATCCGCCCCGCGCAGGCCAATGCCGACTTCGACGCCTGCGTCGCGTTGCAGCGAGCCGTGTGGGGACTGTCCGATCTGGACATCACCTCGCGGGTTCAACTCGCCGCGACGACCTTCGCGGGCGGCAGCCTGTTGCTGGCGGAGTCCTCGGCGGGCGAGCCGATCGGCTTCGCCTACGCCTTCGCCAGCCTGCGCGGCGGCACGCCGCACCTGCACTCCGACATGCTCGCGGTGCTGCCCGATTACCGCAAACGCGGCATCGGAGCGCAGCTCAAGTGGGCCCAGCGGGACGAAGCCCTGGCGCGGGGCTTGGCTTTCATCGAATGGACCTTCGATCCGCTGCAGGCGCGCAACGCCAGCTTGAACCTGCGGCGGCTCGGCGCGCAAGCGGTGGCGTTCGTGGAGGACCTCTACGGCGTCACCAGTTCGACCCTCCACCACGGCTTGGCGACCGATCGGCTAATCGTGCGCTGGAATCTGCAGAGCCCGCGCGTGGTCGAGCGCGCGAAGCGGGCCGAACAGCCGGCGGCCGTCGAGACGCCGGTCTTCGAGCGGATCAACGACGTCAAGTGGCAGGCCGGCTGGGCGGTCAGCTCCGAGCCGCGCCTGGATCTCACCGACCCGGCGCTGCTGCTCGAGATCCCGCCCGACTTCGGCGTCATCAACGGCAGTGCGCCGCGCGTCGCCGCCGACTGGCACGACAAGGTGCGTCGCGCGCTGCGCGCCTATTTCGGTCGTGGCTACGTCGCCTCCGACCTGGTACCGACCGAAGAGCGGGGCCGGCGCCGGCCGTTCTACGTCCTGACCAAGGCCTGATTCAACCGGTCTCGATCGGCAGCGCCGGATCGCTGCTCCATTCGCTCCACGAACCCGCGTACAGGCGGCCCGAGAGGCCGGCGAGCTCGAGCGCGAAGATGTCGTGGCAGGCAGTGACGCCGGAGCCGCAGTAGACGACCGGCTCGGCACGATCGGCGCCGAGCGACGCGTAGCGCTCGCGGAGCGCCGGGGCCGGCAGGAACACCGGAAGCTCGCCCGGCGTGAAGTTCAGGTCGAAGGGGGCGCTGCGCGCGCCGGGAATGTGACCAGCCCGCGGATCGATCGGCTCGGTCTCGCCGCGGAAACGCTCCGGGGCGCGCGCGTCCAGGATCAGCGCGGCGCGTGTCGCGACGACGCCGGCCAGCTCGGCTTTCGAAACGACGCGCGCCCTGTCGAAGCGCGGCGTGAAGGCTCGTGGCGCAACCTCCGGGAAGACCGTGTCGAGCGCTCGGCCCTCGGCCTGCCACTTGCGAATGCCGCCGTCGAGTAGCGCGACCTCGGCGTGGCCGTGAACGCGCAGCAGGAACCAGAGCCTCGCCGCGATCGCCCCGGCCTGGTCGTCGTACGCCACCACGCGCACGCCCTCGCCGATGCCGGCCGAGCTCATCACGCTCGCGACCTGCTCCGGCGACGGCCACGGGTGACGGCCGATCGGTCCGCCGCGGGCGCCGCCCGGCGCCGCCAGATCGCGGTCGACGTCGAGGAAGATCGCGCCCGGGATGTGGCCCGCGGCGTAGGCTTCGCTGCCTCGCTTGCTTGGATCGAGATACCAGCGCACGTCGACGACACGCAGCGTCTGCTCGCCGACGTGCGCCGCGAGCCACTCGGTCGAGGCGAGCGGGCCGAAGCTCAACGCGCTAGCCGCGCGGCTTCGACTTCGCCATCGCGTCCTTCATCGGCGACTCGACCTTCTTGTAGCCGGCCGGAAGCGCGAAGGCCGATTCCGGGATTGGACCCTTCTTGACCTCGGTAGCTTCGCTGGACGTCGTCATGTTGCGACCCATCATCGAGATGCTGGTCGTCTCGGCGAGCGTGAAGCCCTTGATCTTCTTCATCTCCTCGAACAGCTTGGCGTAGCGCTGCGTCATCGGGTTCGCCGACAACTGCGCCTGGCGCGCTTCCCAGAACTGGGTCGGCGGCGTGATCGCGGCGGTCGTCCACATCTCCATCTTGAAGGCCTCGCCCATCGACGCCAGCCAGTGCTCGCAGTCGTAGCCGGCGATCTTCTTCGGGTTGGGCCCCTTCTGGACCGATGCCGCGGCCGCGCCGCCGCCGCCCATCATCTTCTCCATCATCAGGGCCGCCTGCGGGTTGCCCTTCATCTGGTCCTGCATCTGCTTCATCTGATCCGTCGCCGCGGACATCATGGAGTTCATCTCGGCGAGCGTCGACGTCCAGTATTCCTTCTTGCGGTTGTCGATCACGGTCAGCGTGGACCCGGCGACGTCGAAGATCGTCTCGGTGTCGCCGGTGGAGCTGCGGAACTTGGAGGACGAGAAATACTGCGTGGTGGCGCCGCCCGTGCCCATCGGGCCCGTGGCCTTGGACACGATCGTCAGATCTTCGGCGAGCGCAGGCAGGGCCAGTGCCGACGCCAGAAAGGCGCTACAGAAGCGAAGGGAGCGCATATGTGAAGAGACCTCCTTGTCTCGAACGGCGAACCACGGCAGGATACCAAAGAAGGAGCGCCGCGCTTGGCCAAGCCTGTCCGTCAGATCCTGGTGTGCCTGAACCAGCGCCCGGCGCAGAATCCCAAGGGCTGCTGCGCTCAGAAGGGCGCCGAGGAGCTGTTGAACGCCATCAAGACGGCGGTGGCTGAGCGGGGTCTCGAGGAACAGGTGATGGTCACCGCGACACGCTGCCTGAAGCACTGCAGCCAGGGCAACACTGTCGCCATCCAGCCGGACAACGTCTGGTACGCCAAGGTCACGCTCGCCGACGTCGCCGAGATCTGCGATGCGCACCTCCAGGGCGCTTCGGTAGTCGAGCGCTTGCTGATGCCCGACATCCCCTGGGAGTGAACGCGGGCTAGAAGCGCTTGCGCAGCGCCTTGCGAAAGCGAGCGTCCAGGCGCGCCAGCTCCTTGAAGAAATCGTCCGGCGAGATGCCGGCGTCGGCCAGGAACTGGCGCACCTCGCGAGCGTATGACGGCAACAGATCGCGGCTGCCGTTTTCGTGGACGATCGTCTTCCGGTGGATGCGGCCCTCGCCGATCATGCGCTTCACGAGCGCGACGCGCGACGCGCTCCACAACCGATAGCCGCGCTTGTTGCGGGGCGGCTCGGCCACGCGCCGCGCATACAGCCAGTTGAGCAGCGTCTGCTTGCTGATCTTCAGCTCGCGGGCGACCTCGAGCGTCGTCAGGTACTTCATCGCGGCCTCAACGGCACCGATCCTCTCATGAAGCCGCGGCCGCCGGCAGCGGGTCCGAAACAACGTCGGCAGCGGCGTCACGGGCACCCCAACGTCGAGTGGCGTGTTTTGGCGCTTGCCTCCCGAGATGAAGGAGGAGGCGTGCCTTGCGGCGTCGCTTGCGCGGCTGGTATCATGCTTCCGTCGGTCGCTGGCGCCCAGCCGGCTTCGTCCCATGGGGCTGTAGCGCAGTTGGGAGCGCGCGTGAATGGCATTCACGAGGTCATGGGTTCGATCCCCATCAGCTCCACCAACCCTGGAAATGGCTGTGGGTAGAAGTGCGGCAGCGTCCCCGAGCGCGCGTGGAAGGAATCGCTGGCCGTAGTTGATGAAGTCCGTGCCCTTCCAGGCGTAGTTGAAGGGCGTCTCCGCGAAGTACGGCCCAGCATGATCGCCCAATCGCCGACGTAGTACACCTTGGCCATGACGTACCTCCTGGGGGTCAGATCTTGAGTGCTTGGTGTAGTCTCGCGTCCAAGGCTAACGGCAGCTCTCCTTCCCCTGTGGCCCGGAGGCGCGCCTGAATCGAGCAGCAGCCAGACACACCGTGCGGCGGCGCGCCATCGGAGCGCGCTGGTGGCCCGCCGCAGGCCTCCTCATCGCGGTTCTTGGCGTGATCGCCACGCCGCGGGCGACGTCGTCGCAGGCGCCTCCGCGCCCGATGAACGTGCTCCTCCTTGTGATCGACGACACCCGATGGGATGCGATCGGCGCCGCCGGCAATCCGGTGGTGAAGACGCCGCGACTCGATCGGCTGGCCGCTGAAGGCGTCCGTTTCCGGCAGGCGTTCGTGACGACGTCGATCTGCATGGTCAGCCGTGCCTCGATCTTCACCGGGCAGTACATGTCGCGACACGGCATCACGGAGTTCGGGGTGCCAATCACCCCGCCAGCCTGGACCGCGACCTACCCAGCCGTCCTGAAGCGGGCGGGATACTGGACCGGGTTCGTCGGCAAGTACGGCGTCGGCACCGCGCGTGAGTCCGACTTCGACGTCCTGCGGTCGTACGAGGGCCAGCACTGGATGGCCGAGCCCAGCGGCGGCCGGATTCACGTCACCGAGAAGAACGCGCGCGACGCGCTCGAATTCCTGCGCTCGCGTCCTCGACAACGTCCGTTCGCGCTGAGCGTGTCGTTCTTCGCGGCGCATGCGGAAGACAACGCGCCCGAGCAGTACCAACCGCAGGAGTGGAGCGCCAGCGCCTACGCGGACGTGCGGATGCCGCCGCCAGTTCACGGGGACGCGCGGTATCTCGCGGCGCTTCCGCCGTTTCTGCAGCAACCGGCGAACGAAGGCCGCGTCCGCTTCGGGTGGCGCTTCGATACGCCGGAGCGCTACCAGGCGTACCTCACTCGGTACTACCGGCTGATCACCGAGGTGGACCAGATCGTCGGCCGCCTGCTCGATGAACTCGACGCCCAGGGCGTCGGCAACGAGACGTTCGTCCTTTTCATCGGCGACAACGGGTACTTTCAGGCGGATCGCGGGCTGGCCGACAAGTGGTATCCCTACGAGGAGTCGATCCGCGTGCCGCTCCTCGTCCGGGATCCGCGAGTGTCGGCGGCTCGTCGCGGTGTGGTTCGAGACGAAATGGCGCTCAACATCGACGTCGCGCCCACGATCGTCGCGGCGACCGGCCTCGCCGTGCCCGGCGTCATGCAGGGCCGCGACCTCGCGCCGCTGTACCTCGAATCGTCCCCGCTGCCCTGGCGTGACGAGTTCTTCTACGAGCACCCCACCGTCACGTCGAAGGATCGGATTCCGGCCTCAGTGGGTGTCGTTCGGCGAGACTGGAAGTACGTCTTCTGGCCGGAGTTCGGCTTCGAGCAGCTTTTCAACTTGCGCGAGGATCCCGATGAACTCGTCAATCTCGCGATCGACCCCGCGCACGACGCCGACCGGCAGACCTACCGGCGAAAATTCGGGACTTGGCAGGCGGCGGCAAAGTAACAGGAGATGGCGATGCCTGGCATCAAAGGAAGCGCACCGCTGCGGCCGCGCGACATCGCCGGCGTGGGAGGCGTCCGCCGGGTCGTGATGACGCCCGACGGCCTCTCTTACGCCTACAGTTACTCCTCCAACCTCTCGGATCTGTACGTCGTCAAGGGCCTGCGATGAGTTCAGGGACGTCGCTTCCCCCGGGCACTCGCCTCGGACCCTACGAAATCATCGCCGCCATAGGTGCTGGCGGGATGGGCCAGGTGTTCCGCGCGAAGGACGGCGCCGCCGGGGGCCTCGTCGCGCTCAAGCTGCTGCGCACGCGGCCCGGCGACGCCGGCGAGACGCAACGGCGCTTCTGGCGCGAGGTCCAGTTGAGCGAGAAGCTGCAGCATCCCAACATCGTCGAGGTCAGGGACGCCGGCCAGTCAGAGGGCTGGCTCTACATCGCGATGGAGCTGCTCGAGGGCGAGGGCCTGCACGGCATCTGCTTCCGGCACGCGGTGGTCCCGCTGGCCGAGAAAATCGACATCATGCTCGGAATCAGCGCCGGACTCGCCTACGCGCACGCCATGGGGGTCGTGCACCGGGACATCAAGCCGTCGAACGTGGTGGTGACCGCAGGGGGACGCGCCAAGCTGATCGACTTCGGCACGTCGCGGCTCACCAAAGGAGACGCCGACATCACGGCGCGTGGCCTGATCGTGGGCTCTCCGGACTACATGTCTCCCGAGCAGGCGATGAACGGGAGCCTCGACGCGCGCACCGACATGTTCTCGGCGGGGTCGGTCTTCTACGAGCTGTTGACCGGCGCCAAGCCCTTCCAGGCGGCGACGGTTCCCGCGCTCCTGTTCCAGCTCATCTCGCGCGAACCTATGCCGGTGGCGCGGGCATGCCCGGGACTGCCGCCCTGGCTAGTCGAGATCGTCGAGATGATGATGGCCAAGGAGCCGGGGAAGCGCTTCCGCGACATGGTCGAGGTACACGCAGCCCTCGAGGCCGCCGCCTGGCAGGTCCCGAACCCCGCTCAACCTCCGAAGCGCGACGAGGGCTGAGCCAGCCCGACGACCGGGTTTCTGACCCGCAGCCCCGGAAAGCGACTGAAGTCCCGGTCGACTGTCCAGAGCTCGTCCACGCCGTGCACCAGGCAGAGCGCCGCGACCCGCGCGTCGTGGACCTGTGGCCCCTCGACCCGGCTCTCCTCGAGCAGCGGCCGCAGGCTCCGCCAGTAGTCCTCCGACTCGCCGATCAGCACCAGGCTCGGCGAGCCCATCCAGGCCTCGATCTGGTC
>CAZVOI010000687.1:0-29152 GCA_964628275.1 uncultured Acidobacteriota bacterium | reverse complement strand
TCGAACTCGCGGATCGTGCGCGGACCCCGCTCGCGACCGGCCTCGAAGAGGTCCGGCCGCAGCCTCTGCCGCCTGCGATAGCTGGCACGGAGCTGGACGAGGTAGTTCCGGCAGTACAGGCCGTTGCGGGGAGAGTCGAGGGCATCGGCGCAGGCCGAGAGATCCAGAGGCGGGGAGACCGCGGCCGCGCCGAAGAGGCCCCTTGGCAGCCGTGCCTGGCTGCGGCCCAGCGCCAGCGCTGTGAGGTTGCCGCCCAGCGAGAAACCCACCACGGCCAGGCGCGGCGTGAGGCGGGCGACCGCGTTCAAGACCGCCACCAGGTCGCCGTCGAGCCCGGCGTTGTAGAGACGCTGGCAGAGCGCGAAGCCGAGGCCAGCGCTGCGCATGTTCATCCGCGCGACGTTCCAGCCGCGCGCGAACGCCAGCCGGCCGAGTGCTACGCAATAGGAGGCCTCGGAGGTGCCGCCGAGGCCGTGAACGATCAGCAGCGTGGGCTTCCGTTCGCGCTGCTCCTGCCAGCTCGCCCGCACCAGCAAGCGCACGTCTTTCTCGGACTCGACCTCGACGACAAGATCGTCGACGGGATGCGGCCAGCTGAGCGGGTAGCGATACCAGTAACCCAGGAGCGTCTGACGATGCGGGCCGATCGACCAGGCGGCGGGGTCGAAACGGATCAAGGAACGAGCACGATCTTCCCGAAGTGCTCGGACGCTTCCATCATCTCGTGGGCGCGCCGCGCCTCGCCGAGCGGCAGCGTGGCGTGCACGACCGGGCGCAACCGGCGCGCGAAGAAGTGCGCTGATGCCTCCAGCAATCCCGCCTTCGTGCCCATGTACGAGCCGAGCAGCGAGAGCTGCTCGGCGAACAGGTGGCGCAGCTCGGTCTTGCCGTTCGGGCCGGTCGTGGCGCCGCAAGTCACCAGTCGGCCGTGCGCCGCGAGCGCCAGGATCGAGGCCTCCCAGGTCGCTTCGCCGACGTGTTCGACCACGACCTCGACGCCCTTCTTCCTGGTGAGCGCGCGGACCTCGGCGGCCACGTCCTGGGTGCGATGGTTCAGCACGTCGTCGGCGCCCAGCGAGCGCGCCAGCTCGAGCTTGGCGTCGCTTCCGGCGGTGGCGATCACGCGGGCGCCGTGGAGCTTGGCGATCTGGATCGCCGCCATGCCGACGCCGCTGCCCGCCGCCCATACCAGGACGTCCTCGCCGCTCTTCACGCGCGCTCGGCCGACGAGCATGTGCCAAGCAGTGACGAACACCAGCGGGAACGCCGCCGCTTCCTCGAACGTGAAGCCGTCGGGCAACGCGATCGCGTTCGCGGCAGGGCAGCGAACGTACTCGGCGTAGCCGCCGTGGATCTGGTAGCCGAGCACCTTGTACTCGCGGCAAGAGTTGTCGTCGCCGGAGAGGCACGCGAAGCACCGCCCGCACGAGACGCCGGGTTGCAGCATGACCCGTTGTCCAACCTCGAGGCCAGTCACGCCGGCGCCGAGCTCGGCGATCTCGCCCGCCACGTCGTTGCCCAGCACGTGCGGGAAGGGCACCGGCCGGCCCGACTGGCCCTTGCGTGTCCAGAGGTCCAGATGGTTGAGCGCGCACGCGCGCACGCGCACCAGGGCCTCGCCCGGAGCCGGCGTCGGATCCGGCAACTCCGCCGGCTCGAGCACCTCGGGTCCGCCGATCCGATTGAAGACGATCGCTTTCACGCTCGGGATTGTCTCCCGAGCCGGCCGTCGGACCACTCGGCCCACATCCAGGCGACGGCCGTACCGATCAACCCGGCGGCGGCGATCGCTGCGGTGCTGGGCGGCGGAGGGCCGAAAACGTTGCCGAGGTAGATCGCGAGCAGCGTCAGCGCCAAGCCGATGGCGCGAGCACGGTGCTCTGCTCGAGACAGGTAGGCCGACGTACAGATCGCGTACAGACAGATCTCTACCAGCAGCGTTGCGTTGCGGTGGTTCCAGAGGCCGAGGCCGTAGCGCGCACCGCCGGGCCAGAGCGGCATGTCGGGCCGGTGCGTCACGAAGTCGAGCACCCAGTGGCTCACGACCAGGAGACCCGCCAGCAGAGCCGCGCGGCGCCCGCGTCCGAGCGCCCACAGGATCGCGGCGAACGCGGCGCCCCAGCCGGCGTCCAGGACCAGGCTGTGCGACCACGGATAGGAATCGAAGCGGAGCGGCGTGACGACGGTGTCGCCCGGGGCGATCGTCACCTGCTCGGCGCCCGCCAGCAGCAGCGCCGGCCAGATCGCGTCGGGGAGCTGCGCCGCCAGGAAGGCGGTTCCCAGCGACAGCCGCGGCTCGGCGCGACGTGCGGCGTACGCGAGAGCGAAGTGTCCGATGAACAAGGCGGTCTCCGAGGCGAGAGGTTAAGCTCGCGCGCGTCCTTTTCTCAATGATCCAGGCCTTCCACGTCTACAAACAGTACGACCGCGAATCGACCGCGCTCTTCGACATCACCCTGCAGGTGAAGAAGGGCGAGTTCTGCTTCCTCACGGGACCGTCCGGCGCGGGCAAGACGACCTTCCTGAAGCTGGTGTTTCGCGAGGAAGTCCCGACGCAGGGTCAGATCCTGGTCGCGGGGCGCAACATCACGGCGATCCCGGCGACGCAGATCCCGGAGCTTCGGCGCTCGATCGGCGTCGTGTTCCAGGACTTCAAGCTGCTGAAGCGCAAGACCATTCTCGAGAACGTCGCGTTCGTGCTGCGCATCCTGGGCGTGTCCGCCAAGGAGCAGAAGCGCCGCGCTTTCGGGGCGCTCAAGGCCGTGGGCCTCCACCACAAGATGCACTCGTTCCCGCTGCAGCTCTCGGGCGGCGAGCAGCAGCGCGTCGCGATCGCGCGCGCGCTGATCAACGAGCCGATGCTGCTCCTGGCCGACGAGCCGACCGGCAACCTGGATCCGGAAATGGCGCAGGAGATCATGTCGCTGTTCCAGGACGTGAATTCGCGCGGCACCACGGTGCTGGTGGCGACCCACGACCGCGAGATGATCCAGCGCATGGGCAAGCGCGTGATCACGATCGAGAAGGGGCGGGTGGCGGCCGACTGATGGGAGATGCTCTGCTGTGGCACCGGCTGCAGTTCGCGTTCACCATCATGTACCACTATCTGTTCCCGCAGCTGACGATGGGGCTGGCGCTGCTGATCGTGATCATGAAGGCGCTGGCTCTGCGAACCGGCGATTCGAGGTGGAACGACGCCGCTCGATTCTGGATCCGCATCTTCGGGATCAACTTCGCGGTCGGCGTCGTGACCGGAATCCCGATGGAGTTCCAGTTCGGCACCAACTGGGCGGCCTTCTCGCGCTTCGCCGGCGGCGTGATCGGCCAGACGCTGGCGATGGAGGGTCTGTTCGCTTTCTTCCTGGAGTCCAGCTTCCTGGGCCTGTTGGTGTATGGGGAGCGCCGGCTCTCGCCAGTCGGCCACTTCCGCGCCGCGATCGCGCTCTTCGCCGGAAGCTGGCTCTCCGGCTATTTCATTACGGCGACCAACGCCTTCATGCAGCATCCCGTCGGCCACGAGATCGGTCCCGATGGTCGCCTGCAGCTCGTGGATTTCTGGGCGTTCCTGCTGAACCCGTGGGCGATCGCCCAGTACGCGCACACTATGATCGCGTCCGTCGTCACGGCGTCTTTCGTCGTAACCGCTGTCGGCGCCTACTACGCGCTTCAGGGCCTCCACGCCGACGCCGCGCGCCGCTTCCTGCGCGTCGGCACCAGCGCCGGCCTCGTCTCCAGCTTCCTGGTGGCGTTTCCCACCGGCGACATCCAGGCCAAGCTGGTCGCGCGGCACCAGCCCGCCGCGCTCGCGGCGATGGAGGGACGCTTCGAGAGTGGTGCTATGGCCGAGATCGTCCTGATCGGCCAGCCGAACCTGAAGGAGCGCCGCCTCGACAACCCGATCGTGGTGCCCGGCATGCTGAGCTTCCTCGCGTTCGGCACGTTCTCGCGCGAGGTAAAGGGCCTGGACGCTTTCCCTCCCGACACGTGGCCCGACAACATCGAGCTGCTCTATTACGCCTTCCACATCATGGCGGGCCTCGGGACGCTGTTCATCGGACTGACGGCGCTGGCGGTGCTCCAGAACTTTCGCGATCGGCTGTCGAGCCAGCGGCCGTTGTTGTGGGCGCTGATGCTCGCGTTTCCGTTTCCCTACATCGCCAACACGGCCGGTTGGATGACCGCCGAGCTGGGCCGGCAACCGTGGCTCGTCTACGGCGTCTTCAGAACCGCTCAGGGCGCGAGCCCGACGGTTCACGGCGGCACCGTGCTGTTCACGCTGCTCGGCTTCTGCGGCCTGTACACGGTCCTCGGCCTCTTGTTCGTGTTCCTCGTCGGCCGCGAGATTTCGCACGGCCCCGCGCCATTGGAGACCGCCGAGGCCGCCCATGGTTGAGCTCTGGTACGCGATCGCGGCGCTCTTTCTCACCGCCTACGCCGTGCTGGACGGTTTCGACCTCGGGGTAGGCGCGCTGCATCTCTTCGTCGCGAAGAAC
The DNA here is from genome assembly GCA_964628275.1 of uncultured Acidobacteriota bacterium. Taxonomy (GTDB): domain Bacteria; phylum Acidobacteriota; class Vicinamibacteria; order Fen-336; family Fen-336; genus CAZVOI01. The sequence continues at coordinate 24,659 of CAZVOI010000687.1, read as the reverse complement.
GACGCGGAGCGGCGTTCGGCGCTCGCCGCGATCGGCCCCTACTGGGACGGCAATGAAGTCTTCCTGCTGGCCTCGGGTGGCGTGCTGTTCGCGGCGTTCCCGGCCGCGCTCGCCGTCGGGCTCTCGGGATTTTATCTGGCGATCTTCCTGGTGCTGTGGACGCTCGTGCTACGCGGGATCTCGATCGAGTTCCGAAGCCATGTGAACGATCCGCTCTGGCGCACCGCCTGGGATTTCACCTTCTGTGTCTCCAGCGCGCTCTTGGCGATCCTGTTCGGCGCCGCGCTCGGCAACCTGATTCGCGGCTTGCCGATCGACGCCAGCGGCTGGTTCACGCTCACGTTCTTCACCGACTTCCGAACCGAGTCGCCGGTCGGAATCCTGGATTGGTACACCGTGCTGGTCGGCGTCTTCGCGCTGGTCACGCTGATGGCCCACGGCGCCGCGTTCCTGGCCTGGAAGACCGCGGGCGCTCTCGAAGAGCGCAGCCGCGCGTCCGCGCTGGTTCTCTTCGGCGTCGTGACCGCGCTCTGGCCCGTCGTCACGTATGCCACCCGCGTCGTGAGCCCGACGGCCTTCGCGACACTCAGCGAGCGCCCCCTGGCCTGGCTTGGCGCTGCCGCCGCCGTGATTGGGCTCGCCACTGCCTTCCGCGGCCTCTCGCGCGGCCGCGCTCTCGCCGGATTCCTGGGCTCGTGCGCGTTCATCACCGGCATCCTCGGCTCCACCGCCGCGATGATGTTCCCGGTGCTGCTGCGCGCGATCGACGACCCCTCACGCTCGCTGACGGCCTACGCCGCCGCCTCGGCGCCGAGCAGTCTCACCACCGCCCTCGGCTGGTTCGCCCTGGGCGCCCCGCTCTGTGCGACCTACTTCGTCATCGTCTTCCGCATTCACCGCGGTAAGGTTGCCTGAGGTTACGAGGACGGTGGCCGGCTGTCTCGGCTCTCGACGAATGACTGGAGTTCAGATCAACGCAACCCGACGCCGGCGACGGTTTCTGCGAGCCTGGTTCGTTCTCCTGTCATGCTGGAGCGTTTGCTGTGGGCCTTACTGGCGAGAAGAGAAGGCCGAACATCCAATCTCAGAACTGCAGGTGGCTACCGATGGCACCGAAGCGTGGGCTCGGCTGGCCGAGGGCGTCGGCCTGGAGGGCTTCCTAGACCTCTCGCCGACCAAAGGACTAGAGGGGAAGGTGACGCCCGAGGCGGCCCGAGCGGCATACGGCGGACCCGTGAGCACCATTCACGACTCGGATGGGGTAGTCCGTCGATATGAGAAGGGCGGCCGTGTGATCGAGATAGTGGAGTCTCTCGAAACGCCATCCGATGGCGGCGCTCCAGTCACGCGGTACTCGCTTCGAGTCCCGGTTTCCGACCCACCCTTCTCAGCACGATTGCCAACGGCGATCCCGAAGCTCTGGGCTTCGAACAGCGAGTTGCGAGAGGTGGTACTGATCTCGGGCGTCCGTAGTGAACCGGTCGTGACGCTAGTTGTCAAGAAAGGGCGTGTGAGCTTCGTGCGTTTCGGCTGGGCACCGGAAGGGTCGCCGCCGGTCGGCAACCCGAAGGCGAAATAGCTCCCAATACTCGCCGATCCGGTCAGCCGAGGATTTGATCGAGGCTGGTCCGGAGAGATCTCACATCCGCCTGCTGGAACTGGCCGAGCTTCTTGAGGATCAGCCGTGTCTCGATCGTCGCGACCACGGGCTTCACCGCTGAGGGCGCGATCAAGCCTGCGGTTTTCCAATCCGCGATGGTGAACTCGCCGAGTGCCGGACGAGGACGGATCTGGCCGGTGATAGCCATGATCACGAGATCGCGCCGTTGCGCGAGGTGCTCTCTCGAGCTGACGACGACCGCGGGCCGCTTCTTGATGCCGGTCTGATCGGTGAAGGGGAAGGGAACGAGGACGATGTCGCCGAAGCTATAGCCGGTCGTAGGCGGCATCGGCGGGATTGTTCCAGACCTTGCGGAAAGCCTTCTCGGCGAGCTTTGCGGCCGCCTGGGTGAGCTGCCGATCGTCGCGCTGCCCGAGGAATTCTACGAAGTCTTCGACCTCGGCAACCTTCTCCGGTGGCAGGCTACGGATCTTGCGGATGAGCGCGTTCTCTCGTGCGGCCTGCCTGCTCACGCGGACATCTTAACGCGACACCTCAGCTCGACCCACCGGGTGCTGACTGCCGCGTCTTGGGCGGCGCGATCGCATAGAGGTGGCCGCGCGTGCGAACGAACAGGACGCCGTTGGCGATCGCCGGCGTGGCCATGCAGCTCTCGCCCATGTCGTTCCGCGCGAGCACGTCGAACGCGGGGCCCGCTTTCAACACCAACACCTGACCGTCTTCGCCGGCGGCGTACAGCTTGCCGTCGCTGGCGACCAGCGACGCCGAGTGGGTGGTGCCGGTGCGTTCTCGCCAGACGCGCTCGCCGGTCTTCATGTCGTAGGCGAAGGCGATGCCCTCGTCGCGCACGCCGAAGAGCAGGCCGCCGTAGGCGAGCGGCGTGGTCGTGTATGGCCCGCCGGCTTCGGTGCGCCACGCGAGAAACGGACCGGTCTTGGCGTCGTCCGCGACCGAAAGGTCGCCACTGCCGCCCGGCTTCAGCGCGAAGATCGGCCGGCCGCGATAGCCGCCGGACATCACGATCAGGCCATCGCCGACGAACGGCGTCGGTGTCTTCACTTCGGCCTCGTCCTTGAAGCGCCACAGCTCCTTGCCTGTACGCGGGTCGTAGGCGCGCGTGTAGTTGCCGCCCACGACCACTAGCTCGGTTCGCGTCCCGGCCTGGACCAGCGTCGGCGTCGCCCACACCGGGCGTTCGTCACGAGCTACCGTCCAGGCGCGCTTGCCCGAGGCGAGATCGAAGGCGGCGACAAAAGAGTCTTTGTGCCGGTCGACTTGAACGATCGCGAGGTTCTCGAAGATGATCGGAGAGCTGGCGTGGCCCCATTCGGAGTTCGTATCCTTGTAGAGGCCCAGGTTGAGCACGCCGAGGTCCGCGTTCCATTTGTGGCGGCCGTCGATGTCGAAGGCGTAGAGGCCTTCAGAGCCCAGGATCGCGACGACGGTCTTCCCGTCGGTCGCCGGCGTCGCGTTGGACTGGCTCGCCTTCGCGTGGCGCTTGCTGCGCGGCAGTCCGGCGCGAACCTGCTGGTCCCAGAGCACGCGGCCGTCGCCCGCCGCGAGCGCCAGAACCCGCCACGTGTGTGGGACCGGTTCGTCGACGACGGTGATCCCGCCCTTGTCTCCCAGCACGAAGTCCGGCGCCTTGTCCGTGACCACCGTGGTCAGGAAGATGCGATCACCCCACACTACCGGGCTCGAGTGCGCGGTTCCGGGCAGCGCGGTTTTCCAGCGCACGTTTATTCCGGTCTTCACGTCCCAGGTCGCCGGCAGGTTCTGTCCGTCGGCGATGCCCTTGGCCTCGGGGCCGCGGAACGTGGGCCAGTTGTCGGCGGCAGCGAGCGAGGCCGCGGCTGCGAACGCGATCGTCAAGAAGCTTCTTCGCATGCGCTCGATTGTGCCCGAGGCGGCGCCGCTCGCGCGCAAAACTTTGCGAACGTACAGCGGGCTGAACGCGCTAGCGCAGCATCGCGCGGGCGCGCGCGACCACGGCCTCGAGCGCCACTTCGTTCTCGGCGCCTTCGGGGATGATCAGGTCGGCGTAGCGCTTGGCCGGCTCCACGAACTCCAGGTGCATCGGGCGAACGGACGACAGGTACTGCGCCTCGACCGACTCGAACGAGCGACCGCGCTCCTTCAGGTCGCGGCGCAGCCGGCGCAGGATGCGCACGTCGGCATCGGTGTCGATGAAGAGCTTGATGTCCATCAAGCGCCGCAACGGCTCCTCCACCAGGATCAGGATGCCCTCGAGGAAGATCACCGGCTTGGGCAGGATCGGATCGGGGAGCACGCGCCGCGCGTAGCTCTGGTGGTCGTAGGTGAGGCAGGGCACCGGCCGGCCCGCTTTCAGGTCGCGCAGGTCCTGCACCAGCAGCGAAGTATCGAAGGCGTCGGGATGGTCGTAGTTGATGGCCGCCTGGGCCTCGCGCGACAGGCTGCTGCCGTCTTTGTAGTAGGAGTCCTGGGCGATCGTCAGGCAGCGGTCGGCGCCGAGCCGACTTTGCAGCTTGCCCGCGAAGGAGGTCTTGCCCGAGCCGGTTCCTCCGGCGATTCCGATCAGTACTGGCATGCCGCGCCAGTATAATTTCGGACGAACGGCATGTCGCTGCTGCGTGCGCTCGTCTATTTCTTCGAGGAGGCGTCGCAGAGCCTTTGGCGCTCGCGGCTGATCAACGCGCTGTCGGTCGGAACGATCGCGGTGAGCCTGTTCGTGCTCGGCTCGTTCCTCACGATCGCGAGCAATCTCAGCGAAGTGGTGACGCGCTGGACGCAGAAGGTGCAGATAACCGTCTACCTCGAAGACCGAATCGAGCCACGCATCGAACGGATGCTCGGAGATAGGCTCAAGAACGAGCCCGGCGTCGACAGCGTCAAGGCGATCAACCGCGGCGAGGCCCAGGACCGCTTCCGGACCCTGTTCAAGGACCTGCGTGCGCTACCCGACGAGCTGGGCGAGAACCCGTTCCCGGCTTCCTTCGAGGTGACGCTCAAGCCGACACATCAGACACCCGAGGCAGTGGAGCGCCTGGTGAAGTCCTACGAGAAGGCCCCCGGCGTCGAGGAGGTGCAGTACGACCTGCTTTGGATCCAACGCCTCTCCACCGCGGTCCGGCTGGTGCGCGGCGTCGGCGCATTTCTCGGAGGTATCCTGGCTCTCGCTGGGGTCTTCACGATCTCGAACGTGATCCGGCTGACGGTGTACGCGCGCCAGGACGAGCTGGACATCATGCGCCTCGTTGGCGCGACGCAGGCGTACGTGCGCGGCCCGTTCGTCGTCGAGGGCATGTTGCAGGGCGGCCTGGGCGGCCTCGTCTCGGTCGGCCTGCTTTGGCTCGGGTTCCGCGTTCTGGCCAAGGACGCGCTCGCCGCTTCGGACCTGCTGGGCCGCACGGCGCTGTCGTTGCCGACGGACGTGTGTCTGGCCCTGATTCTGGGCGGCATGGCGGTGGGCGTCGTGGGCAGCCTGGTCAGCCTGGGGCGAACCAAAGTCTGAGGCGCGTGTCGCATCACGGGCGGCAAGTCTTGTGGTCTGGCGCAGAGATAGCGCTATTCGTAGTACTTTCTTCTTGACAGTCCCGAGAGGCTGTCCCTAAACTCGCGCCACGCGAGAGGGGAGGTGGTCCAGTGGAAAGTTGCCACAAACCGCGCGAGGTGGCTGACGCTTAGGTCGTAGGCCGAAGCGATAGTTTCTTCTCGAGCCACGTTCATCTGGATGCCTCTGGCTTGGATCAGCGGATCGGTCCCCTGGAACTGGTTGGAGGCCCGCTCAGGCCGTCCGGTGGCGCTTTCGCACACGCGAAGACGCTTCTTTCCGACCTCGGCGAATCTCAACAGCTCAACCGCCCCCGGAGAGCCGCAAGGTTCTCCGGGGGACTTTCATTTCTAGAGTGGTTTGCGGGCGAAGTGGTAGAGCGAGTACGAAAGCGCCGCGAAGGCGAGCACGCCGACGAACGCGCTCGACTCCAGGCCGATCGCATGGCCGACCTTGTTCCAATCGGTCGGCAAGAAGGCCAGCGCCGGGATCGATTCCTTGGCTGCTGCGAGCAGGCGCACGCCGATCGCCAAGAGCCCGACGATGCCTCCCGCCGCGATCAAGCCGCTGGCGTAGAGCGCCCCAGGGCTGGTCTCGTCTTCCTTCTTCTCGGCTTGGCCTCGCTCGGCGAGCCAGCGCACGACTCCGCCGCAGAAGATCGCGGCGGTCGTGCCGATTCCGAGATAGGAGCCGACGGCGAAGCTCAGCGAGCGGATGCCGAGGAGCTCGATGGCGATCACCAGGAACACGCCGAGCAGGACCAGCCCCCAGGGCAGCTTGCGGTTCAGGATGCCGTTGATGACGACCGACATCAGCCGCGCCTGGGGCGCCGGCGCCTGGTCGCTGCCGATGCCCTGGATCCACTGGAGCTCGACCTTTCCGGTGGCCGCGTCGAGCAGATACTTGCCTTCCGCGATCTTCGGCGACCCGATCACGTTCAGCAGCGTGTAGCTGCGGCCGGCGTGCTCGAAGCTCGAGCTCTCGACGTTCACGCCGTCGGGCCGCTCGGCCATGTCGACGCTGAAATCGGCCGGAACGAACTTCTCGAGCGCCTTGTTCATCCCGATCAGCGTGAGGCCGATCGCGAAACAGGAAGCCAGCACGCCCGCGAAGAGCCCCAGCTGTTGCGCCGAGGGAGTCGCTCCCACCAGGTAGCCTGTCTTCAGGTCTTGCGACGTATTGCCGGCGTTCGCCGCGGCGATGCAAACGGTGCCGCCGATCGAGAGTGCCAGCGCCCCGTAAGCGGGCGCCGTCCAGCCCGCGAGCAGGAACAGGGCGCAGGTCGCCATCAGCGTTGCGATCGCCATGCCCGAGATCGGGTTCGACGAGGTTCCGATCAGGCCCGCGATCCGCGACGACACCGTCACGAACAGGAAGCCGAAGACGACCACCAGGACCGCCGCGAGCAGGTTTTCGGCGGCGCCGGTAGGCGCGCCCGGGACGGGCTTGAAGGTGAGCAGGGCCCACATCAGCGCGACGATCACGCCCGAGCCGGCCAGCACCACCTTCATCGGCAAGTCGCGTGAGGTTCGGCCCTCGGCCGCCGCCGCGTCCTTCGTCTTGCGCAGGTCGGCCGCGCCCGCCTTCAGCGCCCCCAAGATCGTCGGCAGCGTCTTGACCAGCGTGATCAGGCCCGCCGCCGCGACCGCTCCGGCGCCGATGTAGCGGATGTAGAAACGCCACAGGTCGTCCGAGGTCATCTGCGCGATCGGGATCGGGCTCGGATACAGAGGTCCCGGCACCTGGCTGCCGAAGAACTTGATCGCCGGCATCATCACGAGCCACGAGAAGACGCCGCCGGCGAAGATCACGCCCGCGATCCGCGGCCCGATGATGTACCCGACACCCAGGTATTCGGACGTGGTGGTGGCGCGCAGCGAGGCGCCCGGAAGCCAGGTTGGGCTATAGGCCGGCGTCTCCTTGACCACCGCGAAGGCATTGCTGTTCTGGAGCAGGGTATACACGCCGCCCAGGCCGAGCCCGTAGAAGACCCGGCTCGCGAAGCTGCCGCCCTTCTCTCCGGCTACCAGCACGTCTGCGCAGGCCGTGCCCTCGGGATACAAGAGGTTGGCGTGCTCCTTCACGATCAACTGGCGCCGCAGCGGAATCATGAACAGCACACCTAGCCAGCCGCCGATCAGCGCCAGCATCAGGATCCGCGTGTACTCGAGCGAGAAGCCGAGGAAGATCAACGCGGGCAGCGTGAAGATCACGCCGCCGGCCACCGACTCACCGGCGGAGCCGGTCGTCTGGACGATGTTGTTCTCGAGGATCGTGGACTTGCCCAGCGCCCGCAGCAGGCTGATCGACAGCACCGAGATCGGAATCGAGGCAGCCACGGTCAGACCGGCTCGGAGGCCGACGTAGACGGTCACGGCGCCGAAAACGATCCCGAACAGCATGCCCAGGATCAACGCGCGCGGGGTGAGCTCCGCGATCGTGGTCGAGTCGGGCACGTACGGCTGGAACGCTGGGGATGGGCCCCGCTCGTCTTCCGCCATGTTGTCCTCCGAGGATCTCGCGGTGGCCGGACTATACTCGAATCATGCGGGGCGGATTCGTCCTGGCGGCGGTGATCGCGCTGGTCGCGCCGGCTGCGATCGCGCAGGAGCAGTACGACCGCTACGACGCCATGTACGGCACGCCGGTCGACGTGTCGCTGACGGATCTCGCCAGCGCGGCGGCGGTTTCCTACGAAGGCCGCGCGATCCGCACCCACGGCCGGCTCGAGATCGACAGCGGCAGCGCCGGTTCTGGGTCGAGCCGGCTCTACATGCTTCGGGACATCGGCGGCTCGGTGTACATCACGCCGGTGCGCGAGCTGGCAGGGTTGCTCGAGTCCGACTCGATGAAATGGCTGGGCCAGGAGATCGAGGTCACCGGCCTGTTTCGGCCTACGAGCCAGACGGGCGCGGCCGGCGCGAGCGCCATGCAGGCCAGCGGCATCATCCAGTTCTGGAAGTTCACGCCGCCAGCGGAGAAGCCCACCAAGTCGATGATCGACGCGGCTCGGGGCCTGGCCCTCGAGGCGCTGGTGCGCGACCCCGGCCGCCAGGAAGGCAAGACGGTGAGCGTGGTCGGCAAGTTCCGCGGCCGCAATCTCTACGGCGACCTGCCGCTCCGGAGCCAGCGCGACTCCGCCGACTGGGTGATCAAGGACGACCTGTTCGCCGTTTGGGTGTCGGGGCGCAAACCCAAGGGCGACGGGTTCGAGCTGGACGCCGGCCTGAAGCGCGACACCAACAAGTGGTTGCAGGTGGTGGGCAAAGTGGTCACGCGCGGCGGCGTCGTCTACCTCCAGGCCATGCACGTGGCGATCACCACCGAACCGCGGCCCGCCGCCGAGGTCAAGCCGCCGCCTCCTCCGCCGGAGCGGCCCAAGGTCCCGCCGATAATCGTGTTCGCGCTACCGCTCGACGGCGAGGTCGAAGTGCCACGGAACTCGCGCTTCACGGTCCAGTTCAGCAAGGATATGGACGAGACGACTTTCAAGGGCCGCGTGGTGCTGCGCTACACCGGTCCGATTCGTCCCGGCGATCGCGTCTTCGATGCGGTCCGGCTCGGCTACGACGGCGGCCGGCGCGCGCTGCTGATCGATCCCGGCGACAACCTGTTGCCGGGCCGCGTCGTCGAGCTGCTGCTCTTGCCCGGGATCGTCGACATCGACGGCCTGGAGCTGGTGCCGCGGGCCGGCAAGGAAAAGGGCGGCGAAGCGCTCGAGGTCCTGCGCTACCGGGTCGGGAGCTGAGCGAGTTCGGCTAACGCTTCAGCAACTCGTCCAGCTTCGCCCTGAGGTTCTCGCTCTTGGCGAGCACGTCGGCCGTCATCTTCTCGCGCTGGCTCTGGAGCCGCGCGCGCAACGTGGCGTCGGCGAGCGCCATGATCGTGACCGCCAGGTGGCCCGCGTTCTTGGCGCCCATCGGGCCCACGCCAACTGTCGCGACCGGGATCCCGGGCGGCATTTGCACCGTCGACAGCAGCGCGTCGAAGCCGCCCAGCGGAGAGCTGCTGAGCGGCACGCCGATCACCGGTAGCGTCGTGTTCGCGGCGAGCACGCCCGCGAGGTGGGCCGCGCCGCCGGCGCCGGCCACGATCACCTGGATCCCGCGCCCGGCCGCCTCACGTGCGAAGGCCACCGCCTGGTCCGGCGTGCGATGCGCCGAGAGCACTCGGATGTCGTAGGCGACGCCGTAGCCGTCGAGCGTCTTGGCGCACTCCGCCATCACCGGCAGGTCGGTTTCGCTGCCCATCAGGATGCCGACCGTGGGCGTTGCGGCCACGCTCTGCGCCGCGGCTACTTGGTCACGTGCAAGCGCGCCAGCGCCAGCTTGCCGATGTCTTTTCGGTAGTGCATGCCGTCGAACTTGATCTTGCCGACGGCTTCGTACGCGCGCGCCACCGCCCCGTCGAGGTTTGCCGCAAGCGCCGTGACTCCCAGCACGCGGCCACCGACGCTGACCACCTTGCCGTCACGAGCCGCCGTGGCGGCGTGGAAGAGAACCACGTCGCCGTCGCTCTTGAAGGCGTCCAGACCGGTAATTACCTTCCCGGTTTCCGCGGCTTCGGGGTAGCCCTTGGCGGTGATCACGATGCACACCGCGGGCTCCTTCGCCCAGTCCATCTTCGAGTCCTTCAGGTTGCCGTCGGCGACGCCTCGCAGGATCGGCACGATGTCGGACTTCAGGCGCGCCATGATCACCTGGTTCTCGGGGTCCCCGAAGCGCGCGTTGAACTCCAGCACGCGCGGTCCCTTCTCGGTGATCATCAGACCCGCGTAGAGCACGCCCTGGTAGCGGCGCCCCTCGGCAGCCATTCCTTTCACCGTCGGCAGGATGATCTCCTGCATGATCTGCTTGTGGACATCGAGCGAGAGGTTGGTCGCGGGTGAGATGGTTCCCATGCCGCCGGTGTTCGGCCCTTCGTCGCCGTCGAAGATCCGCTTGTGGTCCTGCACCGAGACCATCGGCACGACCTTGGCGCCGTCGCAGAAGACGAGGAACGAGCATTCCTCGCCGGGCAGGAACTCCTCCATCACGAGCTTCGCGCCGGCCTGGCCAAACTTGGTCATCATCTGCTCGATGACCGTCTTGGCTTCCGAGGCGTCCTTGGCCGTGAACGCGCCCTTGCCGGAGGCGAGCCCGTCGGCCTTGATCACCAGCGGCCAACCGAACGGCGCTCGCTTGATGAAGGCGGCCGCCTCCTCGCGAGTGCGGCAGATCTCGTAGCGGGGCGAGGGGATCTTGTGCCGGTCCATGAACTCGCGCGCGAACGCCTTGCTGCCTTCGATCTCCGCGGCCGCGCGCGTGGGCGCGAAGATCGACAGGCCGCGTCGCTGGAACTCGTCCGCGATCCCGAGCACCATCGGCAGCTCGGGGCCGACCACGGTCAGGTCGGCCTTGATCGTCTGCGCGAAATCCGCGACTTCGACGATGTTCGAGGTGTCGATCGGCACGCAGTCGGCGAGCGGCGCGATGCCGGCGTTGCCGGGGGCGCAGTAGACCTCCTTGACGAGCGGGCTCTGGCGGATCTTCCAGACGAGCGCATGCTCGCGTCCCCCGTTTCCGACGACTAGCACTCTCATGGTTTGGCCGGATACCTCCGACGCGCGCAGTATAGAATCCCGTCGCCTCATTGTCTCGCATATTGTGCATCGCTGGGCCTCTAGCCACATCCTGTTGGATCCTCTTCGGCGTGCTCTGGTTCGAGCCCGGGCGTCCTGACCCGGCGGTTACCGCGAGCGCGCTGTCGGTTCTGGCCCTGGGAGCAGCCTCGCTCGGCGTTTGGTTATGGGCTCGCACCGGACCGGGGTGGCCGAGCCCGAGCGGCAACCGCGACCTGCTCCTGGTTGTTCTTCTGGCCTTCGCTTTCCGGCTTCCGCTCGCGTGGTGGGGCGCCTGGGGGTACACGACAGCGGACGGCTCGCTTTCCGGCATCATGGCGCTTCACGCCCGTGACGGGATCGCGCATCACGTGTTCGTGCCGAGCGTGGCCTACAGCGGGAGCCTGAAGTCGCACCTCAGCGCCTTGCTCTCGGCGACCACCGGCCTCGATCTGGTGCGAGCTTTTTCGCTCGCCTCCGTCCTCTTCTATTCGACGTTCGCGGCGGCAGCCTTCCGTCTGGGTGCGCTCCTGGGCGGCGCGCGAGTGGCGCTCGCGGCCGGCCTGTACGCGGCGTTCGCGCCCACCTTCGTCACCCAATACAGCCTCAGCAACGACGGCAACTACGTCGAGGTCCTGGCGCTCGGCACCTGGGCGCTGGTTCTCGGGGCGCGCCTCTTGGAACGGCACGACGCCGGCTTCTCCGGCTGGTGCGCCACGGGTGTCGTGCTCGGCCTCGGGTTCTGGTGCCACATCCTGGCCATCGCCCATGCGGCAGCAATCGGTCTGGCGCTGGCGCTCTCGTTTCGTTCCCGAGCCGGGCTGCCGTTTCTCGGCCTGCTCCTCGGGTTCGCGATCGGCGACTGGCCCGGCCTGCTGTGGAACGCACGCCACGAGTGGGCATCCTTCCTCTATCTGATTCCGAGCGGCTACTGGGAATCGGCGCGGCTGCTGCACCCAGCCGAAGCCGACGCGTCACACCCGGGCCTGCTCGCGCGGGTGGCGGCTCTCTTCACCGACCACGGGCCGCTGCTGTTCGGGTTCGATGCCGGATATCCGCGCCCGATCGACCTCGCGTCGCGGGCGCTCAGTGGGCTCGGGCTTCTGGCTTTCGTCGCCGCGCTCGGCATGGCGGCGCGGCGAGCTCGCGACGCACGCCGGATAGAGACCAACGCGCTGCTCTTGTGCTTCACCGCCGCGAATCTGCTGGTCGCGCTGATCGCACTGCCTCACATCCCGGGAAACCCGCGCTACCTGCTGTTCCTGTTCGCTCCCGCGTGCGTGCTGATCCCGCGCCTCCTGCAAGGGCGGCTGCGGCTCGTGCTGTTCCTGCTGATCGGCTTCGGCGCGCTCGGATCGCTGGGCCAGGCGCGCGAGAAGATCGCGAGCTCGCTCGAGTGGAGGCGGTTCCTGGCCGACCTGCGCGGCGAGGGCGTTCGGCACTGCTACGCCGATTACTACGTCGCGGCGCGGCTCACGTTCTTCGGCGAGGAGAACCCGCTGTGCTCGTCGAAGCTCGGCCCGATCACGACCGAGTACTTCCTGGACTATCGAGAGCGCGTCGACCGTGAGCCGCGCGTGGACATCGTGGCCGTGAATCAGGTCTCCGCCGCGCGCATCGAGAAGAAGCTCCAGGAGCTCGGCGTCGCTTACCAACGCCGCGACCTGATGAAGCCGGTTCTGTTACGGCTTTCGCGGCGGGTCGACCCCGCCGAGATCTTCCCCGGGCGCGATTTTCGCCCGCGCTAGGCTGCGGGCGTAGATCTCGCGCGCCGGCCGGCCGGTGCGGCGCGCGATCTCCTTTGCCGCCCCGCGCCGGCTCTTGCCGCTCGCCACGAGGTCCGCGAAGAGCGCGTCCGTGGTCTCCGCTTGGCCCTCGGCTCGAGCCGGAGCGCCGGCGACGACCAGCACGATCTCGCCCTTGACGCTCTTCCGTTCCCCGAGCAGGCTCGACAACGCGCTCAGGCGGGCGAGCAGATACTCCTCGTGAAGCTTGGTCGCCTCGCGGCACAGGAAAGCCTCGCGATCGCCGAGCGTCTCACGCAGGGTCTCCAGGGTCGAGACGATGCGCAGCGGCGACTCATACAAGATGATCGTGGCGCGCTCGTGCTGAAGCTCGGCGATCGCCTCACGTCTCGCGCCGAGCTTCTTGGGGAGGAAGCCCACGAACAGGAAGCGGTCGGTTGGCAGGCCCGAGACCGAGAGCGCCGCGATGCCGGCCGAAGGCCCGGGCACCGGGATGACCGGGATCCCCCTGGTCCGCGCCTCGCGCACCAGCCGATAGCCTGGATCAGAGATCCCGGGAGTGCCGGCGTCGGACACGAGCGCTACCGTCTTGCCGGCTTCGATCGCGGCCAACACCTCGCCCAGCTTGTGACGCTCGTTGTGCTCGAAGAACGACGTCAGCGGCGTCCGGATCTGGTGAGCGCGAAGCAACGATCCGGTATGCCGCGTGTCCTCGCACGCCACGAGGTCCGCCTCGCGCAACACTCGGATCGCTCGCGGCGAGAGATCCTCGCGGTTACCCAGCGGTGTGGCTACGACGATCAGGCGGCCTTGGGGCATCGGACGCCGCGCGGGCGCTATCGGCCCGCAGCCTTCTTGGCGTGGAAGCGCACGCGAGGCAGCCCTTCGAAGTCCTTGTCCTGGGTCCAGAGGATGGCCGCGGCAGCGCGCGTGGTCGCCAGAACGATGGCATCGGCCAGCGGAAGTTGGTGGGCCAGACCGAGCCTTGCGGCGGCTACGGCCAGAGCCTCGTCGAGGGGAACGACCCGCCCTTGTCGCATGGCGGTCAGAGCGGTCTGGGCCGCCGCTTCGCCCGCGTCGCGCAGTGTCTTCCGAATGACCTCGTGGACCACGATCGCGGGGACAAGCAACGAGTCGATCTTCTCGATGGCGGGGGCAAAGAAGGCCGCCCCGGCTCCGTCGGTGAAGTACTCGATCCAGCCGCTCGAGTCCACGACGTTCATACGCGCCCGGGCCCTTGCAGCTTGTCGCGATCGAAAGCGGGGTTCATGCCCTTCAGGAAGCCCCGCAGTTCGCGCATCGGGCGCCGGGGCACGATCTCGATTCGTCCCTCGGCGACGCTGGCAAAGACCTCGGCCTTCTGGCCGGGGCGCAGGCCCAGGCTCCTACGGATGTCTTTGGGTATGACGATCTGGAATTTGGGTGAAACCGTCACAAGGGACATACGGAACTCCTATCGATACTTCATGCTACCACGTGCAACAATCAACCCTCAGGGAGCTGATCGCGCCGGTTCGCCTGTTCGTCATGGGCCAGGGGGACGCGCACGAGACTCGCGAGAGCCGGCTCTTCGTCGGCGGCGTCTGGCGTGACGAGGGCGAATGGCCGCTGGCCCGGGCGGTCAACACGGACTACTTCCGGGGGGCTGCTTGACACCCCCAGGGTCCTGACCTAGCATGCCCGCGGCTGGTGAACGTCTCAGCGGCCAGCCCTAACCCATACCAAAAGAGGGGCTTTCAGAGAAACCAAGTAGTCAGGGGGTGTTGAGGTCTTGGCCGAGATCAAACTCCAGGAGGGCGAGTCGATCGAAAACGCTCTCCGCCGCTTCAAGCGAAAAGTCCAGCAAGAGGACATCATCAAAGACATCAAGAAGCACAGCTTCTACCTGAAGCCGGGCGACAAGCGGCGTGCAAAGCAAGCTCTGGCGCGCAAGAGGAACCGCAAGAAGATCCGTCGCGAAACGGAATAGCGCTTCCTCCCCGGCCCGTTGGCCCTGACGCCCCGGCTGGAGGGGGCGATGGAGTACCGAGACAAGGATCTGGTGTGCGTCGAGTGCCATCAGACTTTCGTCTGGACCGCGGGCGAGCAACTCTTCTTCGCAGACAAGAGCTTCAAGAACGAGCCGAAGCGTTGCAAAGCCTGCAAGGGCAAACGCAACGCTCGGCTCGGGCACCATTCCCAGAGGGAGCGGGTAGAGACCGTCACTGCCTGCTCGCAGTGCGGCAAGGAGACGACCGTGCCATTCCGGCCCACGCAGGGCCGGCCGGTGTTCTGCAAGGAGTGCTTTCAGTCGCGAAAGAGCGCGACAGCCTAGCTATAGGGCGACGGCCCGCGCCAGCTTGTCTGCCGTGAACGGCTTCTCCAGCAGCGCTACTGCTTTCCCCGAAGCTTGACCCCAGGCGATCGGGGGCCATAGCATGTGCTGCTCTCTCAGCCCCGTGCAGAGGATCCTCGTCGTCGACGACGATCGCTCGACCCGACACCTGATGAGGATGCAGTTGCGCTCGGCCGGATATGTCGTGGAGACGGCCGCCGACGGCGCCGCGGCACTCGCCCGGATCCGGCGCAAGCGGTTCGATCTGGTCCTGCTCGACGTGTGGATGCCGGGCATGGACGGGCTGGAGCTGCTGGCGCGGCTGCGCGACGAGCCCTCGCAGCCGAAGGTCGTGGTGATGACGGCCGACGATACCTCCGCGACGCTGCTGCGGGCCATCCGCCAGCGGGCCTACCGCTACGTCACCAAGCCGGTGGAGCCGAAGCAGCTGAACGAGCTCGTCGGCAGCGTGCTCGCGTCACGCTCGGAGGCGCGGCCGATCGAGGTGGTCTCCGCGCGGCCCGACTGGGTGGAGCTGATCGTGCCCGGCGACCGCGAGTCCGCGGAACGCATCCAGGAGTTCCTCGCGCGCCTGGACAGCGACCTGCCCGCCGAGGTGCGCGCGAGCGTGGGGCAGGCGTTCCGCGAGCTGCTGATGAACGCGATCGAGTGGGGCGCCCGGCTCGACCCCAACCAGAGCGTGCGTATCGCCTGCCTGCGCACCCGCCGCATGCTGCTCTACCGCATCGCGGACCCGGGCAAGGGCTTCAGCTTCGAAGGCCTGGCGCATTCGGCCGTCAGCAACCCCGCGGACCAGCCGACGCAGCACGCGCTCACGCGAGAGGCGAAGGGGCTGCGGCCCGGGGGCTTCGGCCTGCTGATGACGCGCGCGATCGTCGACGAGCTACTGTACAACGAGGCGCACAACGAGGTCGTGTTCATCAAGTACCTCGACTGAAGTCAGCGCCGCGCGCGCGCCCGCCGCTGCGGAAGCAGCGCGGACAGCGCTCGCCGTACGTGCCCGAGCTCCTGCTCCAGGTGGACACACGCGCTTCGGGCATCGTCGAGATCGCCGGACTCGCCGATCTGCTGCAGGCGCTGGGCCGCCGCGGTGGCCGCCGGGGCGGCGAAATTCGAGACGGCTCCCTTGAGCGCGTGGGCGGAGATCTTCAGCCCGGGCGCGTCGCGCTGCCCGATCGCCCTGCGGATCCGCCTCAACAGCCGCGGGTAGTCGGCGAGGAAGAGGCGCACCAGGCCGGCAAGCGCGCGGCGGTCGCCGCCGACTCGCTCCAGCAGCCGTGTCATGTCGAGCACGTCGCCGAACCCAGCAGCGCTGGCCACCGGCGCCGGCGGCGCCACGCGGGCGAGGCGCCGGATCACGGCGTTCAGCTCCTTGGCCTGGAGCGGCTTGGCCAGGTAGGCGTCCATGCCTGCCGCCAGGCAGCGCTCGGCGTCGCCCTTCATCGCGTGGGCGGTCACAGCCACGATCGGGACGTGGCCGCCGCTCCTGCGCTCACGCTCCCGGATCGCGGCGGTCGCCTCGAGGCCGTCCAGCTCGGGCATCTGCACGTCCATCAGCACCAGGTCGAACGTCTGGGTCTCCAGCACGGCGAGCGCCTCGCGCCCGTTGCTGACGACCACGCTGCCATGCCCCGCCCGCTCCAGCATCCCGACCGCGACCTGCTGGTTGACGCGGTTGTCCTCCGCCACCAGGACGCGCAGGCGCCGCTCCCCAGCGCTGCGCGCGCCGCCGGCCTGGGCGCGCCGGGCGCGCGACGCAACCGGAGGAGCCAGCACGCTGACGATCGTGTCCATCAGGTCCGACTGCTTGATCGGCTTGCTCAGGTAGGCGGAGACCGCCAGCTCGAGGCAGCGCGCCCGATCGCCGGGACGGGGGGCGGAGGTCAGCATCATGATCGACGCGCCGGCGAGCTGGGGATGCCGCCTGATCTCCTCGGCCAGCATGAAGCCGTCCATCTGCGGCATGTTCCCGTCGAGCAGCACCAGCGAGAACGGTCGTCCGCCGCGCGCCGAGCGCTCCAGCTCCCTGAGCGCCTCTTTGCCCCCGCTCGCCGCGGTCGGGCGCATGCGCCAGTGGCTCAGCATCTCCTCGAGGATGCGGCGGTTCGTCGCGTTGTCGTCGACCACCAGCACGCGAAGCCCGCGCAGCTTCGGCGGCAGGCGCGCGGCCGGCGCTCGCCGCCGCGGCAGCCCGAAGCGGGCGGTGAAACGAAAGCGGCTGCCGCGCCCGGGCTCGCTCTCCACCGAGATCTTGCCGTCCATCATCTGCACGAGCTGGGCGGAGATGGACAAGCCCAGGCCCGTCCCGCCGTACTGCCGCGTGGTGGAGCTGTCCGCCTGCGTGAAGGCGTCGAAGATCAACTCCTGCTTTTCCCGCGGGATCCCGATGCCCGTGTCTGCAACCACGAAGCCCAGCGTCACTTGCTTCGCCTTCGTGGCTTGCTTCTCCACCCGCACCACGACCTCGCCGTGCTCGGTGAACTTGATGGCGTTCCCCACCAGGTTCACGAGCACCTGGCGCAGCCGCGGCGCGTCCCCGACCAGCCGCTCGGGGACCTCGGGCGCCACGCTGCCCGCAAGCTCCAGCCCCTTCTGGTGGGCGCGGACCCCGAGTGCCCTCAGAGTGTCGCCCAGCCTCTCACGGAGGTCGAACTCGGTCGGGCTCAGCTCGAGCTTGCCGGCCTCGATCTTCGAGAAATCCAGGACGTCATTGATGAGAACGAGCAATGACTCCGCCGAGTCCTTCAGCGCGACCAGGTACTCCTTCTGGTCGGCGCTGACGTCGGTGTCCAGCAGCAGCTCGGACATCCCGATCACCGCGTTCATCGGCGTCCGGATCTCGTGGCTCATGTTCGCGAGGAAGTCGCTCTTCGCGGTGTTGGCGGCGTCGGCGGCCTCCCTCGCCTTCTGCAGCTCGGCGGCCACGCGTTTTCGCTCCGTGATGTCCCGCGCGCTCGCGTAGATCGTCCCGCGATCCGTGAGCGGGGTCGCGTTCCACGACAGCCACCGGTACGAACCGTCCTTGCAGCGATAGCGGTTTTCGAACATTACCGTACCGGAGCCGTCGAGCAGCTTGCGCGCCTCGGCGGCCGTCGCCTCGCGGTCATCCGGATGCACGAAGCTGAGGTACGGCCGGCGCATCAGCTCCTTGCGCGTGAAGCCCAGCGTGCGCTCCCAGGCCGGGTTCAGCTGCCGGAAGTAGCCGTCGAAGTCGGCGACGCAGAACATGTCCTGGGACAGCCGAAACAGTGTGGCCAGCTCGCCCTCCGCACGTTCGCGCTCGTGGAACTGGCCGATTTGGCTGCCGACCGTGGCCAGCATCACCAGCAGCTCCTTGTCGGGCTGTCGGATCTCGCGGCTGAAGAACTCGAGCACCCCCAGAACCTCCTGGCGCAGGACGATCGGGAAGCCGAACGCGCCGTGCAGTCCGTCCTTCGCGGCGAGCGGTGCGCGGGGGAAGTTGGCGTCGTGGACGACGTCGGGGATCCAAGCCGGCTTGCCGCTGGCCCAGACGCGGCCGGGCAGGCCGATCCCGGGCGGGAAGGCCGTCCGCCGGCTCGCGGCCTCGAACTCCGGGAAGCGGAGGGAAGCGGGGTGCCAGATCTCGACGCAGCGCAGCACGCGCGCCGGGGCGTCCACCCGCCAGAGCGCTCCATGCTCCCATCCGAGCGTCTCGCAGATCGCCTGCAGGATCTTGGGCGTGGCCTCGAGCAGCGAGGAAGATTCGGCCAGCGCGCGCGCTGTCACGTACTGCGCGTGGAGGCGCCGGACCGCATCGCTTTCCGGGAGTGGCAGGGTCATCTCCTCAGGGGCTCCTGTTCGGCCAACCGAGCGGCGGGCCGGCGCATGACTATTGGAGTCTGCTGAAACGACCGAACGGCCCAGAGCCGGCTTGAAGCGCGGTGATCGCCACCACGTCGACGATGTCGTCGACGGAACAACCTCGCGAGAGGTCGTTGGCCGGCTTCGCCAGGCCCTGAAGAATTGGACCGAGCGCCCGCGCGCCGCCCAGACGCTCGACCAGCTTGTAGCCGATATTTCCCGAGTCGAGGTCCGGGAAGATGAGCACGTTGGCGCGTCCCGCCACCGTGCTGCCCGGCGCCTTCGAGGCGCCGACCTCCGGAACCAGCGCGGCGTCCAATTGTAGCTCGCCGTCGGACTCGAGGTCGGGCCGCATCGCGCGCAGCGTGCGCGCCGCCTCGGCCACCTTGCGCGAGCGCGGGTGATCGGCGCTGCCGCGCGTCGAGAACGACAGGAACGCGATGCGGGGCGGGACCCCTAGGAAGGACATAGCACTCTCGGCGGTCAACGACGCGATTTCGGCGAGTTCGCGCGCGGTCGGATCGGGATTCACGCCGCAATCGGCGAAGACCAGCAACCCCTCGTCGCCGAACTCCTGGTGGGTCGTCAGCATCAGCATGAAGGACGAGAGCTTGCCGACGCCCGGTCGCGTTCCGATGCCGCGCAGCGCGGCGCGCAGCGTGTGCGCCGTCGTCGAGCGCGCGCCCGCCACGAACCCGTCAAAGCCGCCCGCCTGAACCTGGAGCGCGGCCCACAGCAGCGGGTCTCTTAGGTGCTCGCGCGCTTCGTCACTGAAGGCGCCGCGATGACGCATCCGGTCGCTGTAGGCGAGCAGCGCTCGCTCGAATTCGAGACCCTGTGTCGGCACGTTCAGGACCGCAACCGCGGAGATGTCGGCGTCTGCGGAAGCCGCCAGCTTGCGGATCTCCTCGGGCGGACCCAGCAGCGTGACTCTGGCGAGTCCGCGGGCCGCGATCGCCGCCGCGGCCTTGATGGTGCGCGGCTCGGTTCCCTCGGGGAGCGCGATCGACCGCGGCCTCTCCCGGGCCCGGCCGTGAATCCGCGCGAGAACGTCCATCGGCCGGACGCTACCATGGGAAGGCAGAATCGTTGACAGGCCGGAAGAGCGTGTGATAGTTTGCTCGCCGCTAACCGCGTAAGTTCTAGAGCCGCAAGGAGAGAGCCGCCATGAAAATCGTGGAGCGACTGGTCGGAGATGTCGTCATCCTGGACCTCACCGGAAAGATCCTCATCGGCGAAGGGGACGACCTGCTTCGCGACGCGGTGACGAAGCTGGCCGACTCCGGCAAGACGAAGATCCTCTTGAATCTCGCCGAAGTCCCGTACGTCGATTCTGCCGGTCTGGGCGAGGTCGTGCGCTGCTACACGACCGTGAGCCGCAAGGGCGGGAAGCTGAAGCTCTTGAACCTCACCAAGAAGATCCAGGATCTGCTGGCGATCACCAAGCTCCTGACGGTCTTCGAAACCTACGATAGCGAGGGCGAGGCGATCAAGAGCTTCTGAGCCTCAAAGCCGTCGCCGTCTCGCTGCGGCCCCATCAGTGGACGAAGAACCTGCTGGTTTTCGCGGCGTTAGCGCTCTCCAAACACCTCTTCGACCCGGGACCGGCCTCGCGAGCGCTCCTCGCGTTCGTGATCTTCTGCGGTCTCTCGGGCACCGTCTACCTCGTCAACGACCTCGCGGACCTCGAGAAGGACCGGCTGCACCCGCGCAAGAAGCTCCGGCCGATCGCGAGCGGAGCGCTCGGCCTGTCGGCTGCCCGCAGCGTCGCCACGGTCTTGGGACTCTCAGCACTGGCCGCCTCGTTGGCGCTCGGGCTTCCCTTCGCTCTGATCGCCTTCGCGTATCTCGCGCTGAACCTGCTCTACTCGTTCGCGCTGAAGAACGTCGTGATACTGGACGTCCTCTCGGTCAGCCTCGGCTTCGTGATGCGAGCGGCGGCCGGCGGGCTGGCGGTGCGCGTGCTGATCTCCGATTGGCTGCTGGTGTGCACGATCCTGCTGGCGCTGTTCCTGGCTCTCGCGAAGCGCCGCCACGAGATCGTCTCGCTCAGTGACCAGGCAACGCGGCACCGCTCGATCCTGGCCGAGTACAGCCCGTACTTGCTCGACCAGATGATCTCGGTGGTCACCGCCTCGTGCGTGACCGCCTACGCCTTCTACACGCTCGCCCCGGAGACGCGCGAGAAGTACCAGACCGGCGCCCTGGCCTGGACCATCCCTTTCGTGATCTACGGGGTGTTCCGCTATCTTTATCTGGTGCACCGCAAGGAACAGGGCGGCAGTCCGACCGAGATTCTCGTGACCGACTGGCCGATCCTTCTGAACGTCGCTCTCTGGGCGCTCGCGATCCTCACGATCGTCTACTCGGCGCCCGGCGCCCCGATGCCGCTCGGCAAGTAGCGTGAGCTTCGAGATCCAATCCGACAAGGTCGACGTCGAGGAGATCATGCGCTCGATCCGCAAGCGGATCGAGGAGAAGAAGCTGGGCCT
The DNA here is from genome assembly GCA_964628275.1 of uncultured Acidobacteriota bacterium. Lineage (GTDB taxonomy): Bacteria > Acidobacteriota > Vicinamibacteria > Fen-336 > Fen-336 > CAZVOI01. Next base: position 3,513 of record CAZVOI010000687.1, on the reverse strand, counting down.
CTACACCGACGACGAGGTCCGCGAGATCGCCGAACATCAGCTCGACGCGGTGCTCGACGCCCACGAGTTCAACAGCGACTTCGTCTCCGATTTCCGCGCCGAGCCGCAGCGCTGGAACTTCCAGTTCAACCACCAGACGATCTACCGCAGCAGCCGCGGCGTGGTTGGCCAGATCCTCGAGAAGACCCGCTCGTTGTTGAAGCCGCTGCAGAAGCTGTTCTGGAACCCGAACCCGATGATCTCGGCGCTGTCGCGGCAGTCGGATCTCAACTCGTACTACGTCCACCTCCTGAACAACCTGGCGATCGAGGTCACCAGGCTGAACCTCGAGGTCCAGGACCTGAAGAACCGCAACCTGCAGCTTCAGGGCCGGCTCGAGCTCCTGACCAAACGCGAGAAGACGCTCGAGTCGATGGTCGTCTTCCGCGATGACGCGGACGGCGCCAAGGAGCCCGGCGGCTCCGGGCGGGCTTGAGGCTCGCCTTCGTCGTCCAGCGCTACGGTCTCGAGATCGCGGGCGGCGCCGAGTATCACTGCCGGCTGATCGCGGAGCACATGGCGCGCCACGCCCAGGTCGAGGTGATCACCACCTGCGCCGCCGACTACATCACCTGGGCGAACTACTACCCGGAAGGCCGCGAGATCCTGAATGGCATTCCGGTCCGTCGCTTCAAGGTGAAGCGGCCGCGCGACCCCGAGCGCTTCGCCGATTGGACCGACCGGGTGTTGCGCAGCGCCGCGGCTCCATCGGACTGTCTTCGCTGGCTGGAAGAAGAGGGGCCGTTCTCGCCGCGGCTGGTGCGCTACGTCGAATCGCAGCGCGACGCTTTTGACGCCTTCATTTTCTTCTCGTATCGCTATTACACGACCTATCACGGCCTGCGGGCGGTGGCGGGGAAGGCGCTCCTGGTTCCCACCGCCGAGGATGACGGCATCTACAAGCTCCCGATCTTTCCGTCGTTCTTCCGAGAGCCGCGCGCCATCGTCTACAACAGCGTCGAGGAGCGCGCGATGATCGAGCGGGTGTCGTCCAACGCGGCTGTGCCCGGAGACGTCGTCGGCGTGGGATCGGCGCTGCCCAAACGACTCGATCCTGATGGCTTTCGCCAACGGCACCGGCTCGACGGACGCTTCCTGATCTACGTCGGCCGGATCGACGAGAACAAGGGCTGCCGGCAGATGTTCGACTTCTTCCGCCGCTACCGGAAGGAGACCGGCTCGCCGTTACAGCTGGCTCTTGTGGGCAAGGAAATCCTGCCCATCCCACGCGACCCGGCGATCCGACATCTCGGCTTTCTCCCGGATCAAGACAAGTGGGACGCGCTGGCCGCCGCTGACCTGCTGGTGATGCCCTCACGCTACGAGAGCCTGTCGATGGTGACGCTCGAAGCGTGGTGGGCCGAGCGGCCGGTTCTGGCCAACGCCAAGTGCGAAGTGCTGCGCGGCCAGTGCCTTCGCTCCAACGCCGGGCTCTACTACTCGAGCTACGAGGAGTGGAAAGAGGCGCTCGCGCTGCTCGACCAGAGTGAAGCGCTGCGGCGCACGCTCGGTCAAAACGGCCGGCGCTACTTCGAAGAGCACTACGCCTGGGATGTCATCGAACGGAAGTACCTGGGGCTGCTGCGCGCGCCCGCCAAGGCTGCCTGAGGCCGATGCCCGGCCGGCCCAGCGAGGTCCACCAGTTCCTGGCGGCGTTGGCGCCCGGCGACGCGATCTCGAACCAAGCGCTGGCGATCCAGGGCGCGCTGCGCGCGCAAGGCTACCGTTCCGAGATCTTCGCGGAGAAGCTGCACCCCAAGATCGCGAGCCGCGGCGTGCCGCTCTGGAAGTACGCTCGTTCCGCCGAGAGCGCCTCGCTGCTGCACTTCGCGATCGGCAGCGCGGCCAGCCGGCTCTACGCCACGCTGCCCGGCCGGCGCGCGCTCGTCTACCACAACGTCACGCCGCCGGAATGGTTTCTCGGCTACTCGCGCGAGCTGGTGGCTCTCTGTCATGAAGGCCGCCGCGAGCTACGCGCGTTGGCCGAGCGCTCCGACCTGGCGCTGGGCGTCAGCGAGTTCAACCGGAAGGATCTGCTGGCGGCCGGCTACGCGACGACCGGCGTGCTGCCGATCCTTCCCGATCTCGACGCGCCGCGGCGCGAACGCTCGCGCGTCTTCGAGACGCTGTTCGACGACGGCCGCGACAACCTGCTGTTCGTGGGCCGCCTCACGCCCAACAAGAAGATCGAAGACCTGATCCGCGTCTTCGCCGCCTATCAGCGCTTCGTGCGTCCGGCGAGCCGCTTGATCCTGGCCGGCGACCATCGCGGCCAGGAACGCTACTTCGGCGCGCTCCTGCGCATGGTCGACGAGATGCGCCTGGACGAGGTCGTCTTCACCGGCCATCTCGAGGACGACGACCTGCGCGCTTGCTACGCCGCCGCCGACGCGTTCCTGTGTCTCTCGGAGCACGAGGGCTTCGGCGTGCCGCTCCTGGAAGCGATGGCGTTCGGCTTGCCGGTGATCGCCTACGACGCGGCCGCGATCCGCGAGACACTGCGCGGCGCCGGGGTGCTGCTCGTGGAGAAGCGCCCCGAGGTGGTGGCCGAGCTGATCGACCTGGTGCTGCGGGATGCCGCCCTGCATGCGGCGGTCCTGGAGACACAGGCGCGTGCGCTCAGCGAGCTGCGCGCGGTCGACTACGCCGCGCTGCTGCTCGACCGGCTCCGACCGATTCTGGGGAACGCGTGAGCCCGAAGCCGGCGGTCCATCAGTTGCTCGCCGCGCTCTCCTACGGCGACGCGATCGGCAATGAGGCGCTCGCGATCCAGAAGCGGCTGCGTTCGGCCGGCTACCAATCCGACATCTTCGCCGAGAACGTGCACCCGAAGATGGTCGATCGCGCGCGGCCGCTGTGGCGTTACGCGGAGGTCTCGAGCTCGCGGACGATCTGCGTCTACCACTTCTCGATCGGCAGCGCCGCCGGACGGCTCGCCTATCACGCGCCGGACCGGCTGGTGTCGATCTATCACAACATCACGCCGCCCGAGTTCTTCATGGGCTTCCACCCGCACCTGGCGGGGCTCTGCTACCACGGGCGCCGCGAGCTCCGGGAGTTCGCCGCGCGCACCGAGCTGGGCCTCGGCGACTCGGAGTTCAACCGCCGCGAGCTGGAAGCGGCCGGCTACCGGAAGACGGCTGTGCTCCCGATCGTGTTGGACTTCGACGCGTATCGCGAGCGCCCGTCGCCGGTGGTGCGGAAGCTCTACGGCGATGGCCGGACCAACATTCTGTTCGTGGGCCGGATGATCCCGAACAAGAGAATCGACGACCTGATCCGGACGTTCGCGATCTACCGCCGGCTGAACCCGAAGAGCCGCTTGCTGCTGGTGGGGGACTACCGCGGCCACGAGCGCTACCAGGCCCGGATTCGGGAGCTGATCCAGGAGCTGCGGGTGCCCGACGTCGTGCTGACGGGGCATGTCTCGCAAGACGAGCTCTTGGCCTACTACTCGGTGGCGCACGCGTTCCT
>CAZVOI010000686.1:0-4024 GCA_964628275.1 uncultured Acidobacteriota bacterium | reverse complement strand
TTACTGAATGAGCCCCGAACCAACCGACGAACCCGTTCCGCGAACCGTGAGCCCGGCCGACGAAGAAGACGTCAACAGCATCCTCGTCGAGTGGACCGCACAGGCGATGTTGCGCCCGAGCTTCGAGCTCGCAGCCGTCGCGGATCTCAAGATCGCAAGCTGTGTCGACACCGCCGATCGGGCGGTAGCACTCGTGCGCGAGCACCACTCCCGGTGGCTCAAGGAGCCAACGCCCTGACTCCGATTCCAGTCACCGGCCGCTGGCGGCGCTTTGTGCCGGGGCTTCAGGTCCTGCGCGGGTACCAAGCGGCCTGGTTGCCGAACGACCTGATGGCAGGCCTCGTGCTTACCACGATGTTGGTCCCTGTCGGAATCGCCTACGCGGAGGCCTCCGGCGTTCCGGGGATCAACGGTCTCTACGCGACAACGATCCCCCTTTTGGCCTACGCGCTGTTCGGTCCCAGCCGCATCTTGGTTCTCGGGCCCGATTCCTCCTTGGCTGCGGTGATCCTCGCCGTCGTGCTGCCGCTTTCAGGGGGTGATCCGATGCGGGCCGTCACGGTGGCCAGCATGATGGCTGTGGTGTCCGGCTTGGTCTGCATCCTGGCGGGCGTCTTGAAGTTGGGGTTCATCACCGAGCTACTGTCCAAGCCGATCCGCTACGGGTACATGAACGGCATCGCGCTGACCGTGCTGATCAGCCAGTTGCCCAAGATGTTCGGAGTCTCAGTCGATGCCGCCGGGCCGTTGCGCAGTCTCTGGCAGCTTGCCCGAACGGTGTTGGACGGCCAGGCCAACTGGACGTCGTCCGCGGTCGGCCTTGGCACGCTGGCTTTGGTCCTTTCGCTCAAGCGTTACAAGCGCGTCCCGGGCATCCTTATCGCGGTGGTGGCGGCGACGATGGCCGTCGGAGTCCTGGACCTCGGTGCCGAAGCCGGCGTCAAGGTGCTGGGTCCCATGCCGCAAGGCCTGGCTTCCTTTGCCGTGCCGTGGATCGGGCTCGCCGATCTGTGGACCGTCGTGATCGGCGGCTGCGCGGTCGCGTTGGTGGCGTTCGCCGACACCAGCGTCTTGTCGCGCGTCTACGCCGCGAAGACGCGTACGAACGTCGATCCGAACCAGGAGATGGTCGGCCTGGGCGCCGCCAATCTCGCGGCAGGATTTTTCCAGGGCGTTCCGATCAGCAGCAGTTCGTCGCGCACTCCGGTCGCAGAAGTGTCCGGCGCAAGGACCCAACTCACGGGCGTCGTCGGCGCCGTCGCAGTCGCCCTGCTGCTGGTTGTGGCTCCCAGCCTGATGGAGGATCTACCCACCAGCGCGTTGGCCGCGGTAGTGATCGCCTCGGCGATCGGCCTGTTCGAGTTCGCCGACCTACGCCGCATCTTCCGCATTCAGCGCTGGGAATTCTGGCTATCGATTCTCTGCTTCGTCGGAGTCGCGGTCCTCGGAGCGATTCCGGGCATCGGGCTGGCCATCGTCATCGCAGTCATCGAGTTCCTTTGGGACGGCTGGCGTCCTTACTCAGCAGTGCTCGGCCGCGTGGACGGTATCCGCGGCTACCACGACACGGGGCGGTATAAAGACGCCAGACTGGTGCCCGGCCTCGTGCTGTTCCGCTGGGATGCGCCGCTGTTTTTCGCCAACGCCGAGCTGTTCCATGCGCGCGTGCTCGCGGCGGTGGCAGGGTCGCCGACGCCCGTGCGGCGAGTCGTCGTGACCGCCGAGCCGGTCACGAGCGTCGACGTGACGTCGGCCGACATGCTCGCCGAGCTCGCGCAGACCCTGCGTGAGTCCGGCATCGAGCTGCGCTTCGCCGAGGTCAAGGACCCGGTCAAGGACAAGCTGAAACGCTTCGAGCTGCTCGACCGCCTGGGAACCGACGTCTTTCACCCGACCATCGGCGCCGCCGTGGACGCCTACCTCGCGGAACACGCGGTGGACTGGAAGCCCTGAAGGCGGTTACAAATAATGATAGGAATGAGCCATGAACCACCTGCTGAAAGAAATTCGTCACAATCCCCTGCTCTGGCTTCTGGTCTTCGTGCCCGTGGTCTTCGCGGCCGAGCAACTAAAGCCCGAGTCCCACACGATGTTGTTCGTGCTGTCGGTTTTCGCCATCGTGCCGCTGGCGGGGCTGCTCAGTCGCGCGACCGAGTCTGTGGCGGCTACAACTTCAGCGTGGGCGACAAGGTGACCTTCGAGGCCACGCCGATGCTGGGCGCCGTGTTCGGCGACACCACCGGCGTAGCACCCGGTTACAAGGCCACGTTGGCCTGGACGAAGCTCACGTTCTACAGCGAGGGCGAGTATCTATCCGACACGAACGAATCGTCCGACAGTTTTTTCTACGCATGGTCGGAGCTTTCGTGGTCGGTCGCCAACTGGTGTCGCTTGGGTGTCGTCGGCCAGCGAACGAAGGCCTACCAAATAGACCGCGACATTCAGCGAGGAGTCCTCGTCGGGTTCTCGTCCGAGCACGTGGACTTCACCGCCTACTGGTTCAATCCCGACGAGCGCTCTCCCACTGTGGCCCTGGCGCTCGGCGTGAGCTTCTAGCGACCGTCACCGCAGCCGTTTGCCCGCAGCCGGGAGCAACCGCGGGTCGACGTTCAGAGGTACGCCGAGGCGGATCAGAATCAGCTCGGTGCTGTCTGCGGCGAGCGGGCCGCTGCGGTTAGTGGCAAGGCTGCGCGAGCGCCCGCTGGACATCGGGAAATTGTTGTCGGAGGCGACCAAAAGCGTACGCTCGTTTACCACGTGCACCGATTCGATCGTGTAGAACGGGAGGCGGAAGAAGTCTCCGTCTCCCCCGACTCTAGACGGGTCGGGGATCGCGAGCAGATCGACGAGCAGAGTCTTGACGACGTAGCCGCCGCGCTTTGCGGCGAGCGACGTGTCGAGGAGAAAGACCTTCTTGAAGCGCGGCGCCGTTAGGTCGTCGCCGTGGTTGTCCCGCTCGATCATGAGCAACTGCCGATCGTTCACCGCCTTCAGCTCTCCGATGGAAACAGGGCCCGCCCCCGGCGCCGCGGCATCCGGATAGACCCTGGCGCCCGAGGTTTCGGTGAGGCTCGAGAGGTTCACCTTCTGGCTCGGCATCTCGAGGCGCACCTTGAGAATCCCGTCCGCGAACGCGCGCTTCGCGACGTCGTAGACATAGATGCGAAGGTCCTGGACGTCGTCCTCGGCCACGGCCCCTTCGAGCAGCGCGTAGAGCTTGGATCCGTCGGGGCTGATCGCCACGCCTTCGAAGCCGCGACTGGCCGCCAGGTTGGGACGCTCGGGGTGCGCTCGATCCGAGATTTTCAGGAAGGGGTTTTGGGGGGAGCGAACGCCGGGAACCTGAATCGGCGCCTCGAGTACCCGGCCGTCGGCGGCGACGTGGACGAGGAACGGCCCGAACTCATCGCCGACCCAGAACGTGCCGTCTTGAGCCCGCACGAACGACTCAGGGTCAAGGTCGAAGCCGGTCAGGATGCGCGCAGCCGTCGTCCCGCCGCACGCCGCCGGTGCTCGGGGCATCGCGTTGAAGGAGAAGTCCGGCAACGGTGCGCCGCTCTCGCGGTCACACACGATCCTCCAGGGGATGCGACGGTCCGGATCGCGGACGACGACGGTTTCCAGCACCTTCGGACCGCCGGCATCCCCCCACTTCGGGTCGATCCGGTAGAAGACGAGCTGGAAGTCGGCGGAGTTCCCGCGCCAGGCGTAACCGTTGTCCGACAACGCCCACCAGGTTTCGGCATCGGCGGGCACCATGCTCGAGAACCCCTGCACCGGCTGCTGGGCAAAGTACGGCCCGGAGGCATGGCCGCGCACGCCGTTGGCGGCGGCCGTCGCGCGCTCGGCCGTCGAGAGGAACGCCCCCGATGGGGGCGAGCCGGCTCGATACGTGGCGGCGGGCAAGACGCTGCGAGCGACGAGGCTCGCTTGCTGGAAGTCGGCCGCTTGCGCGTACAGCGCCGTGAGAACGGCGACGAGAACTCCGCGGCTCACGCTTTAGCACCCTGGAACTCGTCGATGA
>CAZVOI010000685.1:0-4636 GCA_964628275.1 uncultured Acidobacteriota bacterium | reverse complement strand
GGCGGTTATCGCAAGCGCGAATACTGGAAGCATCCGTTCACCAAAGCCAGTCGCGACCTGTCGTGGGAGGAAACCCTGCGCTCCTTCGTGGACAAGACCGGACGCCCCGGACCGGCGCTCTGGGAACTAGGCAACCCTCCCGCGGGAGAGGACGACCTCCCTGTGCGCGGCGTGAGCTGGTTCGAGGCGGCGGCGTTCGCCGAGTTCGAAGGGAAAAGCCTGCCGACTGCGTGGCACTGGCTTCGCGCAACCGACAGCTTGGGGCAGCCGGCGGTCGTAGAGCTGAGCAACTTCGGTGGCAAGGGTCCCGCGCGTGTGGGCCTTCACCAGGGCCTCGGCCCTTTCGGGACCTACGACATGGCCGGCAACGTGAGGGAGTGGGTCTGGAACGCCTCGGGAGAGAAGCGCTCTTCGCTGGGTGGCGACTGGACCGAAGCGGTCTACACCTACCGCAACCGATACGCGATCTCGCCGTTCGAGCGGCCTGAGACCTACGGATTCCGCCTCGCGAAATACGAGAAGCCGCCGGCAACGGAGCTGCTGGCGCCGATCGAAAGGACCTGGCGCGATTACGCGCGCGAGAAGCCCGTGGACGACAAGACCTTCGCCGTCTATGCGGGCCTCTACGCCTACGACAAAACGCCCCTCAAGGACAAGGCCGAACTGGTCACGAGTGGCTCCTCGCACTGGAAGCAGGAGCGTGTCGAGTACGACGCCGCCTACGGCGGCGAACGCATCCCCGCCGACCTCTACCTTCCCACGAATGCGCGTCCCCCCTTCCAGGTGATCCTGTTCTTCCCGGGCTCGGGCGCTACGTTTCTCACGCGTCTCGAGACCTGGGACAAACAGTTTCTGGATTTCATCATCCGGAGCGGGCGGGCGGTCCTGTATCCCGTTTACAAGGGGACCTACGAGAGACGGCTGCGTTCCTTCCCGGCATCGCGTTCGAGCGCCCGCAGGGATCTATTGATCCAGAACTACAAGGACTTGGCGCGCTCGGTCGACTACCTCGAGACGCGGAAGGATGTCGACATCGGCAAGCTGGCGTACTACGGGTTCAGTTGGGGCGCGGTGGACGGCATGAACTTCACGGCGCTCGAGAGAAGGTTCAAGGTCAGCGTCCTCCTCGCCGGCGGCCTCGACAACGTGACCTTCGCGCCCGAGATCGACCAGTTCAACTTCGCACCGCGGGTGACGGTACCGACGCTGATGCTCAACGGCCGCGAGGACTTCCGGTTCCCGCTCGAGGAGTCGCAGAAGCCCATGTTTCAGATCCTCGGCGCGAAGGAGAAACAGCACACGCTGATCCCCGGTGGGCACGTGCCGCCACGGCTCGAGATCATCAAGGCGACGCTGGAGTGGCTCGACCGCTACCTGGGGCCGGTCGAGACGCAGGGCTAGCGGCCGAGGGCGGCCGCAGCTCTTCCTTGCAATATCCGTTGTGTGAGTGATAATCATTCACGCCATGGATATATCGTCAACGCTGCCGCGGATGCTCGCCGCGCCGCTGCGGAGGGCGCTCGCGTCGTCGCCGGTGGTCGTCCTGACCGGCTCCCGGCAAACCGGCAAGAGCACGCTCGCCCGCGACGTCAAGATCGGAGCCAGGCGCAGCTACCTGTCGCTGGACGAGATCGATGTGCTGGATCGCGCGCACCGCGAGCCCGACGCGCTAGTGCGCGACGCCGGGCGCCTGACGCTCGACGAGGTACAGCGCTCGCCGGAGTTGCTGATGGCCGTGAAGCGCGCGGTGGACGAGGACCGCAAGGCTGGACGCTTCCTGCTGACCGGATCCGCCAACCTGCTGCTGCTGAAGCGGATCTCGGAAACCCTCGCGGGGCGGGCCGTGCACCTCACGTTGCGTCCGTTGACGCGGCGCGAGCTGCTCGGCCTCGGCCGGGCCGGCGTCTGGGGGGACCTGTTCCGGCTTCCGGACCGCGCCTGGCCGGACTTTCTGCGCTCGCACGACGCCATCCGGGCCGACTGGCGCGATGCTGTGCGCCTTGGCGGGTATCCGACACCGGCCCACCAGCTTCGCGGCGCGGCCGCACGCTCTCTGTGGCACGCCGGCTACGTGCAGACCTATCTCGAGCGGGATTTGCGCGAGCTCACGGCCGTGACATCGCTCCCGGATTTCCGGCGCCTGATGCGCGCTGCCTGCCTGCGCATCGGGAACCTGGTGAATCAGACCGAGCTGGGCCGGGACGTGGGCATGCCCCAGGCCACGGTCAGCCGGCACCTCGATCTCCTGGAGGTGTCCTACTTGCTGGTGCGGCTTCCCGCTTTCGCCGTGAATCGCACCAGCCGCCTGATCAAGACGCCGAAGCTCTACTGGAACGACACGGCCCTCGCGCTGCACCTTGCCGGGGAGGACGAGCCACGCGGCGCGCACCTGGAGAACCTCGTGCTCTCGGATCTTCTGGCCTGGAGCTCCGCGCTGCATGGCGCGCCTCAAGTGCTGTATTGGCGGACCGCCTCGGGCCGCGAGGTCGACTTCGTCGTTGAGTTCAAGGGCCGCCTACTGCCAATCGAGGTGAAGACCACGCCGCGCCCGCGCAGCGGCGATGCCGATGGCTTGCGCGCCTTCCGGGACGAGTACCGCGGGCAAACGCGCGCGGGCCTGCTGCTGCACACCGGCGAGAACGTCTCGTGGCTCGCCGACGGCGTCCTCGCGGCGCCGTGGTGGGCGATTCTCTGATTCGGCCATGGACGGCAGCCGACCCATCGCGGAGTGCTACCGGCTCAGGGCGCGGGGCCAGTTGGTGACGAGCGTCAGGGGCGCCTCGGGCCTCAGCGAGTTGATGATGAAGCGGCTGCCGTCGGCCGTCACGTCGTACTGGAACAGCACGAAGACGGGAGCGACGATGCGGGTCTGGAAGAGCGGGCGCGGGACGCCCGGCGCGAACCGGTCGCCGCGGACCTCGATCTCGACCTCCATCAGCTTGCGATCCGGCGCCATGAAGTACAAACGCTTGCCGTCCCGGCTCCAGCGAGGCTGGCCGCCGCCTTCCCTGCTGATCTGTACCTGTGGTCCCGGCCCGGGAAACGGCTGCACGGAGACGTGGAAGACGAAGCCCTGGCGCGCGTGCGTCAGGGCCAGCCACTTCCCATCGGGCGAAACTTGGCCCTCCGCCCCCGAAAGCAGGTCCTCGGACTTGCGCTGACCGATATCGTAGAAAGCCAGTTGGGAGAACGCTGGGCGGTCGAGCCTCATGTGCACCAGCCCACGCCCGTCCGGGGTGTAATCGTTGGGCAGCATCTTCGGGCCCTCGAGGAGCACTTCCGCTTCTCCCGACCCGTCCGCCGGAACTTGGGCCAGGGCGTACTTGGGCCCTGTGCCGGACCGGTAAGCGATCCTGGCCCCGTCTGGAGACCAGGTCGGCATCATCTCCTGCCCGCCTCCTGTGAGCTGGGTGGAAACTCCGCGGCGGAGGTCGAGGATTCGGACGAAAGTCCGGCCGTTGCGGCCGTCGTCGGATGTCACCGCGAGCAAGCGCCCGTCGGGCGACAGCCGCGGGTCCCGGAGCCCGGATTGGGGAATCCGTCCGACCTCGCGGCCGCTCCCGTCGAACCAGACCAGCTCCGAGGCCGCATCCGAAAGGGACTGGAAAACCGCGATACCGTTCTCCGATACTGAAAGGTTCGCTCGACCGAAGGCCTCGTCTTTTTCCAACTCCCGGTCGAAGACGGTGACGGCGGGACCGACCAGTTCCAGCCGCGCCGGATCCAGCGGCTGGGCCATCAAGCTGCCGTCCTGGACATAGAGCAGTTGGCCGGAGGCGAGGAACGCGCTGCCGGAAAGGTCCTTGGAGATGAGCTTCGGCTCGCCCCCGTCGAGCGATCCCACGTAGATTCCGTTCGGACGCGGGCCCCCGGGCGCGCCCCAATCCTGGAGATAGAGGAAGCGCCTGCCGTCGGGCAGGAAGGACGGCCAGCGGTGCGCCTTGCCGGTCTCCGGAGCGACGGGCGTGGCTTGCTTCGGGGCTCCGCCCCTGTCCGAGACGCTGAAGAGGGGGCCGGCGACGTTGTGGAACACGATCGTGCCGGCCCGATTCCAGCTTCCGCCTCGGGCCGCGGGCGCTTCGCACACGACGTGGACCACGCCACTGCTCGTGTCCACGACCTTGAGCTTTCCCTCGGCGAAGAAGCCGAGCCGGCGGCCGTCCGGCGCCCAGAAAGGCGATTCGCTGTTCGACGTCTCTTTGAACTCCTGCGCCACCCGCGTCTCGAGTGACCGAACCCAGAGATTGCTCTGACCCTCCGGACCGATGCCGACGAAGGCGAGGCGAGTCCCGTCGGGCGAGATGGCGAAGTGGAACGGCGCGAAGGAAACCCCGCGCGGCGGCAGGACCGAGGTGCGGTATGACCGCACCGCGTCCGGAGCGCGTCCCCTGACAGGCGAGAGGGCCGCCAGCAGCGCGAGCGCCACGAGGAGCGTAGCGGCAGCGACGGCGGCCCACGCCGCGATGGGCCGCTTCCCTTGGGGAACGGCCGGCCCTTCCTGCCCGATTCCCTCGCGGATCCATTCGAGCTGTCGTTTCAGGTCCCGAACGCAGTGCCAGCGGGCCGCGGGATCCTTCGCCAGACACGACCGGACGAGCCGCTCGAACAGGACCGGCCGCAGGCTCCCGAGGGCTTC
>CAZVOI010000684.1:0-2637 GCA_964628275.1 uncultured Acidobacteriota bacterium | reverse complement strand
CTAGAGCCCTCTCACGCTACCCTCTCCCCCTGTGGCGGGGGAGAGGGCGTTCCGCTTCCCGAGTGACCAAGCTATGACTCTCCGTGTCGGCAATGCGCCCGTCAGTTGGGCGGTCTACGAAGCGGACCGCCCGAACCCGCCGTTCGCACGCATCCTCGACGAGATCGCCGCCTCCGGCTACCAGGGCACCGAGCTCGGTCCTTACGGCTACCTGCCGACCGACGCGACAGCGCTCCGGCACGAGCTCGAGGCGCGTCATCTCGACCTGGGCTCGTCGTTCGTCCCGCTTCCGCTGGAGGACGCCTCACAGCGGACCTCGTCGGTCGCCAAGGCGCTGCTGGTCGCGCGCCTACTCGCCACGCAGAACGTGGCCGAGTTGATCCTGGCCGACGACGAGGACGAAGCCCGTCAGAAGATCGCCGGCCGTGTCCCGGCGGACGGCTCCGCCGGCTGGTCGGACGCACAATGGAAGGAGGCCGCGGCAACGGTGAACGCCGTGGCGAAGGCGCTCCGCGACGAGCTGAAGATGCGCGTGGTGCTGCACCATCACGCGGGCACGTTCATCGAGACGCCGGCGGAGGTGGATCGCTTCCTGGCCGAGACCGATCCCGAAACCGTCGGCTTGCTGCTCGACACTGGCCACTACGCCTACGGCGGCGGCGACCCGGTCGAGCTGCTGCGCCGGCACGGCAGCCGGGTACGCTACGTCCATCTGAAAGACGCTCGCTCCGAAGAGCTAAAGCACGTGCGCCAGAGCCAGGCCCCGATGAGCGAAGCCTGGGGGCGCGGTGTCTTCTGCCCTTTGGGCGAAGGCGTCGTCGATTTCCCACGTGTGATCGAAGGGCTGCGACGCAACGGCTACTCTGGATGGCTGATCGTGGAGCAGGACGTGGTGCCCGACGCGAACGGCCGGCTCCAGCCCGAGCCGTTCGAGAGCGCCAAGAAGAGCCGCGCCTACCTTCGCGAGCTCGGCCTCTGAAAGCGGTCGTCGACCTTCTTTCGGTGGGCGAATCCTTCGAGGATCTCGTCTTCATGGACATGCCGCGTTTGCCTGGCCCCGGCGAGGAAGTGAAGACGAAATCGTTCGTGCGCACCGTCGGCGGCGGCGCCGTCATCACCAGCGTGGCCGTCGCGCGGCTGGGCTTGCGCGCGCAGATCGTCTCGGCGCTCGGTCCCGAGGCCGTGACGCGGCTGCGACGCGAGAAGGTGCTTGTCACGAACCTGCGCCGGCCCGGCGAGCCCCACGCGATCACCGCCGCGCTCTCGACGCGCCGCGAGCGTAGCTTCGCGACGTTCGTGGGCGTCAACGCCGCGCTCGAGCCCCGCTACCGGCGCGCGCTGGCACGAGTCGAGGCACGGCACGTGCACCTGGCCTTCCCGCCGATCGACCCCGCGTTGTGGGTGCCTGTCGTCGAGCGTCTGCGCCGCCAGGGCGTCACGACATCCTGGGATTTCGGCTGGGACGACCGGCTCGCCCGCGACCTTCGCCTGCTCGGCCTCGCGCAATGCGTCGACTACTTGTTCCTCAACGAGAAAGAAGCGCCGCTCTATTCCGGCGCCCGTAGCCTCGCCGCCTCGATTGGCTTCTGGAAAGCGCATGGGCGGAACGCCGTGATCAAGCTGGGGCGGCGCGGCAGCCGCTGGATTTCCGCTTCGTTGGATCTTCGCGCACCCGCGCCGCGCGTCACGGCGATCGACACCACTGGCGCCGGCGACGCGTTCGACGGAGGGTTTCTCTTCGGTCTCTTGAGCGGACGCTCGCGCCTCGACTGTCTGCGCCTGGGCAACCGCGTGGGCGCGCTCTCGACGCGCTCGGCCGGCGGCGTCGACGCGCTGCCGCGCCGAAAGGACGTGCTGTGAAAGTCGCCCTGATCGGCGGCGCCGGTGTGCGCGCGCCGCTGCTGATCCGGGGTCTGGCACAGTCGGGGCTGCCGCTGTCGGAGGTCGCTCTCTACGACCTCGACCAGGAACGGTTGGCGCGGATCGCGCCGCTCGTGGACCGCTTCGCGCCCGGCGCCGGAGTACGGGCCTGCGCCACCTCCGCGGACGCGATCCGCGGCTCCAGCTTCGTCCTCACCAGCATCCGCGTCGGCGGCAACGAGACGCGCGCGCGCAACGAGAAGATCGTGCTCGACCACGGCCTGGTGGGGCAGGAGACGGTGGGCGCTGTCGGCTTTGCGATGGCGATGGCCACGATTCCCGAGATGGTGCGTTACGCGAAGGAGGTCAAGGCGCTGGCGCCCGAGGCCTGGATCGTGAACTTCACGAACCCGGTGGGCATCATCACCGAGGCCGTCAGCAAGGCCAGCGGCGCGCGCATCCTCGGCATCTGCGACACGCCGACGGAGCTGTTCGAGGAATGCGCGCATGCGCTCGGCGTGCCGTCGGCGGAGTGCCGCTTCGACTATTTCGGCCTGAACCACCTGGGCTGGCTGCGTGAGGTGTACCACCGCGGCGTGCCGCGGCTGGGCACGCTGCTCGAGGACGAGAGCCTCTTGGCGCGGCTCTACCGCGCGCCGTTCTTCGAGACGGCCTTCCTGCGCGAGCTGCGCCTGCTACCGACCGAGTATCTTTACTACTACTACCGCCCGGAACGCGCGCTCCAGAACCAGATCGCCTCGGGCACCAGCCGCGGCG
>CAZVOI010000683.1:0-1564 GCA_964628275.1 uncultured Acidobacteriota bacterium | reverse complement strand
GACCCGGCGGCGAAGACGCCGGGCGCCGGAAGGGCGAGGCCCACACCCGCCGCGGCCACCTTCTTGTTGAACTCCCGGCGGTCCAGGGAGCGATCAGCGTTCGCCGTCATGCCGGCCTCCTCTTCTTCCGGGCCGGACCACGCCGTCCCATCCCTGGTCCCGGCACAGTTCTCGGACCCGGCGGCCAGTTTCGAAGCACGGCGTGCGGCCTGTCAATGATCCGGAGTGTCCAGTGGCGACCGGGCCCTCGGAAGTCAGGGCGGGCAAGCTCCCGCAGGCCTTCCGCCGCCGCGGGCGGCAAGGTTGCATCCTTCCTGGATTGTTGTACTGATGTACTAAAGACGTCTGCGTAAAGAATGCTATAGTGGGTCCTCGGGGGGTCGGGTATGCGACTTCGAGGATCGGCGGAGTTGTTGGAGGATCGGCGACGGCGGGCCCTGAAGTTTCTGGACGAGGGGCTCTCGCTCAATGAGGCCGGTCGGCGTATCGGTTGTGCGCCGAGTTCGGTCATGCATTGGCGTGACATGCGCCGTCGGGGCGGGGAGAAGGCCTTGAAGGTGCGTTCCTCTCCAGGACGGCCCCGCAAGCTGTCGCTGGTGTCGTGCCGCTTGCTGCTCAAGCTGCTTCTTGAAGGGGCAATGGCGAACGGCTACCCAACACAACTGTGGACAACGGCTCGGATCGGCGAGGTGATCCGCAGGAAGTTCCGTGTGCAATACCACCGAGACCACGTGGGGCGCCTGATGCACCGGCTCGGTTGGAGCCACCAGAAGCCGCAGAAGCGCGCCTTGGAGCGCAAGGAGGGAGAGATCCGTCGCTTCGTGCGCGAGGACTGGCCGCGGGTAAAAAAAACGCCTCGCGGCTGGGTGCCCACCTCGTCTTCGTCGACGAATCAGGCTTCCTCCTGACCCCCACCGTCGCCCGGAGTTGGGCCCCTGTCGGGAAGACCCCGGTGCTACGTCATCTCGACCGGCGTGATCGCATCTCGGTCATCTCGGGCATCACGGTCAGTCCCAAGCGTCAGCGCCTCAACCTCTACTTCCAGCTCCACCTCAAGAACATCCAGCAACAGGAGGCGCGTGGCTTCCTACGCCACCTGCTACGCCACCTGCGCGGTCACGTGTTCCTCCTCTGGGACGGCGGACGACCCCACGCCGGACGACTGGTCACGGAACTCGTCCGCCGTGTCCCCCGCCTACACCTCTTACGTTTCCCCGGCTACGCCCCGGAGCTGAATCCCGACGAAGGTGTCTGGAAGCTTGCCAAGGGAATGCTCGCCAATGGATGCCCCAAGGACCGCTCCGAACTCAGCGCCTCGCTCACCAAGGCCCTGCACTCGATTCGCAAGAACCGCATGAACCTTCGGGGCTGCATCGATCACTCAGGCTTGCCCTATTTTTTGCCTTGACCATTGCATTGTTTATGCAGTTGTCTTTAGAAGGGAGGAGGTCGATTTCTCGGTCCCGTCTCACGAGATCAGCTTACCCGTTCCGTAGGAGGGGCCAATCACGCGGCCGGTTCGAGCCCGGACGTCCGTAGCGCCTACCGGCTCGGCTCGGCTTCC
>CAZVOI010000682.1:0-1669 GCA_964628275.1 uncultured Acidobacteriota bacterium | reverse complement strand
GAATACGGCGCGCCTGTTCGAGCAGAACCCGACGCTCATGCGCCTGCGTGAGCTGGAGACGCTCGAGAAGGTGGCCGAGAAGGGCCGCCTGTCGGTCGTGGTCGGCGAGGGTGGCCTCGCCAACCGCATCGTGAAGCTGGTTTGATCTGGGGGGTGCTGTGTCGCACCCCCCAGACCCCCCGCTCACCGCGCGGGAGTGAATCCCGCTTCGTTCGCAGTCCGTTGCCGGTGCCCGGGGGCGCCATCGCCCCCGGGTCTTCTCGCGGGACGAGCTTTCCTAGAACTTGACGCGGGCCGAGAGACCGAACGTGCGGGGCTGGTTGGTCAGGTAGCCGATGCGGGCGCGGGTTCCGCGCTCGCGGTCGAGCGCCAGGAACGCCCGCTCGTCGGTCAGGTTGTTGCCGAAGAGCGCCACGTCCCACCTGCCCCTCGCATACCCCAGCCGCAGGTTCACGATGTCGTAGGCCGGCAGCAACGGGTCGTAGCTGAAGCTGGCCTGTGTCAGCGGGGCGCCGATCGTGTTCGCCCCGAACGAGCGCAGGTTCAAGGTACCGAGGTCCTCGTCGCCCACCTGCGTGTAACGCGAGCCCACGTGCTGGTAGGTTCCGGTCACGTAGCCCAGCGAGTTTCCGCTCATCTGCCACTGGTAGGTGGCCGCGGCCGACATCTGGAACTCGGGCACGCTCGGCAAGCGCGCGCCCTTCCGAATGCCCAGGTCGCCGCCTGCGGAGCTGAAGGTGGATTGGATCGTGGAGTCGGTGTAGCTCCCCGAGATGGCGAAGTCGAAGTTCTTGTTGGGGGTCGCCGCCAGCTCCACTTCGACGCCCTGGCTGCGAGCCTTCGGCACGTTGAGGACGACGCGGGACGAGCACGACCCAGCGGTCTTGGTCGCCTGGAGGTCCTGGATGTCCGCGTAGAACGCCGCGACGTTCAGCGAGCCGCGGTTGTTCATGATCCGGGACTTGGAGCCCACCTCGTAGTTCCAGGTCGTCTCGTCCTTCCAGGCATCGAGGCCGCTGTAGGTCGCGAGGTCCTGGGGCGTGCACAGCGGCACGTTGAGCTGGTCGTTGATTCCACCCAGCCGGAAGCCCTTGGAGACCTGGGCGTTGAGGTTCGTGCTGTCGGAGACCTTGAAGGTGGCGATCAGGCGCGGCGCGACGCCGTCGGCGTCGCTCGAGCCGGGCTTGCTCGCCGGGTCGGCGAAGATCCCGTCGAAGACCTGGGTGCGATCCTCGCTGAAATGGTAGTAGCGCAGGCCGCCGGTCAGGCTGAACTTGTCATTGAACGAATACGTCCCTTCGCCAAAGGCCGCGTACTGATCGAGCTTGTAGTCCAGGTCCGAGTAGAAGAGCACGTCCTTTCCGGCGCCGAACTTGCCGGCGGTCGGAATGCCGGTGAGATCCTCGAACCCGGCCACCAGCAGGCTCTGGCCGTAGTGGCGCTTGGTGTTGGCATAGAAGCCGCCCACCACCCACTGGAAGCGGCTCTTGCCGCCGGAGAAGCGGATCTCCTGCGTCCACGCCTCCGCCGGGTCGGTGCGGTCGTCGAGCGGCGCGTCGAGCGAGTACACCTTCTCCGACAGACCGATGCTGCCGCCGGTGATGCTGGAGGTCAAAGCACCCGCGTCGCGCAACACGTCGATGGTGCGATGCGTGTAGGAGGTGATCGA
>CAZVOI010000681.1:0-2575 GCA_964628275.1 uncultured Acidobacteriota bacterium | reverse complement strand
AAGCCCGGCAACGTCAAGCTGACGCCGGACGGCAAGGTGAAGGTGCTCGACTTCGGCCTGGCCAAGGCCTACGCGGGCGACGCGGCCTCCGGGTCGGGCTCCGACCTGTCGCAGTCCCCGACTCTCGCCCACACCGGCACGCAGGCGGGCGTCATCCTCGGCACGGCCGCCTACATGTCGCCCGAACAGGCACGGGGCAAGGCCGTCGACAAGCGGGCGGACATCTGGGCCTTCGGCGTCGTGCTGTTCGAGATGCTCAGCGGCAAGAAGCTCTTCGAGGGTGAGACGGTGAGCGACGTGCTGGCCGGGGTGCTCAAGGCGGAAGTGGACCTCGATGCCCTGCCCGACACGACGCCACCCGCCCTGCGCTCGCTGCTGCGGCGCTGCCTCGAGCGCAATCCGAAGAACCGGCTGCACGACATCGCGGACGCGCGACTCGCGATCGAAGACGTGCTCGCCGGGCACGTCCACGAGGCGACGGCGCCGCAGCCTGCCGCGACCGCAGGTCGCCTGGTGGAGCGACGCGCGGCGCTCTTCACGCTTGCCGTCGTTTCCCTGCTCGTCGGCGCCGCGCTCGGCTCGCTCGCGACCCGGCGCACGGAGAAGGACGCGGCTCGGATCGGCGCCCCGGGGTCGCTCGTCCGCTTCGACATCGGCGTTCCCGGGAGCGGCAGCCTGGAGCGGGGCCTGGCGCTCTCGCCGGACGGCACGCGCCTGGCGTTCGTCGTCTCGGACGGCGGCCGCCGCAGGCTCTGGATCCGCTCGCTCGACGACGTCGTCGCCCACGCGGTGCCGGGCGCCGAGGACGTCCGCTTTCCGTTCTGGGCCCCGGACGGCCGCCGGATCGGGTTCTTCGAGGGCGCCGAGCTGCGCGTCGCCGACCTCGACGGCCGCTCAACGCGCACTCTGGCGGTAGCCGCGCAGGTGAGCGAGCTTCGGGGCGGGAGCTGGGGCGCCGACGACACCATCGTCTACGCGCCGCACAGCGTGGGGCCACTGGCGCGGATCTCGGCGTCGGGGGGTGAGCCCGCGCCCGCGTCGCGGATCGAGGCCGGCGCGGCCCACGGGACCCACCGCTGGCCGCAGTTCCTGCCCGACGGGCGGAAGTTCGTCTTCTACACGTCGGCCGGATCGGGCACCGAGCCCGGGGTCCTGAGGCTGGGCGAGCTCGGCTCGCTCGAGTCGCGACCGCTCGGCCCCTCGAGCTCGATGGGTGTCTTCGCGCCCCCCGACTGGCTGCTCTACGTTCGGGGCGAGGCGCTCGTCGCCCAGCACCTGGACCTCGCGGCGGGAAGGCTCGTCGGGGAAACGCTCGATCTCGGCGTCGCCCTCCCCGGCGGAATGGCGGCGAGCGGCCTGCGCTCGCTGGCGGTGTCGAACCAGGGCACGCTGGTCCACCGCGCCGACAAGGACCGCCCGTTCCGGATCGCGAGCTACGACCGCGCGGGGCGGCGCCGGGCGACGATCGACGACGAGCCCGGGGCGTTCTTCTTCAACGGGTCGCTCTCCTTCGACGGTCGCTGGCTGTCGGCCTCGCGCTATGCGTCCGACTCGCCGGCGGGCGACATCTGGCTCTACGACCTGCAGCGCGGCGTGCGCAGCCGCTTCACCTTCGACGATCGCGACGAGATCACCTCGACCTGGTCGCCCGACGGGCGCTTGCTCGCGATCACCCGCATCGGCACCGGCTCCGGCAAGGGCTACGAGATCGTCCTCGCGGATCGCGACCAGATCGGTCGCGAGACGCCCTGGCTCGAGCTCGACTCGCCCGCCTTCGTTGCAACGTTCACCCCCGACGGCCGCTCGCTCGTGTACTACCAGCAGGGAGAGCGCGGAACGGTCGAGCTCTGGACGGCACCGCTGCCCGGGCAGGGCAAGCCCCGCCGGCTGATCGACGAGCCCGGGTCGAAGACGTCCTGCGGGGTTTCCCCGGACGGGAAGTGGATCGCCTACAGCTCGAACGCCAGCCGCCGCGACGAGATCTACCTGCGTCGGCTCGATGGAGAGGGCAGCTCCGTCCGCGTCTCGCCCTCCGGGGGCGCGATGCCGAGCTGGGTGAAGGGCGGCCGGGAGCTGATCTACCAGGACGGGGAGGACTGGCTGGTGTCGGTGCCGTTGGCGCCGGGCGAGCCCCCCGTCCCCGGCACTCCGAAGCGCCTCTTCCAGGCGAAGCTCGCCACCCCGAGCTTCTCCGTGACACCCGACGGCGAGACGATGATCCTCATCGAGTCGACGGAGCTTGAGGCACCGTCGCCGATCGTGGTCACCCTCGGCTGGCAGGCGTTGCTCGAGAAGAGACCGCGACGATGACCGGCACCCGCCTCGGCCGCTACGAGATCAGCGTCGCCCTGGAGGCGAGACGGGGGCGAGATCTACTACCTCGACGCCGACGAGCGGATCACGGCGGTGACGGTCAGCCCGTCGCCCGGCGGCTTTCGGTTCGGCCGTCCCCGTGCGCTCTTCCACGTCGAGCTGAAGAGGGCCGATCAGCCCCAGTTCGACACGCTGGACGGCGAGACCTTCGTCGTGAACCGGACGCGGCGCTCGGGCTCGCGGAGCCCGTTGACGCTCGTAC
>CAZVOI010000680.1:0-2564 GCA_964628275.1 uncultured Acidobacteriota bacterium | reverse complement strand
CCGTTCGGAGAGAACTGGATGTTGTTGTAGTTGCCAGCAAGAGCTCGGAGGGGCTCTGTCTTCCCGTCCTTGTCCATCCATTGAATGGGCAATCTGGCCCCGACGCTCTGTCCTGGCAGGAACACCAGCGTGCCGCGGTCCGAAAAGGCGAACTGGGCCCCTGCGTTCCCCGGTGCGGTAGTGACCCCTTCGAGCACGGGCGCGGCCTGACCGAGGAGCTCCAGCCGGCCGAGGTCGAAAGGCGCTGCGAAAAGCGTCCCCTCGTGGATGTAGACGAGGTGGCCGCTGCGAAGGTAGCGGCCGTGGTAACCGCCCCGCAGCAAGACCTTCCTTGGGCCTTTGGGCAGCGATTGCACGACGATGCTCGCGCCCTCGAAATCGCCGGAGACGCCGGTCGTGAAGATCACCGCCTTGCCCCCCGGCAGCGCCTGCGGCCAGCGGTCCGAAGGCCCTCCGGCGTCATCGGGTGTGGTCAGGACTTCCGGCGTCCCTCCGGCCGAGGACACGCGCGACAGGCCCCCGACCGTGCCTCGAGGGGTGAAGAAGATCGTCCCGTCCTCGCTCCAGGTTCCACCCCGGGCGTCCAGGGCATCGCAGAGGGTCACGGCGGCGCCGCCCGTGACGGCGACCTTCTTCAGCTTGGCGTCGGCGAAGAAGCCGAGCCACTGAGAGTCAGGCGAGAAGAACGGATTGTTCGCGTCGTCGGTCCCCGACAGAGGGGATGCCGCGAGCTGCTCGAGCCGTCGCAGGTAGAGCTGCGGCTGCTGGCCAGGGGCCCTGCGCGCCGTGAAGGCCAGCAGCTTGCCATCGGGCGAGAGGATCGCAGCGGGGCCGAAGCCCGGGGAGCGCGTCGCGAGCGAGACGTCCGCGCCCAGCTCGATGCTCAGGCGCACGGGCGTCGCGGCCTCGGGCGCCGGCCGCCAGGGCGCCCACAGCTCGACCATGAATGCGAGGGCGAGCACACCTGCCAAAGCCCAAGGCAACACACGGCGCCACAGCGGCAGCGGCGTCAGTGACTCCCGGCCGTCTCCGACCATCGGCTGCGCGTCCGGATGCGCAATCGCTTCCTCGATGGCGAGGCGCGCCTCGCCGATGGCTTGCAGGCGGCTGCGCGGGTCCTTGGTCAGGCAGCGACGCAGCAGCTCGCGGACCCGCCACGGCGTCTTTTCCGAAAGCCCGTGGAGGTCCGGCTCCCGCTCGAGCACGCGCGCGAGCGTTTCCGGCGCCGTCTCACCGCTGAAGAGCCGCTGCGCCGTAAGCATCTCGTAGAGCACGACACCGAATGACCAGATGTCCGAGCGTCGATCCGCCGGCTTGCCCTTGGCCTGCTCGGGAGACATGTAGGCGGCCGTGCCCAGGATGATCCCGGCCCGCGAGGCCACAGCACTCAACGTCGGCGAGTGGGAGACGTCGGGGGACACGGGCTCGTCGGACAGCGCCTTGGCCAGGCCGAAATCGAGCACCTTGACCGCGCCCTCGGCCGTCAGCTTCACGTTGGCCGGCTTCAGGTCGCGATGGATGATCCCGCGCTCGTGCGCGTACTCCACCGCGTCGGCGATCTGCCGGGCCAGCGGAAGCGCTTCTTCCAGAGGGATCGGAGCCTGGGCGAGCCGCTCGGCCAGCGTCAGCCCTTCCACCAGCTCCATCACCAGGGCGCGGACCGAATCCGATTCCTCCAGGCCGTGGATGGTGGCGATGTGGGGATGATTGAGCGAGGCGAGCACATGGGCCTCGCGCTGGAAGCGGGCCATGCGATCGGCGTCGGCGGCGAAGGCCGCGGGGAGGACCTTGATCGCCACCTCGCGGCCCAGCTTGCTGTCGCGCGCGCGGTACACCTCCCCCATTCCGCCCGCGCCGAGCAGCGAGAGGATCTCGTACGGACCGAGGCGGGTCCCCGGAGAAGTGGTCATCGATCTGGAAGGACTTGCGGAAATCCTACTTGAACCCCCTGTTTTTGTGGGCCATCGAGTATGGAGGGGCCGAAGCCGATCATGGATCGGTCCTGGCTGGCCCTCTACGGAGATCAGGTTCTTAAGAATGTGTCCTTGACAGAAGGACACATTGGGACTAGCGTGACGGCATGAGCCTGCACCCGGTCCTGGCCGAGAAGCTGAGCGCCGCCGTGGGGGAGGCACCGCCGGTCGCGCTCACACGCCGCGACGCGCGGCTTCCCAGGGTGTCCGGCAAGGTGCACGCGGTGATCGGGATGCGCCGCGCGGGCAAGACCACGTTCCTGCGTCAGTTGCTGAACGAGCGCCGGGCGGCGGGACCTGCCGAGCGGGCGGTCTACCTCAGCTTCGACGACGACCGGCTGGCCGACCTCGATCTCGAGCAGCTCGGCTTCCTGCTCGAGGAGTACTACCGACGACACCCCGCGCTGCGCGGCCGCGAGACCGTGTACTGGTTCCTGGACGAGATTCAGTTCGTGCCCGGCTGGGAGCGCTTCGTCCGGCGGGTTCTGGACTCCGAGAAGGTCGAGATCGTCATCTCCGGGTCCTCGGCGCGGATGCTCTCGCGCGAGGTCCATACGTCGTTGCGCGGTCGCGGGATGGCGACCGTCATCC
>CAZVOI010000679.1:0-2372 GCA_964628275.1 uncultured Acidobacteriota bacterium | reverse complement strand
CTTTCAGCCTGCGGAGAGATGCGAGAGCCAGGCTGAATCGGCATGACTGGAAATCATGTGTGGGGGTAACCCCACCGAGGGTTCGAATCCCTCTCTCTCCGCCATCTCCTCGTGAGCCAAGGGACGCTGCGCCGCGCCCCTTGGGATCCCCGCTCGCTCGCCGAGGTGAACTCGGCTCGCTCGCAGCCCGTATCTCTGTAGCCAGCCCGCCTAGACGGGCTCCACGTCGTGAAGTTTGCGGACGTCGACGCCGGGGCGGCCGGCGCCGGGATCGATGAACATGTCGGCGAAGCGCACGCCCTCGAGAACTTCCTCGGCCCGATACGAGCGCCGCGAATAGACGGGCTGCGCGGAGCCCTCGTCGATGGCCGTGATCATGA
Organism: uncultured Acidobacteriota bacterium; assembly: GCA_964628275.1. Lineage (GTDB taxonomy): Bacteria > Acidobacteriota > Vicinamibacteria > Fen-336 > Fen-336 > CAZVOI01. The sequence continues at coordinate 1,992 of CAZVOI010000679.1, read as the reverse complement.
TGAAGATCTCGGCTTGGGCAAGGACCAACTGCTGCTTGGTGACGCCGAAGAGCGGGCTGCTCTCGTCGATCGGATGGACGATCACCCAGTGCAGCGGGAGGAAGTTGACCTTCTTGCGCTCGAGCGGCAGCACGTGGAACTGTCGCGCCGAGCGGCCGTCTTTCTCCTCGAGCCAACCCATCGAGAGTGTGACTTCGACCTCGATCAGCTCGGGCTTGCGCGCGTTGACGATCCGGAACATGAGAGCGGTGATCCCGCGATACGGCGCGATGATCGCGTTCTTGCTCGAGAGGATGCGCGCGGTCGGTCGCGAGAAGCGTGCGAACAAGAGCCCGGTCGCCAGGGCGAATCCCAGGAGACCCACCAGCGCTTCGGCGGTGACCAAGAGGTGCGCGGACAAGCTGTTCGGGCTGATCGTTCCGTAGCCGATCGTGGCCAGCGTGTGGACGCTGAAGAAGAACCCCTGCCAGAAGCGTGCCTCGGGACTCTGCACGTCCGCGAGCCCCTGGAGCGCGTCCGCTCCGCACAGCATGTAGCCGGTCGCGAAGATGAGGTTCGTCAGAAGGTAGCCGCCGCTCACCACGGCGAAGAACGCGGGCCACGAGATCGAGAGCAGCCAATGGTAGAGGCTGAGCGAACCCCAGAACGGCAGCCCGTGGCGCACGGCGTTGGTGCTGCCGTCGGGGTTCAGGAAGCGCGCGGTGCTGCGCGACAGAGCCCGCGTTCCGATGCCGAGGTCCTTGCTGGAGTCTTCGGCCGCGGCCGCGGCTTCTCGGGAGATCGCGCCCGTGTTCTGTAGGGTCTCGCTCATCGGGCCGCGGCGGAACGGCTCGCCATCATCGCATGCTTCGCGCGCGCCGGTGTTCTGTGGCATCGTTCGCTCCGATGAACGGGTCTTCGCGGAACGGGTTGATCGTGCGCTTCGGGCCCTGGGCCGCGGCCGCACTGGTCATGCTGTGCCTCGAGGCGCTCTACACGGACACGAGCCGCTTCGAAGGGCCGATCGGCGACAAGTACCTCGCGACGATCATCCAGCCGGGCGGCGCCGATTTCGTGGCGGCGTTCAACGGGTCGCTGGCGCTGCTCAGAGGCGTCAATCCCTACGCTCACAAGATCCCCGATCTCGCCGATCCGCTGGGTCGCGAGACGATCGTCGCCGGCCGCTGGTACAACTCGGTCTACCTGCCGACCCACCTCGCCACATACGTGCCGCTCGCGGTCGTGACCTCTGGCGCGAGGCGCAAGGCCGTGCATCTGTGGTTCGCCCTCAACCTCGTGTGGCTGCTCGGGCTCTCGGCCGTCACGGCGAAGCTGTTGGCCGAGGTGACTCGCGAGGACTTCGATCCGCTGCTGGCGCTGCTGCTGCTCTTCGTGTTCGCTTCGAGTCCGGCGGTGCAGCTGCTGCTCGAGCGCGGGCAGAGCGACCTGTTCACAGCGCTCCTCGTCTGGGGCGCCCTGCTGCTGTCGCTGCGCGACCGCTGGTTCGCCGCCGTCTTCCTGGGCACCTGGGCTCTGCTGATGAAGGGGTATCCGGTGCTCTTCGTGGCAGGGCTGGGCGTCCTCGGCCTGCGCCGCCGCAAAGGCGCGACGGTCGCGGGGTTCCTGGCCGCGCTCGTGATCCTGTTGCTGCCGGTCGTCCGCCATCTTCCGATCGGGCTCGAGGCGGCTCGCGCGCGCTCGCAGATCTTCATGAACACCTGGTACAACCACAGCTTCCAGAATCTCGCTCACGAGCTCGTGCCGGCGCTGGCCCGCCCGGGCGCACTGGTTCTGACCGGCCTCGGCGTCACGGGCGCCGGGTTGTGCTTCATCCAAGCCTGGCGCGCGCGGGAGCGTGGCGCGCCGAACGTCTCATGGGAGGTTCTCTTCACGATGGTCGCGCTCGCCACGATGGTCGGCTTCTCGGGAGTGAGCCACACCTACAACCTGATCCTGGTCCTGCCGGGAGCGGTGGTGATCGCCCTCGGCCAGCGCGAGCTGGTTCGCGTTCTG
>CAZVOI010000678.1:0-5356 GCA_964628275.1 uncultured Acidobacteriota bacterium | reverse complement strand
CTCGCCAGCGAGCGCGCGCGCGATCGCGAGCCCAATGCCACGCGTCCCGCCGGTGACGAGAGCCAGGCGCCGCGGTCCCGAGCCGCGGCGCTTCTTCGCTGCCATCAGCGCGGCCCGAAGAACGTCAGGTACGGCTCGCCCCTGGCCAGACGCTGCACGTAGAGCGCCGCTTCGCGCGCGTGGTAGTCGCCCCATTGGCTGGATTCGCCGCGCGGCGTGCGCGCGCCGGGAGGCACGTAATCCCACCCGTTGGGCCGGTGGTAGACGGAGTGCAGCAGTAACCCCTGATGCGCCGGATCCAGGCTCAGGTATGGTCCCGCCTCGTCGAAGAGCGTGTCCAGAACCCGCAAGCCGGCCTGCTCGTAACGCGACCCGTCCTCACCTCGACCGCCGAGGACACGCGCCAGCCGCAGCAGGCCCTGCGCCGCGATCGCGGCGGCGGAGCTGTCCACCGGCTCGTGGTCATTGAAGGGATCGGCCGGCCGGCTGCGCCAGTCGCCCAGCGCAGTCAGGCCAGGCGCGGCGTCGTCCCAATACGGAACGCCGTCCGCGGCCGCGATTTCCAGGTAGCGGTCCGACGTCGCGCGCGCCGCCAGCAGCATGAAGTCTTCGACGCTGGCGCGGCCACCCACCGCCTCCAGCTCGGCATCGGGAAGCGCCGCCACGAACTCGAGCTGCTCGGCGAAGCCGAGAATCGCCCAGGCCAAGCCGCGCGTCCAGGTGCTGAAGGGTGAATAGCCTTGCTGCGTGCTCGGCCCGCGGTAGCTGGCGTTCGCGACGTTGAACAGGCTCTCGTGCGCGACGCGCCCGCGCACGTCGTAGCTGTCGCGCCCCTGGCCGTAGTAGACGCTGAAGCGAGCCGTAGCGCGCGCGTGCTGTACCAGGCGCTCGAGCAGGCTCACCTGCAGGTCCTGCTCCTCGCCGAGCCGCTGGCCCAGCACGTGCGCCAATGCCAGCGCACGCAGCGACCGCACGGTATCCACGAACAGCGAGTGCGCGCCGTTGAAGGAGTGGATGTAGCCGCCCTCCGGAAGCGCCGTCCAGCGCCGCGCCTGGACGGCGCCGCTGACCTCGAGCGCCAGCTCGTAGAAGCGCAGCTCCCATTCGCTCGCATCGATTCGCCGCTCGCGCCCGAGACGCCACAGCCCGCCATAGGTGCTGACGTTGTTGAAGCCGTGGTCGTGGACCCCGACGTGGGTCAGATGCGCCGCCATCCGCTCGAGCGTGCGCGAGCGTCCGAGCTCCAGGAACTCCCGCTCGCCGGTGGCGTCGAACTGGAGGATCGCCGCGCCGAACTGGAACCCCTGCGTCCATTCGGTCCAGCCACGCGCCTGGTAACGCCCCGCCACCGTGAAGACGGGAGCGCCGTCGGCCGGATTCCAGGCCTTCTCGAGGGCGCGGATCTTCTCGGCCGAAAGCGCGAATACGCGCTCGATCTTCGGGAGCAGGTCCTTCGGTTTGCGCAAGCGGTCGATCTGGATCAGTGCGCAGTCCCTTCTGCTGTCGAGACGAATCCTAACCAAAAAAAACGGGAGGCCGATCGCGGCCTCCCGTTTCCGGAACCAGCGGCCGAGCCGGCCGCTAGCGCCCTACCACTTGAACTTCATGGAGAGCTGAACCTGCCGCTCCGTCGTGCCGCAGAGGGCGCACGCCGGGCTGGCCAGCATGGCGGTAATCGTCCCGAAGGCGGCGTTTCCGAAGGTCGTGTTCGGATCGGCGAATGCCGGGTGGTTGAGCACGTTGAAGGCCTCGATTCGGATCTCGTTCGTGATGCGTCCGAACTTCGTGACCTTGATCAGCGCGGCATCCAGGTTGACGTAGCCAGGCCCCCTGGCGGTGTTGCGTCGCGTGTTTCCATACGTCGCTGTCGTCTCGGTGACGGCGCGGAACGCCGCGGGGTTGAACCAATGGTCGATATTCTGGTCCGGGTGCGCCAGGTTGTCGCCCACGGTGTCCGGCCGGTTGCCGGTGCCTGTGGAGAGGACGCCCTGCTGCGCGCCGATCGTCAGCGCACGGCCGGTACGCGCGTAGAAGATGCCGCTCATCTCCCAGCCGCCGAGCTTGTGGTTCTTGCCGTACGGCAGCGCGTAGATCCAGTTCGAGACGAACGTGTGCTTGATGTCGTAGTCCGACGGCCCGCGGTTGTACTCGCGGTCGTAGACGTTGGTGAACGTCACCGTGCCGTCGTTGTTCGAGTTGAGGTCCTCAGAGCTGCCGTACGTGTACGAGTTCATGAAGGAGAACCCGTTCGCGAAGCGCCGCTGGAACTTGACCAGCAGGCCGTCGTAGTTGAGGAAGCCCGAGCTCTCGGCCTGGCCGAGCGTGGTGAGCGCCGGCGAGATCGTGATGTAGGGACGTCTGGTGTTGGCGCTCGTCACTCCCAGTGTCGGCGGGGCCTGGTTGGGATCGGTCTTGAGCATCATCTGCCGCGCTCGCGAACCCGCGTACGCGACCTCGATCATGTAGTTCCTGCCGAGCTGCCGCTGGACGTTGACGTTGAAATTCGTCGAGTAGGCGTCGCGGAAGTTGATGTCGAAGATCGAGCGGGTGAGGCCGGCCGGCGGCCGGTTCGGATCCACCCCAGGCGGCGGCGGCAGGCCGTCCTGAACCCGAAGGTTGGTCCCGAAGGTGTTGTTCGTGAGGGAGGTGGACTGGAGGAACGGCGGGTTCTGGGCCTTTGAGGACGACGTTCCGCCCGGCGTGAAGTTCCAGTACACGCCGACGCCGCCGCGGAGGATGGTCTTGCCGTTGCCCGCCACGTCGTAGGCGAAGCCGAAACGCGGCCCGAGATCCCCCTTGGAGTAGGTCTGCAAGGTGCGCCCGACCTTGACGCCGTTCATGACCGCGTCGGGAGAGGCAATGACGAACTTGCCGGTCGACGTGTCGAAGTTGGACTGACGATCGTCCACTTCGACCCAAGGCACATAGACGTCCCAGCGCAGTCCCAGATTGAGCGTCAGCTTGCTCGAGGCCCGCAGGTCGTCCTGGATGTAGAGGGAGTATTCGGGCCGCTTCTCCGTGTAGGTCTTCGCGTCGAACAGGTTGCGGTTCTTGGTGCTGGCGTAGCCGAGCAGGAAGCTCGCGACGTCGAAGCCGGTGTTGGCGTTCAGCGTGCAGCCGGCCAGGATGCCCGCGCAGTTCGAGGTCATGTTGTTGTTGAACGCGAAATTACCCACGATGGTGTCGGCGTTCAGGATCTCGCGCGAGCGGAGCGTGAGGCTGCCGCCGAGCTTCAGCGTGTGTTTCCCGGTCACCTTGGTGACGCTGTCGAAGATCTGGAAGTCGTTCTGGTTGGTGATCAGCGGCTGGTTGCTGTTGGCGCCCAGGTTGCGGATGTTCTGGAAGGTGAGCTGGGTCATCGCCGAGGTGCTTTCGTTGAGGTTGATCCCCGGGATGCCCGCCGCCTGCGCCGGGTTCGTGCCGTAGTCGAGCGACGTCAGCAGGAACTTGATCGAGTTCCAGCCGAAGCGGAACTCGTTCAGGAAGTTCGAGCTGAACGAGTGGGTGTCGTTGAAGGCCAGGCTCTGGCCCTTGATGTTCCCATCCCCGGCGCCGAACGTCGCCCCGGCGTCGCCGTGCGGCAGCGTTGCGGGCAGGAAGCGGTGGGTCTTCTGGATGCTGTAGCGAACGAAGGCGTGGTTGTTGCTCGAGAAGTTGTGGTCGATCTTGATGTCGCCCTGGTTGTCCTGGCGCTCCAGGGTCGGGTTGATCAGGTAGTTCTGCGTGATCTGCCCGTTCGCCGTTCGCGTGCCGGCTTGGTTCGGCTCAGGGTAGAGCTGTTGGAACACGTTGCGCGAGGCCGGATCGAACCGGTTCCCCGGGATGATGTTCCCTGGGAACGGCTGGTTGGTCAGCGGGTCGTAGATCACGCGGTTGATTTCGGAGAAGTTGCCCTGGCGCATCAGCAGCGTGGGTACTGTCGACAAGTAGGTCTGGCCCTGGGTGACGCGCATGCCCTGGTAGTCCACGAAGAAGAAGGTCTTGTCCTTGACGATCGGGCCGCCGAGCGTCGCGCCGAACTGGTTCTGCTTGAAGTCCGGCTTGGCCCGCCCCGCCCTGTTGTTGAAGAAGTTGTTGGCGTCGAGAGCGTCGTTGCGGTGGAACCCGAAGACGTCGCCGCGGACGCGGTTGCTGCCCGACTTGATCTGGAGGTTGACCACACCACCCAGCGACTTGCCGAACTCGGCCGAGTACGTGCTCGTCTGCATCTTGAACTCGTCGAGCGCCTCGATGCCCGGAAAGATCACGACCGTCTGGAGCCAGGTCTCGTTGTTGTCGACGCCGTCGAGCATGAAGTTGTTGTCGCGCGCTCGGTGGCCGTTAGCGGAGAAGGCGGCGCTGGCGCGCCACGCCAGGCTGCCGGCCCCGTCGATGTTTGGCGCCGGGGACGCTGCGAAGGACTCCCGGGACCGTGCGCGTCAGGTTGACGAAGTTGCGGCCGTTCAGAGGCAGTCTCTCGATCTGCTCTTCGACGACGGTCGTACCCAGTTCCGAGCTGCTCGCTTGGACGAGCGTCGCCTCGGACTCGATCGTGATCGTTTCAGAAACCGTGCCGACCTCGAGCTTGAGATCGGCCTTGACCTTCTGGTCGACGCCGACGTGGACGTTGGCAATCGTCATCGTCTTGAACCCAGTCAGTTCCGCGGTGACGGTGTAGTTGCCCGTCGGAACCTGGGGCGCTGAATACTCACCCACGGAGCTGGAGATCACGGTTCGCGTGAGGCCGGTCGCGGCGTTGGTGACCGTCACCGAGGCGCCGGGGATTGCAGCACCCGTGCCGTCTCTCACCGTTCCCAAGATCGTTCCGCTGACGGCTTGCGCCGCCGCGGGCTGCGGCATCAAACACACGGCGAGCGCCAGCGACGCCAGGGCAATCCGCCAAACCCCGGTGCGCGTCGCGAGATCGGTCCTCTTCATCGTTAGCTCCTTCAAACAGGAACGCAGGTTCCGAAACGGCCTCAATGACGAAAACGTGCGACCGGAGATTGGTCTGACCATATATTGCTGATGCACCGTAACCGTGTCAAGCGCTATTGTCCGCAGATGGTTGATACGAATGGCCGTATGGCCGAATCCGGTCTTCCGAATCACCAATAGGAGCGGGAGCCGCGAAGTGGCCGAGAGCGACCCGAGTGGTCTTACCTCGACGCAGTCACCGGTGCGCTGGAGAGCTACGCCAGCGATCCAGCGCCACCGCGGCGACGATGACGCCACCGGTCACGATTTGTTGAACCCAGTTGGGGAGGCCCTTCTGCGAACAGCCGACCTGAATGACCGTCATCAACACCGCTCCGACCAGGGTTCCAACCACGGTGCCCTTGCCCCCGTTCAGGCTGCCCCCGCCGATGATCACGGC
>CAZVOI010000677.1:0-15179 GCA_964628275.1 uncultured Acidobacteriota bacterium | reverse complement strand
CTACGACCACTGTCGCTCGCAGGGCATCGCGATCACCACCAGCGGCGCATCCTTCGGCGCGTATCACGCGGCCAACTCGCTCCTGAAGCACCCCGACGTCTTCAAACGCTGCCTGGCGCTGTCGGGCGTCTACGACATCCGCGGCTTCATGGACGGCGACTACGACGACAACTTCTACTTCAACAACCCCGTCGATTACGTCGCGAGCCTGTCGGATGGCTATTACCTGCACCACCTGTCGCAGTGCGACATCCGCCTGGCGACCGGCTGCGGCCCTTACGAAGACAGCGGCCCGACGTACCGGCTCGCCGAGGTGCTGTCGCAGCGCGGCATCCCGCACTCGCTCGACGACTGGGGCCCGGACGGCGGCCACGACTGGCCCTTCTGGAAGCGCCAGATGGACCTGTATCTGGGACGGCTGTTCTAGGCTCATCGGAGATCGAGCGTGACTGACCTCAAGGGCGACCTGGCGTCGCTGAAGATCGACCGCGACAGCCCGGCGCGGAGCCCGTGGCGCTGGCCGCTGCTGTTGTTCATCCCGGCGATGCTCGGGCTGCTGGTTCTGTATGGGCTGCGCGCCCGTCAAGCCTTCGCCACGGTCGACGTCGACACCGTGAAGGCGACGCTGCAGAAGCGAGACCAGGCGGGGCCCGCGGGCGCCCCGATCCTGACCGCATCGGGCTACGTGGTGGCGCGCCGGAAGGCCGTCGTCTCGGCGAAGATCCAGGGCCGGCTGGCCGAGTTGCGCGTCGAAGAGGGCAGCCGCGTCCAGTCCGGCGAGATCATCGCGCGTCTGGAGAGCAGCGACAACGAAGCCCAGGTCCTCCGCGCCAAAGCCGCCCTACTTCGCGCCGAAGCAGACCTCGCCGAGAACCAGCGCCAGGCGCAGCTCGCCGACCGTCTGGCCAAGGACAACGTGCTCGCGAAAGACCAGTTGGACGCCAGCCTCTCCCGAGTCAGGATCGCCGAAGCCGCGCTGAAGCAAGCGCAGGCGGAAGTGACGCTGTACGAGGCGCTCTTCCAGAACACCGTGATCCGTGCGCCGTTCACGGGTGTGGTCGTGAAGAAGATGGCCGAGGTGGGCGAGAGCGTCGCGCCGATCCCGCCCGGGGTCAACATCTCGACCGCCTCCGGCGCGATCGTGGCTCTCGCCGACCTGGCTACGCTCGAGGTGGAAGCCGACGTCAGCGAGTCCAACGTCGCCAAGCTCGGGCCGAACCAGCCGGCCGAGGTCGCGGTCGAGGCGTTCCCCGACCGCAGGTACAAGGCGATCCTGCGTCAGATCATCCCGACCGCGGACCGGACCAAGGCGACTGTGCAGGTCAAGGTCACGATTCTGGACAAGGACAAGGACCTGAAGCCCGAGATGAGCGCCAAGGTGACGTTCCTGGAGGCCGCGCAAAGCCGGTCCGACGCGGCGCCGGCCGCGGAACCGCCAACCGTGCAGGTGCCCAAGACGGCGGTTTTGAACCGCGACGGGCGTTCTCTCGTATTCGAAGTACGCGAGGGTCGTGCGCGCAGCCGGACGATCGTGGTCGGCTTCGAGCGCAGCGGGCAGGTCATCGTGAAGGAAGGTCTGGCTGGCGGCGAGACGCTCGTGTCGAACCCGCCCGAAACGCTGAAGGACGGCGACGCCGTCAAGGTGAAGGGATGAGCTCCTCGATCGTGGACGTTCAGAACGTCCAGAAGATCTACAAGCGCGACACGCAGGAGATCAGCGTGCTCGACGGCATCAGCTTGCAGGTGCCCGAGGGCGAGTTCATCGCCCTGATGGGCCCATCCGGGTCAGGAAAGACGACGCTCCTGAACCTGATCGCCGGGATCGATCGGCCCACTTCGGGCAAGGTGGTCGTCGTCGGCACCGACGTGGCGCAGCTCGGCGAGAGCGCGCTCGCGCAATGGCGCAGCCGCAACGTCGGCTTCATCTTCCAGTTCTACAACCTGATCCCGGTGCTGTCGGCGACTGAGAACGTCGAGCTGCCGCTCCTGCTCACGTCGCTCTCCAAGAAGGATCGCCGCGAGCGCGCGCTGACCGCGCTCAAGGTGGTCGGGCTCGCCGATCGGGCGCATCACTACCCGCGCCAGCTTTCCGGCGGCCAGGAGCAGCGCGTCGCGATCGCGCGCGCGATCGTGGCCGATCCGAAGATCCTGGTCGCCGACGAGCCCACCGGCGACCTCGACGCCAAGAGCGCGCACGAGATCCTCGACCTGATGGGGAGCCTGAACCGCGACTTCAAGAAGACGATCGTGATGGTGACCCACGACCCGCGCGCCGCCGAGCGCGCGCACCGCCAGCAGCACCTCGAGAAGGGCTCGCTGGTAGACACCGCCACCGCCGCCGTCACCAAGGGCTACTGAGCCGGATCGAGCGATGAAGTTCCTACCCTACGTCCTGAAGCACCTGCTGCGGAACTGGGTCCGCACCGGGAGCACGGTCGCGGCGATGGCGGTTTGCATCTTCCTGCTGTGCACGCTGCAGACGATCATCGCCGCGGTCAGCTGGGGCTTGAAGAGCGCCAACGCCTCGCGCCTGATCACGCGTCACGCGGTCAGCCTGGTCTTCAACCTGCCGAACGCCTACAAGGAGAAGATCCGCGCGATTCCCGGGGTCAAGAACATCGCCACCTCGAACTATTTCTTCGGCTTCCAGGGCTCCAAGCCCGACTTCTCGAAGTTCTTCGCCAACTTCGCGATCGATGCCGAGGAGTACCTGCAGATGTACCCGGAGTACATCCTGAGCGCCGAGGAGAAGCAGGCGTTCATGCAGGACCGGCGCGGCTGCATCGTCGGGGCCGACACCGCGAAGCGCTTCGGCTGGAAGGTCGGCGACCAGATCCAGCTCGAGAGCGTGATCCCCCCGTATCGCGTCGGCAAGCCCTTCGAGTTCTTGATCAGCGCCATCTACAGGGTCGACGGCGTCCGCTATCCCGGCACCGACGGCCGGCTGATGTTCTTCCACTACAAGTATCTCGACGAGGCCACTCGCGGGCGCTCGGGCGCGGGCAGCTACAACATCGAGATCGACGACCCCCAGAAGGCCGGCACGGTGGCGAAGGCGATCGACGACCTGTTCGAGAACAGCGACCGCCAGACCAAGACCGAGACCGAGGCCGCGTTCCGAGCCGGCTTCGTGTCTTTGGCCGGCAACCTCGCGGTGCTGCTCAACAGCATCGCGCTGGCGGTGACCTTCACGATCCTGCTGGTGACCGCCAACACGATGTCGATGGCGGTTCGCGAGCGGCGCACCGAGATCGCGGTGCTGAAGACGCTGGGTTTCCCGAGCCGGCTGGTGATGGGCCTGGTGATGGGTGAGGCGGTGGTGATGGGGATGCTGGGGGGTGCGCTCGGGATCCTGCTCGGGGCCGGGATGATAAGGATCCTGCCCAGCATCCCGATGATCGGCGACGCGGTGCGCCAGTACCCGAACCTCGGCCTGTCGCCCGAGATCGCGGCGCTCGGGTTCGGCATCTCGCTAGTGCTCGGCTCTGCCGCGGGGTTCGTACCGGCTCTCGGAGCCTATCGCTCGCGGATCACCGACATGCTGCGGACGGTCTGACGATGGCGCTGCCGATCTCCTACAACGTCCGCAACTTGCGCGTGCGCTGGCAGGTGACGCTGCTCGCGATCTTCGGGATCGCGCTCGTCGTCAGTGTCTTCGTGACGCTTTCGGCGATGGCCAACGGCTTCCGGATAGCACTTCGCGCCACCGGCCGCGCCGACAACGCGATCGTGGTCCAGAAGGGCTCGCAGTCGGAGCTGACCTCGGGCATCGGCCGCGAACCCGCGAGCGTGATCATCGTGGACTCTCGCGTGGCGCGAGGCTCGGACGGCCAGCCGCTGGCTTCCCCCGAGGTCCTGGTGATCGCCAACCTCAACCGCAAGAGCGACGGCGCGCCCACCAACGTCTCGATCCGCGGCGTCACCGCGCGCGCCTTCGCGGTGCGCGGCGGGATCAAGATCGTGGAAGGCCGTCCGTTCCAGGCCGGTCTCTACGAGCTAGTCGTCGGCGAGCGAACTGCCGATCGTTTCGGCCTGGCGGTCGGAAAGACAGTCAAGCTGCAACGGCGCGATTGGGAGGTCGTGGGGATATTCGCGTCCGAGGGCAGCGGCTTCGAGAGCGAGGTCTGGGGCGACCTCGACGTGATGGGTCCGGCCTTCAATCGCAGCGGCGGCTATCAGGTGATCGTGGTCCGGCTGAGCGCGCCGTCCGCGCTCGAGGCCCTGAAGAAGGACCTCGAGGCCAACCCCCAGCTCCAGGTCCAGGTGTCCGAGGAGCGGGCCTACTACGACGCCCAGGCCGGGCCGGTGGCGGCGGCCTTGATGGGCCTCGCCGGCTTCGTCTCGGTGATCATGGGGATCGGCGCGGTTTTCGGGGCGATGAACACGATGTACGCGATCGTGGCCGCGCGCACCCGCGAGGTCGGGACGCTGCGCGCGCTCGGTTTCTCGCGCGGGTCGATCCTGTTCACCTTCGTCGTCGAGTCGGTGTTCCTCGCCGCGGTGGGCGGCGTGATCGGCTGCCTGCTGGCGTTGCCGGCGAACGGCATCACCACCGCGACCGGCGGAGCCAACTTCAGCGAGGTCGCCTTCGCCTTTCGGATCACGCCGGTGAGCCTGACCGCCGGGATGCTGTTCGCCGTCGCGATGGGGTTCCTCGGCGGGTTCCTGCCCGCGTTCCGCGCGGCTCGGTTGCCGATCACCTCGGCGCTGCGCGAAGGTTAGCCGCCGTCCTCGGAGTGCGCCGCGAGTCGCGGCTGCGGCGGCAGGTTGAGGACGCGCGAGGGCAGCAGCGAGACGATGAAAGCGACGATCTCGCGCTGAGACAGCACGCCCACCGCGCGCCCGTCGTCGTCCACCACCGGGATGTGCCGGAAGCCGCCGTGGATCATCCGGTTGAGAGCGAAGGCGACGCCGTCGTCGATGCCGAGGGTCTCCGGGTTGCCGGTCATCACGTCCGAGAGCGGCGTCTCCGGAGACAGGCTCGAGAACGCCACGCGGACGAGGACGTCGCGCTCAGTAAAAATGCCCACCGGACGATCGTCGCTCGTCACCAGCACGGCGCCGATGCGCTCGTCGCGCATCACGCGGACCGCGTCGCTCACGCGAGCCGAGCCAGCCAGCGCAAGGGGCGGGCGCGGATCCAGATCGCGGATCGTCACGCTCAGGATCGCTTCGGCGAGCCGCCGCACCTCGCTTTCGTCCGACGTCGGATCGTCCTCGTAGGCTTCGTCGAATTCGCTCGCGCCCATGAGAGGCCTCCCTCTTGATCAGTTTCGCCTGAACGACTTGTCCGGGTGCTTGGGCGCCGCCGGCACCGGCACGGGCCTCAGTCGGATCTGTTCCTGGAGGTGTTGGACGGCGGCGCGGAGCTGCGCGTCGTCTCCGCCGAAGGTCGCGTGCGGCAGGTTGTCGACCACGATGTCGGGGTCGACGCCGTGGCCTTCGATCAGCCACTCTCCCTCGGGACCGTAGACGCCCATCTCGGCCGCAGTGGCGATGCCGCGGTCCACCAGCACGTTCGAGGAACTGAGCCAGATCTCGCCGCCCCAGGTGCGCGTCCCGATCAGCTTGCCGAGACCGAGCCTGCGGAAGCCCTCGGCGAACGCCTCGCCGTCAGAGGCGGTGCGCTCGTCCACCAGCACGACCATCGGCCCGCGGAAGGCATACTGCATGTTCCAGTACGGCTTGCCGACGCGCGGCTGCCAGTAGAACCAAGCCTTGCGAAGCAGCTTTTCGAGCACCCAGCTATCTATGTTGCCGCCGCTGTTGTGGCGCACGTCCACGATCAAGCCGTCGCGATCGAAGACCGGGTAGTACTCGCGCGCCCACTGCGCGATGTCGTCGCCGCCCATCGCCCTCAGGTGGACGTAGCCGAGCCGGCCCTGGCCCAGCTTCTCGACCTCGAGCCGCCGCAGGTACTCCCATTCGTCGTAGCGGAGATCGTTCTCCTTCTGGAGCGTGATCGGCGTGACGATCACGTCGCGGGTCTTGGCGGCGCCGTTCGGCTTGACGCGCAGCAGCACCTGCTTGTCGGCCTGGTTGCGAAGCAATTGCTGGAGGTCGGCGGCGCCCAGCGTGCCGGCGCCGTTGACGGCCTCGATCACGTCGCCCACGCCGACGTCCACGCCGGGGCGCGCGAGCGGCGCCCGGCGCTCCGGCAGATCCGGGTCGCTGCGATAGACGTGTACGACGCGATAGCCGCCGGCCGGCTCGTCTCGGGCGAACGTCGCGCCCAGGGACGCCGGCTCGACCTGGTCGAGGCCGCGCCGCAGGTCGCCGCCGCGCACGAAGATGTGGAGCGCCGAGAGCTCGCTGACCATCTGTGCGAACACGTCCGCCAGCTCGGCCCGATCGGTGACGCGGCCGACCAGCGGCTCGTACTTGGCGCGAATCGCCTTCCAGTCGACGCCGTGCATGTTGCGGTCGTAGAAATAGTCGCGCTCGAGCCGCCAGGCCTCGGTGAACATCTGGCGCCACTCCTCGCGCGGATCGAACGAGAACGACCAGCTCTTCAAGCTGACGGCGCTCTTGCCGAGATCGCTGGTGGCGGGAGCTTTGGCCGCGGCCTCGAAGACGTAGACGTCGTCGGCCTTCCGCAACAAGAGCTTCTTACCGTCCTGCGACAGCTCGTAATAGCGCACGTCTTCGAGGAAAGTCTCCGGCTGCAGGCCCGGCTTGTTGTCGATCTCGAGCGTCTTCAGCGAGCGCTTGCGTTCGAGCGTCGTCTCCGCCGACAGGAAATACAGCCGCTTCGGGTCGGCCGACAAGACGTCGTAGTTGCCAGCGGGTGCTTGGGCGACTTCGAACAGGCGGGTCTCGATGCCGTCCAGGTCGATGTCCACTCGCACCGCCGGCTCCGGTTTGCTGGCCTCAGGCGCTCCCGCCGGTTTCGCGCCGGCCGGCTTCGCCTCTTCCGGCTTCTTCGCTTCGTCGGGCTTGGATGGTTGCAGCTCGTCCGCCGGCTGGAACGGCCAGCGCACGTCCTTCTTGAGCGCGAGGCCATAGATCCGCGTCTGCCGATCGAAGAACGGCTCGGGCTGCCGCGGACCCCAGGGCGCTCGCACCAGCGACTGAAGCGTCCGGTCCGACAGGAAGAAGAGCCACTTGCCGTCGCCGCTCCAGGTCGGCCAGTCGTTGTCGTAGCGGTCGCTCGTCAGCGTGGAGATCTTGGCGGTCTCGACGCCGTACAGCTTCAACTGATGGAACCCGTTGGGAGCCGCCTCGACGATCGCCAGCCAGCGGCTGTCGGGCGACCAGCGCAAACGCCTGAAGTCGTCGTACTCCGAGGCCGCCAGGCGCACGTTCTTCTTCGTCTCGACGTTCAGCAGCCACAGCTCCTGATCCTTGTTCGTGTGTGCGATCCACTTGCCGTCGGGCGAGGGCATCGCTTCCCAGCGCAGCACCTTGGCGTCCGCCGTCAGCACCTCCGGTTGGCCGAGGCCGTTCGCCGACATCCGGACGAGCTCCACCTCGCCCGTCTGGTCGGAGAGCGCCAACAACGAGCGCCCGTCGGGCAGGAACTTCGCGTCGCGGTAGCGCACGCTCTTGCCGCGCGCGGCTTCCACGATCCGGCCTTGCGCCGCGGGCAGCACGAACACCTGGCCTCGGGCCGTGAACACGATGCGGTCGCCCTTCGGCGACAGATGTAGCGACGTCACGTACTCGATCGGCGCCTTGACCCAGCGCTCGCGCATCTGGTCGAGGTCGGAAGCGAGGCGGATCTCGACCGCGCGGTCGCTGTCCTGCGCCGCGTCGTAGATACGGATGTCGGCCCCGAGCTGGTAGGCGATCCGGCCCGAGGCGAGGCTCGGCGACTGCACCTCCCAGCCGGCGTGGCGCGTGTGCTGGCGCAAATCGCTCGCGTTCTCGCGCATCGACCACAGGTTCATCGTCCCGTCGCGGTCGCTGACGAAGTAGACGCGGCCGTTCCAGAGTAGCGGCGTCTTGCTGGTGCCGGTGTAGTCGGCGGTCAGCGGCCGCGCTTCGGCGTCGCCGCTCGCGAACCGCCACAGCGCCTGAACCGTGCCGCCCTTGTAGCGCTTGGTGTGGCTGCCCTGGAACGGCTGCCGCGTGAAGAAGAGCGTGCCGCTGCCGTCGACGCTGCCGTCGGAGGCCTGCGCCAGCGGCAAGAGGCGGCCGGCACCGGTCTTCGGGTCGAGCTCGGCGAGCTGCGTGTTGGGCAGCGTCGAAAACCGCCGCGTCGAGTAGAGCACGCGCGCCGCCGGCGTCCAGCCGACCACCTGCGCCGTCGCACCCTCGAAGGTGCGGCGCGTGGGCAAGCCGCCGTCGAGCGGCATCGTGTAGACCTCGGTCGGACCCTCGTAGGCGGCGGAGAAGGCCAGCGTGGCTCCGTCGGGCGAGATCGCGGGTCGGGATTCCTCTCCGGGATGGCTGGTGAGGCGTTGCGCCAGGCCGCCGGAAGCGCTCACCCGCCACAGGTCGCCCTCGGCCACGACCACGAGCGTGTCGCCGTGAAGCGCAGGGAAACGGTAGTAGCCGGCCGAGGACGCGGCGAGCGCCGGCAGGCTCGAGACAGCTGCCGCCGCGATCCAGAAGAGGGTTCGTTTCACGGTTTCCTCCGTGCTCTACTTCTTCGCGGCCGGCGCGGCTCCGGCCCGGAAGGCCGCGCCCAGGAAACGCAGGCTCTTGTCGATCACGCTCTTCACGTACTCGTAGCCGTGGTCGCCGGGGTAGAGGCCGAACTCGTGCTTGACGCCCCGCGCGGCGAGCTTGTCGTGCAGGTCCTGGTTGCCGATGAACAACCGAAATCGATCCTCGCTGCCGCAATCGAAGTAGAGCGCGGGCATGCTCTTGGGGTCGGCCTTTGCCGCGAGTTGCAGCGGGTCGTTGGCCGCCCACAGCGCGCCGTCGATCGGGTCGCCGAAGATGCGATTGAACGCCGCCATCTGTCCGCGCCGCGCGCCGTCCTCGGCGGTCGGAAGCTTCTCGAGCACCATCGCGCTGTGCGTCACGACGGCGGTATAGCGGTCCGGGTATTTGAAGGCGAGCCGCAGCGCGCCGTAGCCGCCCATCGAGACGCCGAAGAGCGCGCGTCCTTCGCGGCTCGGCTGCGTGCGATACGTCTTCTCGACGTGATCGACCAGGTCCTTCGCGACCATGTCCTCGAACGCTCCGGCCGCGCCGTTCACGTAGAAGGCGTTCGACCCGTCAGCGGTGACCACGAGCGCGTCGGGCAGATCGCCCCTCTCGCGAGCGGCAGCAAACGCCGCCGCCACGCCGCGGCGCTCGTAGAAGGCGCTCGACTCGAAGAGGCCGTGCAGCGCGTAGATGACCGGGTACTTCTTCTCGCCGGTCGCGTACGAGGCAGGCAGGTCGATGACGTACGCGACGTCCCTGCCCAGGCTCGGAGACGTGAAGCTCCCGGTCTTGATCTCGGCAGCGAGCGGCAGCGCCCGGAGCACGAACAGGATCGCGGCGATCTTCTTCACGTTCACGGTTTCTCCCTCCCGCGTGGCTGCAAGTGGCGCCGGATCGCCGCGAACACCGCGTCGAAACGCGCGGGCGTGAGCTTACCGGTAAAGGTGTTCTGCTGCGACGGATGGTAGGACGCGAAGAGCCGCAATCCGCCGCCGAGATCGTGCGAGACGCCGTGGCCGAAGGCGAGCGCCGGGCTTCTTGGGACACGGCCGGCCGCGCGCTGCATCGCCAGGAAGCCGTCCATCCCGATTTTGCCGAGCGCCAGCACCGCTCGTACGTCACGCAGCAGCACCCATTCGCGCTCCAGGTATTCCCGGCAGTTGCCGATCTCCTCCGGCATCGGTTTGTTCGCCGGCGGCGCGCAGCGCGCCAGCGCCACGATGTACGCGCCGCGTAGCGCCAGCCCGTCTCCGCGCTCCACCGACGTCGGCTGATTGGCGAATCCGGCCCGGTGAAGCGCCGCGAACAGGAAATCACCGGAGCGGTCACCGGTGAAGACGCGGCCGGTTCGGTTCCCGCCGTGCGCGGCCGGCGCGAGTCCCACGATCAGAAGCTGCGCCTCGGGATCACCGAAACCCGGAATCGGCCGGCCCCAGTACGACTGATCGCGGAAGCGCTTCACCTTCTCGTGGGCCACCTGCTCGCACCAGCGGCGCAGCCGCGGGCAGCGCTCGCAGGCCACGACGTCCCGCGCGATCCGCGCCAGCGAGTCCCTCACGACGGGGATATTACAGATTCCTTGACGCGGCCGTGGGCCGCACGCATCATCGCGGCACGCCATGCGCGAGCCTGCCTCCAGCCTGCGCGTTCTTGACAGGCGATGGGTTCAAGCAATACTGTGTAGCTTGAGAGCTACACGTAAAGATGGCCCTGAATATCCGTAGTCGAGAGACTGAGAAGCTGGCCGCGGCATTGGCCAAGCTGACAGGGGAGACGAAGACCGAGGCAGTGACGCGGGCACTCCGAGACCGGCTGGCTAGGCTGCGCCGAGAGAGAGCCAGGCGCAGCCTCGCCGACGAGCTCGACGAGATCGCGCGTCACTGCGCACAGCTTCCCGTCCGTGACAACCGCACGCCCGATGAGATCCTCGGATACGACGACCACGGGCTGCCGCGCTGATGGTGATCGACACGTCCGCCCTCGTTGCGATTCTCCAGGACGAGCCGGAACGGCGCGGGTTTACTGAAGCGATCGAAGCCGCGGACTCGCGGGTGATGTCCGTGGCGTCGTTCGTCGAGGTCTCGATCGTCATCGAATCCCGCCACGGTGCCGACGGCTTGCGCGACCTCGATCGGCTCGTGGAGCGGGCGGGAATCGAGATCGCGGACGTCGACGTGGAGCAGGGCAGGGTGGCCAGAGACGCGTTCAGCCGGTTCGGCAAGGGGCGCCATCCCGCCGGGTTGAACTTCGGGGACTGCTTCGCCTACGCGCTCGCGAATGTGCGGGGCGACCAGCTGCTCTACAAGGGCGACGATTTCGCGCAAACCGACGCTCAGTCGCCCGGCCGAAGCTCGTAAGCGGCGGCCAAGCCGCTCAACGTTCGGTTGGCCTCGATCTGGTCGTGTGGGATCACCAGATAGCGCCACGGCTTGCCACCGTGTTGCGCTGCATGATGGGAGTACTCGGAGCCCTCGAGCAGGATCCGCGGCCCCAGCCGGGCTCGGTTCTCCTTGCCGATCCAGGTGAGCTCGAGGCGCTTTTTCACGCCCGCGCGGCCTCGCTCCAACGCAAGCCACGCACGAGCCCACTGCACTGCGTGTAGTTCAAGAGACCATCGTGGCGCAATCGGCCGACGACGATTCCGGGGTCGATCCCAATCGAGCGGGCGAAGGCCTGAATCGAAGTACCGGCGAGGTTGCCCTTCGTCAGGAATTTCTCCATTGCCTCGGGCGGGATCAATGTCGATGCCGCGAACTCATTCGCCTCGCGCTCCTCGTCGGAGTCCTGAGCCCCATCTTCGATGAAGACGCCCTTGCGGTGCTTCAGGACGTGCGCCGCTTCGTGGAAGATCGAGAACCAAAGCTGGTCATGGCTCTTGTAGCGCAGGCTCACTTGGATGAGGGCCTTCTCCGGATTCAGCCACCGCGTAGCTCCGGAGATCGGCGCCTTCGGGATCTCCTGGACCCAGGCCATCGCGACACCGGTCGCGGCGAACAACGTAGTTAGCTTGTTCGGGAAGGTGTCTGGAGGCTCCAAGGTCAACGAGCGCGCCTTCGCAATCGCATCCTCAAAGCTGGTGGCATCGTAGGGAGCGCAGCTGACCGCGTGACCCTCGATCTCGCCGCGTCGCAGCCAGGCCGCGATCGCGTATCGGTCTCCCTTGTGCTTCAACGATCGGCGGAAAGCCACCTCTTGGCGCTTCCAGGTCTCTTCCCAGGTCTTGGTTGAAGCGACGCCAAAGAAGGAAAGCAGTTCTCGAGTCCTCTCCGCGGGCGACTCGCGCTCTCCGATCCAGCCCGCCTTGATCATCGCTCTCAGCGGGAAGCGCTTCGTCCAGTTCGGCGCTTCCGCGAGATCTTGATCCTGCTGCTCGCGCGCCAGGAACTCTCGGTAACGCGCCTCGCGGTTCATCCAGAAGGCCGCGGGCACGCCGAGGACGTTCTCCAACTGGAGCGCCGTCTCCGGTGTGATCTGCGCCTTGCCCTGAATGATCTCGTTCACCGTCTTCTTCGGCCGTCCGAGGCGCTCGGCGAGCTCCGCTTGAGACATGCCGAGGGCCTCGATCGACTCCAGCAGCGTGTCGCCCGGAGGTGAGACTCGGTCGGGCTGGTACTGGTTCATGACCTCAGTCATGGTAGTCCTCTATATCGAGCACGTTGATCGCCGTCACGGCGCTCCAATCCAGGCCCCCGTCGGGTTTTCGCGTGGCGTCTTCCGGCGGTTCGAAGATCAAGCGGTACGGGCCGTGCAGGCGACGCGCTTCTCCGGAGAAGCGCATGGGCCAGGAATTTCGCGTGGTAGTCGGTAGTCATCGGATTGGGCGGAGGACGTGGGTCCGCGCGACCGGCATGCTAGCTCAGCGCCAGGTCACGGTAGGCCCAGCAACAGGGACGAAGTCCCAACCTCGACTCCTTGACGCGGCCGAAGGCCGCACGCATCATCGCCGCACGCCATGCGCGAGCCTGCCTCCAGCCTGCGTCCGGAACTGCCGCCGCTACCCGAAGAGTTCCGCGCCCTGCAGGACGGCGCGCGCGTCGAGGCGGCGGTGGTCGAGAGCGGAGAGGAGCCGCGGCCCGCCTTTCTCGGTCTGATCACGCGCGATCCGAGACGGCTGGACACAGAGGAGCGCTGGGCCAGGCTCCACACGCTGCTCGCAACTTGCGGGCGCATCCAGTCGCTGCTCGAGGGCCACCGCGACGGCCTCCGGTCGTTCTTCACCGGGCTGGCCGCGCAAATGCGGGAGGTGATCGGCGGGAAGGTCGGCCAGGTCCGGGAGCTGGACGCGAAGCGGACGCGGTTGCTGGCCGTGGGACGAGAGACCCACGACCCTGAGCTGCAGGCCCGCGGCGAGGAGCTGGGCCTCCGGCTGGAGCGCTTCCTGCGCGTGCTGGCACAAGGAGCGCTGCTGCTGCTCGGCAAGCTCGAGGGTTGCCGCCGCACGCTCGACGCTCAGACCGAGGACCAACTGCGGCAACGCGAGGCGTTGGAGCGGCTCGCCCTGCGAGTCGGGGCCCTCCGCGAAATGCAGGCCCTCGAGCGGGAGCTGGGCGACGCCGAGCGGGCCGCAGGGGTTGCTACGGAGTTGCGCTTCGACGAGTACCAGCGAGAGTACTTCGCGCCGCTCGCCGAGCTGCTCGAGGAAGTGCGCGCCGTCGACGAGCGGCTGCGCGCGGCGGCCGGCGAGATCGCCGAGCTGGCAGACGAGCTGGAGCGGGCGAGCCCCGGGGACACTCCGTTCGGCGCGCTGGACGCGGCCGCGGCCGAGATCGACGTGGCGCTCGCCGTCGGTGACGCGCCGGCCTTCGCGCGCGCGCTCGCCCACATCGAATCGCTGGTGGCGACACGGCTCGAGGACTGTTTCGGTGACGGCCTCGCGCGCGCGAGTCGGGAGGGGACACCACAGGCCTGGCGCGCGTACCTGGCGCAGTACCCGCGGTCGGCGGGGGCGCAGCAGGCAGGCGAGGCCCTGCAGCGGCTGGAGCGCGAGTCCCTCGCGACCGCGCGGGCCGAGACGGGCGCTTGGCGGGCGGCGCCGGCCTGGCGGAGCCTGATCGAGCGGTTCCCCGAGGGCGCCGCGGCGCGGGAGGCCGGCCTCGAGCTGGCTCGTCTCCATGCCGAGGCGCTCGCGCAGGCGCGCAGCGCAGCCTCACTGCGCGAGGCGTTCGACACGTGGCACACGCTCCGCTCGCTGTTCGGCGACTGTACGGCCGAGGAGACACGAGAAGCGGATCAGGGCTACTACGGCGCCCTCGTCGGGCTCGAACCCACGCCGCGGCACTGGCGTGACTACCTCGCCGCCTGTCCGCAGGGCCCCCTTGCCAGAGAAGCCCAGGCGTTCCTCGATGCCCACAACTGGGTTCCGGAGTGGGCCGCGGCCTGGGGGATGGACGCGCACCCCAACGGCCGCTGCTGGGCCGACCTGGAGGTGAAGGGCGTCCGCCAGCGCTTCCGTCTGATCGAGCCGGGCGTCTTCGTGATGGGAAGCCCGCCCGAGGAGTCGGGGCGCAAGGAGAACGAAGGGCCTCGCCACGAGGTCACGTTGACGAAGTCCTTCTGGATCGCCAACACCGAGTGCACCCAGCCCTTCTGGGAAGCCGTGATGGGTACGAACCCTTCGCGCTTCCAGGCAAGAGACCGACCAGTCGAAAGCGTTTCCTGGGAAGACGCTGTCCTGTTCCTGAGGGCGCTCTCCGGGCTCGCCGCCGGCCTCGAGGCCCGCTTGCCAGCGGAAGCGGAGTGGGAATACGCGTGCCGCGCGGGCAGCACGGGCCCGTACGCCGGCTCCGGCCTGTGGCAGGAGATGGCCTGGGTCCCGGAAAACTCCGGCGGCGAGACGCATCCGGTCGCGACGCGGCCGGAGAACGCCTGGGGCCTCCACGACATGCACGGCAACGTGACCGAGTGGGTGAGCGACGGCCTGCGAGCCTATGGCAGCGAGAGCGTCGTGGACCCGATCGGGCCCCCGCCCACGACCACGGCGGGCGTGCGCGGCGGCTCCTACGAATGGGGCCTGGACGGCACGCGCTCGGCGTACCGCACCGGCCACGTGCAGCGAGACCTGCGTGGGCCGGGCCACGGCGTGCGGATCGCGGCATCGGCCTCGCGCGACGTGACGGGTTGGGTCCGCGCCGCCAACGTCGAGGCCTACGTCGACGGCCTGGCGAGGCCGCCCGATCACGGCGTCTTCCTCGGCGACCTGACACCGGTCCGCGTGGGCACGGCCTATGCGCCGGCCGTCAACGACGCGTGGGGCGCGCGCTCCTGCCTCGTCGGCGGGCGCCGGTGCGCCACGTTCGTCACCGTCCATGCGCCGACCGAGACGGAGTGGGCGATCCCGGCGGACGCCTTCGCGTTCAGCGCGATCGGCGCGCGCGGCGACCGCCCCGAGACCTTCCACGGAACCTGGAGCTACCGGATCCTCGTGGACGGGAAGACGGTCCTCGAGTCGCGGCCGTTCTACGAGCAGCGCGGCGGCATCCCGATCGAGCTCACGCTCCCGCCGGGCGCGCGGCGCCTCACCGTGATCACCGAGCCGCTGGGCGACAACCAGTACGACTGGGCGATCCTGGCGTGGCCGTACT
>CAZVOI010000676.1:0-1551 GCA_964628275.1 uncultured Acidobacteriota bacterium | reverse complement strand
CATGCGCCAGCCGTAGCGCAGCGCCAGCCAGGCGATCAGCGGCGGCGACAGCGCGCCGCCCAGCGCGGCGCCGGTGTTGAAGATGCCCATCGCCAGCGCGCGCTCGCGGATCGGGAACCACTCGCCGATCGACTTGGCGGCGCCCGGCCAGTTGCCCGCCTCTCCCAGTCCCAGCAGCACCCGGCAGGCGCCGAAGCTCGCCAAGCCGCGCGCGGCCGCATGCGCCATCGCGGCGGCGGACCAGACGACGATCGAGACCATGAAACCCTGGCGCGCGCCGATCGCGTCGTAGAGCTTGCCCGAGAGCGTCATGCTGACCGCGTACGCGATCAGGAACGCGGCCAGGATCGCGCCGTACTGCGCATCGGAGATACCGAGGTCGTCGCAGATGGTCTTCTTCAAGACGGCCAGCGTCTGGCGGTCGATGTAGTTGATGACGGTGGCCAGGAAGATCAGGCCGACCATCAGCCAGCGGAGGCCGGGGAGCTTCAAGCGGGCGCGCTCAGCGCATCAGCATCCCGCCGTTGATCTCGATGGTCTCGCCCGTCAGGTACGAGCTGTCGGGCGACGCCAGGAAGGTCACGACGGACGCGACTTCATCGGGAGTGCCGGCTCGGCCGAGCGGCACGCCCTTGGCAATCGTGTCGAAGGCCGGCTTGGCGGTGAACCGGCCGTGAAACGCCGTCTCGCCGATCAGGCCGGGCGACACGCAGTTGGCCCGCACGCCGTGCGGCGCCAGTTCCTTGGCGATTCCCTTGGTGAACGAAATGATGCCGCCCTTGGACGCAGCGTAGGCGAGCGCGCCCGGCCCGCCGCCATTCCAAGCCGCGAGCGAGGCCATGTTCACGATCGCGCCGCTCTTCCTCTCGATCATCGACGGCGCCACGGCTTGGCACATCAGGAACGTGCTGGTCAAGTTCACGTCGATGACGGCGTGCCAGTAGGCCTCGGTCATCTCGGCGAGCGTCTTGCGCTCGATCAGGTCGCCGGCGTTGTTCACGAGGATGTCGATCGCGCCGAAACGAGCCGTCACCTTTTCGATCAGCCCTCGAACATCGACGCTCTTCGTGACGTCCGCGCCGAACGCTTCCGCGTCGCCGCCGCGTGCTCGCAGGCCCTCGACGACGGCCTTGGCTCCGTCGCGGCTCTTGAAGTAGTGGACCGCCAACCGGGCGCCGCGCTCGCCGAGCGCGCGCGCGCAGGCTTCTCCGAGACCGGCGCCACCGCCCGTGACGAGCGCCACTTTGTTTTGGAGATTGCTCAAGCCGTTCCCTCCTCAATGATGTTGGTGTCTTGAACCGTCGAGGTCGACGGTTGAGGCGCGCTCCGCGGTGCACGCGCGCGGGCGCCCTTGGGCGCCGCCGAGGACGCCCGCACGATCAGGTTGCACTCGAGCAGCATCGCGCGAGATTCGGTCACTTCCTCGGGGCGCTCGATGCGCCCCATCAGGAACTCCGCCGCCAGCCGCCCCGCCTCTTCGGTGGGCTGGCTGACGGTGGTCAGGGCGGGCGAGATGGCCGCCGCCAGCGGGATGTTGTCGAAGCCGGCGAC
>CAZVOI010000675.1:0-16733 GCA_964628275.1 uncultured Acidobacteriota bacterium | reverse complement strand
CCCGCCGCCGGCAACGCGAAGAGTGCCTTTTGCGTGAACATCACGGCGGCGCCGTGTGCCAACCCTGCGAGCAGCGTGGACGAGCGCGACCCTGATCGCGATCCCCGGAGCATCGCGATCCAGCCCGCCAGCAAGCACGCGAGCGCCGGGACGTCGGGCCGGACCTGCAGGGTGACGTCCTCGAATAGGCCGATCAGGCTCAGCAGCGCCACCGCCCACCAGGCGGCACTCCCCAAGCCACACTCGCGAGCCAGCTTGAACGTCAGCACGAGCGCCAGCCCGGACACGCCGATCATCAAGAGGCGCGCGAAGAAGATGCATGCGGCGGCGTTTTCGAACGACTGCTCGGGGCGGAACCACGGCATCACGAGCGCCAGCAGCGCGTGTAACCACGGTGTGTGGTGCTCGAAGTAGTCGCGATACGGCAAAAGGCCCTTGCTGATGCACCACGCGCCGTGCAGGTGCTCGAACTCGTCGGGATTGAAGGAACGCGTGCGCAGCAGGGTGAAGCGCGCCGCGAACGCCAGGGCCGAGATGGCGATCGCGACGATCCT
The DNA here is from genome assembly GCA_964628275.1 of uncultured Acidobacteriota bacterium. GTDB lineage: Bacteria > Acidobacteriota > Vicinamibacteria > Fen-336 > Fen-336 > CAZVOI01. Next base: position 16,179 of record CAZVOI010000675.1, on the reverse strand, counting down.
GGCGGGGTCTCGGCCGGTGCGTTCGCCCGACGTTTCTGGCGCCACAGGCTGTCGGGTCTACGGCTGGCTTGGGGAAAAGCGTTGCAGGTCGCGCGCCAGCAGGCGGTGGAAGAGATGTTCTCCCGCCTCGCGACGCACCGAGAGCCGGCCGCTTCGATAGGCGCGCGAGCCGAGGCCGCGCTGGACCGCCTCGCACACCGCAACATCCTCGTGCTGGATCGACTCCGAGAGCGCCACGCTCTGCCGATTCCTCTCGCGCGCGGCCTCCGAGACGTCGTCGAAGTAGAAATCGAACACGACGCGGGTGCGGTCGATTCCGAGGGGCAGCACGAGGTTCGTATCCATCGCGCTTCCGTACGCGTTCAGCATGAAGTTGGGATGGACCCAGAGATAGAACGCTCGGTCACCCGTGCGCAGCGCCGCGGTTCTGGCATCGACTCCGACTTCGATCGGGCTAGACTGGATGCAGAACCGGTCGCCGGTTTCGACGGTGTAGTCGGCGTAGCGGAGCACGCTGTCGAGTTCCTTGTGCAGATGCGGCACGTGATAGCCGCCGTCGAGGTAGTTGTCGACGAAGACCTTCCAGTTGCACTTGAGCTCGTAGTTGCGGCGCTCGAAGAAACGGAAGCGCTTCAGGTCGAGCGCCGCGACGCGCTCGTGAAGATCTCTTAGCTCGTCCTCGAGGCTCGGTCCGTGCGCCGCCACTCTTGCGAACACGAACGACTCCCAGCATTCGACCGCGAGCGGCACGAGGCCGTTCTTCTCGCGATCGAAGGCCTGGACGCCGTCGAAGTCGGGCGTTCCGAGAAGGTGCCCCTCCAGCGCGTACGTCCAGCCGTGATAGGGACAGCGGAAGCGTTCGGCGACGCCGCACTCCGCCTCCGCAACCGCGGCCGCGTGATGGCGGCAGACGTTGAAGAAGCCGCGCAACGCGCCGTCCTTGCCGCGCGCGACCAGAATCGGCTCGCCGCCGACCTCGGCGGTCAGGAATGAGCCCGGTTCCGCGACCTGTTCGGTGCGACCGACGGCGTGCCAGTTGCCGCCGAACACCGAGTGCCGCTCGGCATCGGCGAGCGCGGCGTCGCGGTACCACTCCGCGGGGATCGTGGACGCGCGATCCAGAGGCGCCTTGGCGTCGTAGAGCGCCAAGAGCCCCGCGAGGCGCTCCACGGGATCAGGTCGCGAAGACGGCGCCGATCTTCTCGAGCGCATTCGCGAGCTTCGGGTTCTCGCCCACCAACGTCGCCTTGGTCAGGGCTTCCAGGCGATCCTCGAGCTCCAGCAGCCCCTTCAACTGCGCCTCGGCATCGCGGCCAGGAGCCAAGATCGACTCGCGAAGCGTGCCTGCCCCGGCGCCGTCTTCGACGCCGAAGTAGGCGGTCGCGACCTCGCCGATGCCGGCCTTGGTGGCGGCCATCATCCGCGACAGGAAGGTGACACCCGCCTGGTTGACGATCGCGTTGACCGCGGCCGTCGCCACGATCTCGCGGCGCAGCGCGTGCGACTCGAGGTGCTCGGCGAAACTCTCGCGCAGCTGCTTCGGGAAGTAGGCCGTCAGGAACGGTTGGCCGGTGGCGCTCTCGGGGAAGCTCGTCTCCATCAGCATCGGGAACGCGAACATCTTGGTGTGGCCGAGCAGCACCGCCAGCAGCGGTCGGGGCAGCCCGCGGCCCTTCTCGGGGCTCGCGAGCAACTCGGCGCGCGTCGGGATCGCGGCGTCGGTGCGGTTCAGCACGCCGGCGCCGATCATGTCGTCGATCAGGTCGAGGAATTCTTCGTAGCGCGCCGCGCTGCGCCGGCCGTCGAGAGTCAGCGCCAGCGCCTGCTGCCGGTTGTCGCGCAGCACCAGCTCGGCGACTTCCTCGGTCATCTCGGCCAGGATCCGGTTGCGCTCGGTCTTGCTCGCGATCACGCCTTTCTTGACCAGCGGGTCCAGCAGGATCTTGATGTTGACCTCGTGGTCGGAGGTGTCGACGCCACCGGAGTTGTCGACCGCGTCGGTGTTGATCGATCCGCCGCGCGCCCAGTACTCGAGCCGCGCCCGCTGCGTCAGCCCGAGGTTGCCGCCCTCCCCGATCACCCGCGCCCGCACGTCGCTCGCGTCGACGCGGACGCGATCGTTGGCGCGGTCGCCGACGTCGGCGTCGTCCTCACCCGCCGACTTCACGTAGGTCCCGATGCCGCCGTTGTAGAGCAGATCCACCTTGGCCGACAAGATCCGCATCACGACCTCTTCCCCTGATACGCTGTCGCCTTCGATCTCGAGCAGCCGCTTCATCTCGGGCGAGAGCGGGATCGCCTTGGCCGAGCGCTCGAACACGCCGCCGCCGGCGCTGATCAGCGCGGCGTCGTAATCCTTCCAGGTCGAACGCGGCAGGCGGAACAGGCGCTGGCGCTCGACGAAGCTCTTCTCCAGGTCGGGATTCGGGTCGATGAAGATGTGGACGTGGTTGAACGCCGCCTGGAGCTTCATCACGCTCGACAGGAGCACGCCGTTGCCGAAGACGTCGCCCGACATGTCGCCGATGCCGGCACACGTGAACGGCTCCTTCTGGATGTCGGTGCCGAGGTTCCGGAAGTGGTGCTTCACGCACTCCCAGGCGCCGCGCGCCGTGATCGCCATCTTCTTGTGGTCGTAGCCCGCGCTGCCGCCCGAGGCGAAGGCGTCGCCGAGCCAGAAGCCGTACTGTCCCGAGACGCTGTTGGCGGTGTCCGAGAGGTGCGCCGTGCCCTTGTCGGCCGCGACGACGAGGTAGGGGTCGTCGCCGTCGTGGAAGACGACCTCGGGCGGGTGCAGCGTCTTCCCGTCCACGACGTTGTCGGTCACGTCGAGCAGTCCCGAAACGTACTCCCGGTAACGGTCGATCAGATACGCGTCGAGCGCGGGGCGCGAGGGCACGTTGCCCTTCAGGACGAAGCCGCCCTTCGAGCCGACCGGCACGATGATCGAGTTCTTGACCATCTGGGTCTTCATCAGACCCAGCACCTCGGTGCGGAAGTCGTCGTGGCGGTCGCTCCAGCGGATGCCGCCGCGCGCCACGCGCCCGCCGCGCAGATGGATCCCCTGGAGCAGCGGCGACTGGACGAAGATCTCGACCATCGGCCGCGGCGACGGCATCCCCTCGACCTTGCGGCTGTCCACCTTGATCGAGAACACCGGCCGCTCGGGGCGCTGGTAGAAATTGGTGCGCAGCGCGCTGCGGATCAGGTTGTCTAGACCGCGCAGCACCTCGTCCTCCGCCAGGCTCTTGACCGCTTCCAGCGCCTTGCGCACGCCGGCCTGGGCCTCGGCGATCGCCACCGCGCGATCGCCGCCGACGTTCGGGTCGAAGCGCGCCGCGAACGATCGGTACAGCGCGCGGACGACATCGCTGTTGCGGAGCAACACGCCGTTGACGGTCTCGACGTTGTAGTGGGTGCGGATCTGGAGCAGATGGTTGCGCAGCGTGCGCAGGATCTCGACCTCGCGCCACGACAGCCCGGCGTCCAGCACCAGGCCGTTCAGGGCGTCGTCGCTCGCGCGACCCTCGTCCAGGGCGCACAGCGCGTCCACGAAGCGCTCCTCGCTGTCGCGAAGCGCCGCGACGCGGGCGGTGGAGGTCTCGATCTCGAGCCGGTACAGCAGGCCCCGGCGTTCCTCCGGCAGCGCCAGCGGGATGCTCAGCTCTTCGACGACCGTCAAGCCGAGGTTCTGCAACGTGCGCAGCACCTCGGTCAACGCAAGCTTGCGCGTGGTGTAGAGCTTCAGCGTCAGGGCATCGGCGCGGCGCGGGATCAACCGCGCCTCCAGCCGGCCCTCGAGAACCTCCAGCTTGCGGATGTCGTCCGGAACTTCTTCCGGGGGCGTCGCCTCGCGGTACAGGCCGCTGCGCGTCTCGATCGTCACGTAGCGTTCGAACAGGCGCCGGCCTTCGCGTTCGCCGAACGCGGACTCGATCGCCTGCTCCACGCGGTCGGTCCAGGTGGTCACCAGGCGGTGGGCGATCTCTCGGGCGCGCTGCGTCTCCACCGGCCGCTCGAGCTGATCGTTGTCGAAATAGAAGAGCAGCAGGCTGACGCCGCCGCAATCCTCCGAGGCGCTGAACGTGATCGGCCCGAAGGCGTCCTGCAGCTCGGTCAGGAGCGCCTGCTCCACGCTGTAGGAGTAGCGCAAGCGCGAGAACGCGATCGCCAGCGCGACGTAACCGCGGCCGGGCCGCGCGTGGACCGCGATCTCGTCGTCGCCCGTCATGTAGACGATGCGGTCGATGATCTCCTTCAGCGACGGCGCCTCGGAGTAGAACAGCTCCCGCCGCGGAAAACGGTTGAACAGCGCGCGAATCTCGCGATGCGCGTAGGACTTCGGCAGCGCGCCGCTCGAAGTGATCAGCCACTCGAGCTTCTCCTTCAAGAGCGGGATCTCGCCGGCTTTCTGCGTGAAAGCGCCCTTCGCGAAGCGGCCGAGCACCAGCGTCGCCTCGGCGAGCCGCCCGTCCGGCCCCCACTCGCGAACGATCAGGTCGTCGATCGGATCCAGGTGGTAGATGGCCTGGGCGTCGTGGCAGTGGTCGATGTCGATGATCCGGTCGTCCTGGGAGCGCGGCGCCAGGCTCGCCTCGATCCGTTCCATGAAGCCCGGGAACACCACCGGCAGCAGCGCGCGGTCGGTGAAGACGCCGGTCGCGGTCTCGTGGATCGGCTCGGCCCGGCCTTCCGAGCCGACGCGGTACTTCAGCGTGCCCTGGAAGATGTAGTTGTCCGCGAGCAGCCAGTCCAGGAAGGCCCGGGCCGACTCCACCTCGCCCGGCTGGCCGGCTCGGCTGCGGATCCGCTTCGAGAGCTCGCGCACCGAGCGCGACATGTCGGCGAAATCCTCGACCGACACGAACAGGCACTTCAGCACCGAGAAGATCTGATGCTCGATGTGGCGCCGGCGTTCCTTCGAGTCGACCCGCTCGATCTGGAAGTGGCAGTAGCACTCCTTGGCGCCCTCGTCGCGCTGCCCGCCGATCCAAACAACGCGCTCCCATTGGCGGCGAACGCTCAAGATCGGGTGGATCGCCGAGAAAACGCGCAGGCCTGATCGACGGAAGTAGTTCTTCAGGCTTTCGAAGATGAACGGCGCGTCCACGGTATGCGTCTCGACGACGGTGACCTCGTTCGGCATGCCGTTGTCCGGGCCTTTGTGGATCCAGCCCGAGTCAGACGGGTTGCGGGCGGCCACGTGGATACCCGGCAGCCCCTTGTAGAGCTGGGTCGGCGGCGGCATCTCGCGCGCCACGAATCGGAAGTGATCGCGGACCCGAGCCGCCAGCGCCTCGGGAGTCAGCCCGAAGGCGACTCGGTCGGGCGTCTCGGCGAAGACAACCGGCGCGAACGCCAGCAACAGGTCTCGGTCTTCCGGCGAGGCCTTCTGACCGAGCAACTCGATCAGCTCTTTGAGCCGGCCCGCGCGGCGGCGAGGATCTTCGGTGATCATGGACTCTCTCTCGGGATCGCTTCGGATGCTACTCCAGGGCCTGCATCGCGTAAACCGAAGGTCCCGGCCGGTCCTTCCTGCTAGAATTGTCGCGGTCCATAGCCAGGAAAGCTCAGGCTCAACTTGAAGTTCGACGTCGTCTATGCGAACGGCGTGCAGCACGAGGTCGAGCTGCAGGGCCACACCGTCACGATCGGTCGCGATCCCGCCTGCGACCTGGTCCTGAACGACGCAAAATGCTCGCGTCGCCATGCCGTGATCGAGATGGGACCATCCGGACTAGCGGTGCGCGACAACGGCAGCGCCAACGGCGTGTTCGTCAACGGCAAGAAGATCGAACGTTCACCGCTCACTCCCGGAGACATCGTACGGCTTGGCGAAACCGCGCTGAAGGTCCTCGAGGAGAGCCGGGGCACGGTCGTGATGGACGCCGAACTGGGCGTGGGCGAGTATCAGGAGACCGAAGACTTGGAGCGTCCGCAGGACCTGGGCCTCGGCCTCCCAGGGCCGACGGCTCCCCCCGGGCCGATTCCGCCAGCCGCGAGGCTCGCGCCACCGCCGCTTCCGCCGGCAGCCGCCAGGACGTCCCACAAACCCGCCAGCCTGGCGCCTCGCGCCAGGTCGATGCCGGGGGCGCCGACGGGGGCCGTGATCCTGCGTGGCGCCCTGGAGCGGCCGATCACGGTGACCGTGCTGGCGGTGCTGTGGCTCTTGGGGGGGGCCTGCTACGGCGCCTTGGGTCTCGGCCTGGCGATCTTCGGCCCGGGCGGTCCGACCGGAATCGCGGCGGGCGCGATTGGCGTGTTCATGGCGGCGTTCGGAGGCGTGATGGGCTTCGGTCTGTGGTCGCGCGCGCCTTGGGCGCGGCTGCTGCAGCTGGTCGCGGCCGCGCTCGGCGTTTTTTCTTGCGTGTTCACGTTGCCGTCGCTGGCCATCATCGCCTACATGCTCCGGCCGGAGGTACGACTCCATTTCGCGGGCCCGCAACACCTCTCGCCGGAAGACATGGAGCAAGCCAGGATCGCAACGCCGGAGAGCGCCTTCACCGCCGGGATCGTCGCCACGATGCTGCTCGGCGTGCTGATGTCGGCGGTGCTGGGGTACTTCGGCCTTCAGTACGTCAGGCAGGCGCCGATCCCCGCTGGCAAGGGGGATTCGATGTCGATTCCCACGCCTGCCCCGACCCCCTAACCCACCGCCACTCACAGAAGGGCTCTATGGACAGACGAGAATCGTTTGAACTGTACCGGCAGATGCTGCTGATCCGCCGCTTCGAGGAGCGCTGCGCGCAGCTCTACGTCGAAGGCAAGATCGGCGGCTTCCTGCACCTCTACATCGGGCAGGAGGCGGTCGGCGTGGCCGCCATGAGCCTGCTGCGGCCCGACGACTATTTCGTCACTTCGTACCGCGACCACGGCCTGGCCCTGGCGCGCGGCACCGACCCGCGGCCGCTGATGGCGGAGCTCTGCGGCAAGCTCAGCGGTATCAGCCGCGGCAAGGGCGGCAGCATGCACTTCTACGACGTGCCGCGCGGCAACTTCGGCGGCGACGGCATCGTCGGCGGCCACCTGCCGATGGCGGCCGGCATGGGCTACGGGATCCGGCTCCGCGGCACCGAGCAGGTCGTGCTGTGCTTCTTCGGCGACGGCGCCGTCAACGAGGGCGCCTTCCACGAGGCGCTCAACGTCAGCGCGCTGTGGGACCTGCCGGTCGTCTACATCATCGAGAACAACCGCTACGGCATGGGCACGTCGCTCGACCGCGCGTCTTCGGTCAAGGACCTGTACCAGCGTGCCTCGGCCTACGGAATGCCCCGGCGCGACGTGAACGGCATGGACCTGGTCGCGTTGCGCTCGACGCTCGCCGAGGCGATCGACCTGGCGCGCAAGGACAAGCGGCCGACGTTGATCGAGGCGGAGACCTACCGCTACCGCGGGCACTCGATGTCCGACCCGGGCAAATACCGGACCAAGGAGGAAGTCGAGGAGATGATGCGCTTCGATCCGATCTTCCAGTTCGGCAAGCGCCTGATGGAACAGGAGCGCTTCGTCCAGGCGGACCTCGACGCCGTCGACAAGGGGATCCTCGAGCAGGTCGAGGAGGCAGTGAAATTCGCCGAGGCGAGCCCGTTCCCGAACCTCGAGTCGCTCTGGGAGGACGTTTACGTGAGATCGCCATACATCAACATGAAGGCCGCGGAGAAGGACCCCGCCTGGCGCGCGGCGCTCCGCGAGGACCGCGTGCCGCAGGTCTTCGAGGCACCGGTCGAGGTGGGGAGCTAGAGGTGGCGCTGCTGACGATGCGTGAGGCGCTCAACCAGGCCTTGACCGAGGAGATGTCCCGCGACAGCAGCGTGTTCCTGCTGGGCGAGGAGGTCGGCGCCTACCAGGGCGCCTACAAGATCACGCAGGGCCTTCTGGCAAAGTTTGGCGAGTGGCGGGTGCGCGACACGCCGATCGCCGAGGAAGCGATCGCCGGCATCGCGGTTGGCGCCGCATTCACCGGCATGCGGCCGATCGCCGAGATGATGACGTTCAACTTCTCGCTCTTGGCCCTCGACCAGATCATCAACCACGCCGCCAAGTACCGCTACATGTCGGGCGGCCAGATCCGCTGCCCGATGGTGATGCGCGGTCCCTCGGGCGCCGCGGCGCAGGTGGCGGCGCAGCACTCACAGGCGCTCGAGAGCTTCTACGTCCACATTCCCGGCTTGGTGGTGGCGATGCCGTCGACGCCCAAGGACGCGAAGGGTCTCCTGAAGAGCGCGATCCGCGATGACAACCCGGTGATCTTCATGGAGAACGAGGTCCTGTACAACTTGAAGGGCGAAGTGCCCGACGAGGAGTACCACATCCCACTGGGGCTCTCGGACGTCAAACGCGAAGGCAAGGACGTGACGATCGTGGCGTGGAGCCGCTCGGTGATCAACGCGCTCGAGGCGGCCAAGCTACTGGCGGCCGACGGCATCGAGGCCGAAGTGGTGGATCCGCGCACGCTGCGGCCGCTCGACGACGAGCTGATCTTCGAGTCGGTGCGCAAGACGAACCGCTGCGTGATCGTCGAGGAAGGCTGGCGCATCGCCGGCTTCGGCGCCGAGATCGCGGATCGAGTCCAGCGCGAGTGCTTCGACGCGCTCGACGCGCCGATCCTGCGCGTCACATCCGAGGACGTGCCGATGCCCTACGCCAAGACGCTCGAGAAGGCGTACCTGCCTCAACCGGACAAGGTCGTGGAGGCGGTCAAGAAGGTGCTATACCGATGAGCGTGAGCAAGGTCGTCCTGGCAAAGCTCTCGCCGACGATGGAGGAAGGCACGATCGTCAAGTGGAGCAAGCAGGAAGGCGATCCGGTCAAGGTCGGCGACGTGCTCGCCGAGATCGAGACCGACAAGGCCAACATGGAGATGGAGGCCCTGGGCGCGGGTGTGCTGCGCAGGATCCTGGTGCCGGCGGGCGGCAAGGCTCCGATCGGCGCGCTGATCGGCGTGATCGCAAACCCCGATGAAGACATCTCGGCGCTTCTGGCAACCGCTTCGGCCGCGGTTCCAGCTGCAGCCGCTGCTCCCGCTCCAGTCGCTGCTGCTCCGGTGGAGCCGGTCGCTGCAGCGGTCGCTGCAGCGCCGCCCGCGCCCGTGGCGCAGGAAGGCGGCCGCGTCAAGGCCAGTCCGCTGGCGCGCGCGATCGCCGCCGAGCGCAACATCCCGCTCGGCTCGGTTCCCGGAAGCGGCCCGGGCGGACGTGTCGTCCGCCGCGACGTCGAGGCCTTCACCGGCAGCGGAGCGGTCGTGGGGCGGATCGCTCCGGCGGCGCCGGCCGCGCCGCGATCGATCGCGCCACCGCCGCCCACCATCGTTCCGGGCCAGGAGCTGCCGCTCTCCAGCATGCGCAAGACGATCGCCAAGCGGCTCTCGGAGAGCATGTTCACGGCGCCGCACTTCTACGTGAGCATGGAGATCGAGATGGACGCGGCCGTCTCGCTGCGCGAGCAGCTCTCGGCGGCGGCCGAGACCAAGGTCTCGTTCAACGACCTGATCGTGAAGGCCTGCGCGGTGGCACTCACCCGCTTCCCGATGGTCAACGCCTCGTGGGCCGGCGACAAGATCGTGACCCACGGCGAGGTCCACCTCGGCATCGCGGTGTCGATTCCCGACGGCCTGATCACGCCGGTCGTGCGCAATGCCGATCGCAAGAGCGTCGTGGAGATCTCGCGCGAGGTGCGCGACCTGGCGGCGCGCGCGCGCGACAAGAAGCTGAAGCCCGAGGAGTTCATGGGCTCGACGTTCACGACGTCCAACCTCGGGATGTTCGACGTGAAGGAGTTCACGGCGATCATCAATCCGCCCGATAGCGCGATCCTGGCGATCGGCTCGGTGCGCAAGCAGCCGGTGGTTCGCGGCGAGACGCTGGCAGTCGGGCATCGCATGACCGTGACGCTCAGCTCCGACCATCGCGTGGTGGATGGCGCCCTGGCGGCACAGTTCCTGCGCGAAGTGCGTCGCCTGCTGGAGAGCCCGATTAGCTTGTTCGTCTAGAAAACGGGGGGGCGCAGCGTTCGAAGCGCCCCCCCGCGCGCATGCGCGCTCCCCCCCCCATCCGCTCACGCCCGAGTGAATCGGGCGTTCGCTACAGGCCCATCAGCTCAGGCGATGCCGCTCCAGGAACGCCTGGACGATGGCGGTAATCTGCTGCAGCGCCGATTCGCGTAGCGGGTCGAACTGGACGCCGTAGCCGGGCGGCAGACTGTGCACCGGATGCTGCTGCTTCGGGTTCAGCCATGCCACTGCGCCGGTCGCTTCGATCTCCACCTCGCTGCCGGGCGGGACGAAACGCAGCGTCATGCCTTGTCCGGCGCGCGGCATCTCCTCGTCGGCCAGGTAGGCGCCGTACTCATTGATGTTGGCCACGAACGCGCTGCGCGACATCCCGTCGCTGAACTGGATCGCGACGCGACGCACGAACGGCACGCGGAACGGCGACCTCCGAGAGTCCGGCTCGCGCGGCGCGCGGCCGGCGTCACGCTTCGGTCTAGCTTGCGAGCGCTTCTTCAAGAAGAGGTCCCTGGTCGTCGATCATACGGTCGGCGCGGCCTTTCGAACGAAGCGCTCGGATCCAGAGCGCTGCGTGACACGCTCACGGTCCAGGTACTCGAGCAGCGGAATCGCGTGCTTGCGGGTCAGGCCGGTCAGCTCCTTGAAGCCGGCGACGTCGAGTGGCGATCCCGCGGGGTAGCGAGCGCGAACCAACTCGACCAGAGCCTGGAGCCGCGAGCGCGCCACCAGCCTGTCCCCCACCCGCGCCAACTGCCCCTCGTCGACCAGAAGCGGCGCCAGTCGCTCCACGAGCGGCCGCGCCTGGCGCGAGACACGGGCCGCTTCGGACAAGTCGAGGCCCGCGAGCCCGGCCTCGTCGAAGGCGCGCTCGAGAGCGGTATGCCCATCGACCTCGTCCGGCGAAAGCACCACGACCCGTCCCGCGAGCGTCACGCCATCGCCGGCGTGACGCAGCTTGCCTGCGTCGGCCAAGGCGCCGAGCGTCGCCTCCGCCGCACCCGCAGGAGCGTCTCGGAAGACCTGCTGGCGCAGCTGCTCGCGCGGCATCGCGGCTTTCAAGGGGTTCTCCGCGTGGAACCGACCGAGCCGCGCGAGGACTCGCTCCGACAGGTCCAGAAGCGCTTCGCGGGCCAGGGCGCCGCTCTCGAGCAGGACGATTCGCTCGTCGCCGGCGAGCTCGGCCCGCAACAACTCGACGGGAACGCCCACGCGCGCTGCCAGCCGCGTCAGCTCACTGCCGCGGGTGCCTTCCTGAAGCAGATACGCGCGCGCCGCTTCGAGCGGGCTCGCCGCGGCCAGGACGCGCAGCGCATCCGGGGCGGCGAGCTTCCGGCGTTTCATCGGCAGCGGGTCGAGAACTAGCGCACCGCCGATCGTCGTCGAAGGGGAGTAGGAGCGGACGATCAGCCGATCGCCTCGGACGGCTACGGCCGGCCCTTCCAGACGCAGCTGCGCGATGGCGCTTCCGCCCGGCTCGAGGCGCCCTCCCGAATCCAGCCTGACGCGCGCCAGAACCTCGGCGCTGGCGAAGTGCACCCGCACACGTTCCTGATCGCGCAACGGACGTGAGGCAGCGCCCAGCAGCGTGAGCTGCACGTCGACGATCGACGTGGCCTCGAGCGTGCCGGGGCGAATCAACACCTCGCCACGCAGCAGATCCTGGGTCTCGGGACCGGCGATGTTCAGAGCGGCGCGGTGGCCTGCCGTGACGAAATCGACAGCACGGCTGTGCGCTTGGATGCTGCGCACCCGCACCCGCCGCTGCCTGGGCAGCGCCACGAGCTCGTCGCCGCTCTCGATCCGGCCGCCGACCAGCGTTCCGGTAACCACGGTGCCGAAGCCGCGCATCGTGAAGACTCGATCGATCGGCAGGCGCGTCAAGCCCGTTACCGGACGAGGTCGCAACTGGCCGTGAAGCGCGTGCAAGGCCGCCTTCAAGGCGCCGATTCCCGCGCCGCTGCGGGCGGAGACCCGCAGCATCGGCGCCGCCTCCAGGAACGAGCCCGCGGTCAGCTCGCGCGCTTCGATCTCCGCGATCTGCAGCGTCTCCGTATCGGCGAGGTCGCACTTGGTCAGCACGATCAGCCCTGCCTGGATGCCCAGCAGGCGACAGATCTGGAAGTGCTCGCGTGTCTGGGGCATCACCGACTCGTCGGCGGCGATCACCAGCGCGACCGCGTCGATGCCGTGGACGCCTGCCAGCATGTTCTTCACGAAGCGCTCGTGGCCGGGAACGTCCACGAACGAAACGCTGCGTCCCTCGGGCAGCTCGAGGTGCGCGAAGCCGAGATCGATCGTGATGCCGCGTTCCTTTTCTTCCTTGAGCCGGTCGGGATCGTGTCCCGTCAGCGCGAGGACGAGGGCGCTCTTGCCGTGATCGATGTGGCCGGCGGTGCCGACGATCAGATCATTCTTCGCGCGCCTGCACGCCGAAGACCGTCTCCGCGGTTTTGTGCAGTTTGGCCGCGAGCGCCAGGCGCGCTTCCTTCTCGGCCCGCACCACGAACGAGTAGTTCTCGCGCGCGACCTTGATCAAGAAAAGCAGCTCGTCGCGCGTCAGGTTCAGCACGATCCGGTTCTGGCTTTGGTCGACCGGCACGTCAACCAGCTTGTCGCGGAGCCGCAGCCGCGCTTCCTGCTCGTCGTCGGTGATGAAGTGATACTCCTGCCGCGTCACTTTCTGCAGGAATATCAGCTCGCGTCCGTTGAGGTTGAGCGCGACGCTGCGACTGTCGACCATCGGGAGGGCCTCCGCTCTCTTGAATTGTAGCCGGATTCAGCGGCTCGGTTTGCGGCGCGGGCGCCGGCTGCGCTTATCCGGCTCCCTTGGACGCTGCTTGGATCGCGGCTTCGGCTTCTCCCGAGGGGAGCGCGGCGGCCGCGAGGCCGCTCGCCGTTGTGCCCCAAGCAGCGCGAAGTCGATCTGCCTGCGCTCGAGGTCGACGCGCACCACCTGCACCTTCACCGGATCGCCGAGGCGAAACACTCGGTTGGTGTTCTGGCCCTTCAGTTGGTGGGCGCGCTCGTTGAAGACGTAGTAGTCGTCGCCCATCGACGAGACGTGGACGAGGCCCTGCACGAACACTTGCTCGAGCTCGACGAACAGCCCGAAGACCTGCACGCCGGTCACGTAGCCAAGGAAGACATCGCCCAGCTTGTCCGCCATGAAGCGTACTTTCTTCCACTCGATCAGCTCGCGTTCGGCGTCGTCGGCCCGCCGCTCCGCCTCCGAGAGATGGACGCCCCATTCCGTGAGCGCCGCCTTCCTCTCGTCCCGCCGAGGATCGCCGCCGTGCCGCAGCGCGCGCAGCGCGCGGTGAACGACCAGGTCGGGATAGCGCCGGATCGGGCTCGTGAAATGCGTGTACTCGGAGGCCGCCAGGCCGAAGTGGCCGAGGCTCTCCTCGAAGTAGCGCGCGAGCTTCATCGTGCGTAGCAGCAGGTACGAGACCAGCTTCGCCTCGGGCTTGCCCTCGATCTGCCTCGAGATCATCTGGAAGTCCTGCGGGCGAAATTCTTCGAGGTTCTCCGGAATCCGGTAGCCGAACGAGGCCACCAGCTCGCAGAACTCAGCGACCCGCTCGGGGTCGGGAGCCTCGTGTACGCGATGCAGCGCCGGTGCGCCGGCTTCCACCAGGTGCCGCGCCACGGCCTCGTTGGCGGCCAGCATGAACTCCTCGATCGCGCGCATGCTGTCGAGCCGCTCGCTCGCGACGATCCCGGTCATCTCGCCGGCCGCGGAGAGCACGAGCTTGGGCTCGGGTAGATCGAAATCGAGCGAGCCGCGCTCGTAGCGCCGGCGGCGCATCCGCTTGGCCAGATCGTCCATCCGCTCGAAGAGCGGCACCAGCGGCTCGAATCGGGAGCGCAGCGCGGCATCGCCGGACACGATCGCCTGGACCTGCTGATAGCTCATGCGCGCGGCGCTCTTGATCACGCCGTCGTGGAACTCGGCGCGCAGCACTCGACCGTCCGCGTCCAGCTCCAGGATCACCGTCTGGGTCAGCCGGTCCTGGCCGTCGACCAGGCTGCAGATCCCGCTCGATAGCGCGTGCGGCAGCATCGGCACGACACGATCCGGGAAATAGATCGAAGTCCCGCGCAAGTAGGCTTCCTGATCGAGCGGGCTGCCCTCGGGCACGTAGTGCGCCACGTCGGCGATGTGGACGGCGAGCAACCAGCGGCCATCCCCGATCCGGTCGAGGCTGATCGCGTCGTCATGGTCGCGCGCCGTTTCGGGATCCACGGTGACCGTGGTCCAGGAACGAAAGTCGGTTCGGCCCACCACGTCCTCCGCCGAGACGGCCTGCGGCACACGCTCGGCTTGCTGCTCCACCTCGGCAGGGAAGGAGTCGGGGAGGCCGTACTTCGCCATCACGACCTTGAGATCGACGCCCGGATCTTCGAGTCTCCCGAGAACACGGAGAACACGCCCCACGGGCGGGCGGGTCGCTGTGGGCGGACGCACGATCTCCGCGAGAACCATCGAGCCGGGGGCAGCGGAGGCGTCGTCTCCCGCGGGCACGCGTAGCTCGCGCAGCACGCGCCGGTCGAAGGGGACCACGTGGCCGCCGAACTTGCCGTCGCTTTCGTAGCGGCCAACCATCCGCTGCTGGCCGCGCTCGACCACCCGCACGATCCGGCCTTCGAGACCCTTGGCGGTCTGGCGCTCGACCTGCACGGCGACCCGGTCGCCGTGCAGCGCCTCGCGAATCGCCTCCCTGGCCACGTAGATGTCCGGCTCGCCGGGGCCGCGGTTCTCGGGCATCACGAAGCCGTAGCCGGTGGGATGACACGTCAGTTTGCCGATCACGAGACCGAACGGCTTGGCTAGTGCCTTACTCGCAGGTTTCACTCGCGAGGATGTTAGCAGTGTTAGACTTCCGCTCCTTCGGTTGCCGGAGTGGCGGAATGGCAGACGCGCACGGTTCAGGGCCGTGTTGGCTTCGGCTAGTGTGGGTTCAAGTCCCACCTCCGGCACCAATTTCCAGAGAGGCAGGCACTCCTGGTGCCCTGCCGGACGCCTGCCCTGCAAGAGGTGTGTCTCCGCAAGCGGACACCGAAAGCACGGTAATACTCCCTAACCTTCTGATTACAAAAGACCGAATCCAAGGCACACGGCTTGCTTCAATTCCCGTGAGGAGCAGGGACACCCCTATGAGCAACCCAGGCTTGGCAGTGGCAGCCGCACTGCTGCTGGCCTTTCCGGCAGCAGCCTCGGACGACGCCCAGGGACGGATTCGGCATACCGAGGGCGGCGTAACGCTCCAAAGGTCTTCGGAACCGGGTGCGGAAGAGGCCTTCCGCAATCTGCCGTTTCTGCCGGGGGATCGCGTCTGGACTGACGAGACCGGCCGGATCGAGTTTCAGTTCGGGGGCGGCAGCCTGGTGCGGCTGGACGAGCGCAGCAAGCTCGACTTCATGGCCAGCGAAGACGAGCGGGGACGCAGCCGGGTCGTTCTGCGGTTGTGGTCAGGGGCTTTGTACCTGCATGGCCGTGACGACCGCGGGGCGCCGGACTTCGAGATCGAGACGCCCGCCGGCCTGGTGGAAGCGCGCGGCGTCAGCGTGGCGCGAATCGACCTCGGCCCCGGGGAAACGCGGCTCTCGGTCTATGCAGGGCGCGCCGGCTTCGACAACGGTGTTCGCAGCGTGCGCGTCGAAGCCGGCGAGAGCACGCTGGCGCGGCGCGGCGAGGACCCCACTCGCCCGGCGCGCATCGACCGGCGCGAGGCGGACGAGTTCGCGCGCTGGGACGAGGCGCGCGAGCGGCAGGCCGACTGGGCCGCGGACGAGGCTCGTTATCTGCCGGCGGAAGTGGCGCCATTCGCCGAGGACCTGCGCGGCCACGGCTCGTGGCACCTCGAAGCCGAGGTCGGCTACGTCTGGCGACCTCGCGTGTCGCCCGGCTGGCGGCCCTACCTCGACGGGCGCTGGACCTGGTCGCAGCACGGCTGGACCTGGGTTCCGAACGAGATCTGGGGCTGGGCGCCGTCACACTACGGCCGTTGGGGAAACTCGGCGTCGCTCGGTTGGTACTGGATCCCGGGCTCGACCTGGGGCCCCGCCTGGGTCACCTGGTCGGTGGGCAACGACTACGTGGGCTGGTGCCCGCTCGGTTGGCGCGACCGGCCGGTGACGGTGGCCTCGCGAAACCTCGGATACGCGGTCGA